>SKJB01000089.1 GCA_007116145.1 Limnochordia bacterium | reverse complement strand
TCCCTGTTATGATCGTGTATATGATGATCTGGAGTATGGGCAACCACCTTTTTATGCCGCTAGAAGGTTCGATCGCTGTGGAATTAGCTAAAGACCGCAATGTGGGAGAGGTATTAGGCAAAATCGGCGCAATCCGCTTAGCATCGACCATTTTCGGGGCAACGGTAATATGGCTAGGCTTCGGAAACTTCCTCTCCATGAACTTAACGTACAAGCACACCTATTTCTTAGCAGCGATCATTGCCGTAGGCTGCCTCGTTGCGTTGATCACAATGAGACCAATTAAAGTTGTCGGTTCACAAACTCGACTGGTCTGGCGATGGGAGTATAAAACGTATTATTGGCTAAGTCTCCTGTGGGGCATCCGCAAGCAAATACTAATCACCTTTGCTCCTTGGTTGCTAATTCAACACTTCCAGCAATCAGCATCCATTATTGCGCAGTTATGGATAGTAACAAGCATTATCGGCATCTCTTTTCGCCCTTTTCTCGGCAAATTATCCGATCAATTTGGCGAGAGAATCATCTTAATGGGCGAAGTGCCCTTAATGATCCTGATCTTTATGGGTTATGCCCTAGCACCCTTTTTACCTCTAGGACAGCACGGACTCTATCTCGTGTTCACTTGTTATATTCTTGACTCAGTGCTTACCGCCTCATCCATGGTGCGGATTAGTTATGTTAGTAAGATTTTGACCGAGCGAGACCATCTAACACCAACACTTGCAATGGGAGTAAGCCTAGACCACGTTACAGCAATGATAATGCCAATAATTGGCGGCATTATTTGGAGCACTTTCGGTTCGCAATACCTGTTTCTAACAGCCATCGTTTTTTTGATTATAAGCGGGATAATCGCTGCACAAATCCGTGTACCCATCAGGCCGCAAATTTCATATGAACAGTAGCTAAACATAAAATAGAGAGATCCTTATAGGATCTCTCTAAAAAGTTTTGGTTTATGTATTTAAAAAGAAATGGGGTGAGTAACCGGAATTGAACCGGCGACCTCCAGGGCCACAACCTGGCGCTCTAACCGACTGAGCTATACCCACCACGTTTAACCTTGTGGCGCGCCTGGCAGGAATCGAACCTGCGGCACTCGGATTAGAAGTCCGATGCTCTATCCGCTGAGCTACAGGCGCATGTTGATAAGTGGAGCGGGTGAAGGGAATCGGACCCTCATAGCTGGCTTGGAAGGCCAGTGCTCTACCATTGAGCTACACCCGCAACTATTATTACACTTATTCTACCATTGATAAAATTGGTCGGGGCGAGAGGATTCGAACCTCCGGCCTCCTGCTCCCAAGGCAGGCGCGCTAGCCAAGCTGCGCTACGCCCCGATAATCAACAATGCCATGCCTATCAGACTGACAAAAACAATCTTACCATAGCTTAATGGGTCTGTCAATACATTTTACAAAAAATCCTGGTGAAATAATTCTTTAAGCTGGACTAAAGCCCTCGAACGATGACTGATCTGATTCTTAATCTCCTCACCTAATTGTGCAAACGTTTGGTCATACCCAGGAACCTGAAACAAGGGATCATAGCCAAACCCATGATCACCTTGGGGTGAAAAGCCGATCGTCCCCTCGCAAGACCCACTATACGTTTTAACCTCACCGCTCGGCCAGGCAACAGCAATCACACAGTGAAATCTAGCCACCCGTTGCTCAATTGGTAGCCCCGCCATCAAATCGAGCAACTTATCATTGTTACGTTGGTCATTGCTCGGTTCTCCAGCAAAACGTGCAGAATACACCCCTGGTTGGCCCTGCAGGGCATCGACAGCCAATCCAGAATCGTCAGCTAATACTAAGTATCCCACAGCTTTTGCAGTCTCAACTGCCTTTTTAATAGCATTCGCTTCAAACGTATCCCCATCTTCGACAATCGCTGGTAATGGATCTACTTCATTAACCGCTTTGATATCAAGAGGTAAACCCTGGAGCATTGCCTTGATTTCCTGTATTTTATGGGCATTTGTCGAGGCAATCACTAACACCAGCCTACTCACTGCAGTCCACCACAGCGAGCTGGCCATCAGTCGTACTTACTTGACGTTGGATTTTCACCAATTCTCCAATACCTTTTTCTGCTAATGCTAACATTTGATCCATTTCTGCACGCGAAAAAGGATTCTGCTCTGCTGTACCTTGAACTTCGACAAACTTTCCAGAACCAGTCATTACAACATTAAAGTCTACCTGTGCCCTTGAATCCTCCTTGTAACACAGATCCAATAGCGGCACACCATCAACAATACCTACGCTGATAGCCGCTAAATAATCGTTTAGAGGCAGACGCTTCCACTTTTCTTTCTCCTTCAGCTTTGTTAAAGCATCAACTAAAGCAATGTAGGAGCCAGTAATCGCGCTAGTGCGAGTCCCGCCATCAGCTTGAATCACATCGCAATCTATCCAAATCGTTTTTTCTCCCAACGCCTTAAGATCAACGATAGATCGAAGAGAGCGCCCAATTAAACGCTGTATTTCATGTGTGCGCCCCCCCACTCTACCACGAGAGGATTCGCGCATATTTCTCACATCGGTGGCGCGCGGCAACATAGCATATTCAGCGGTAATCCAGCCCACACCCTGTCCCCGTAAAAAAGGTGGTATTTTATCTTCGATAGTCGCAGTACAGATCACCTTTGTATTGCCCACGGAGATAAGCACCGATCCTTCTGCATGTCTAATAAAATTCCGTTCTATCGTAATTGGACGCATCTCGTCCACGTTCCGACCATCAACTCTAGCCATGTAGCATTCCTCCTGCTTGATATTGTTTTCGTCCCTCTTGATAAATACTACGACCCCGAGCATCAATCGCGACAATTGCTGGGAAGTCTACCACTTCTAGCTTATAAACTGCCTCGGGCCCTAACTCAGGATACGCAATTAACTCCATATGCTTAATGCAGCGCGCTAACAAAGCACCCGCTCCACCTAAAGCAGCAAAGTAGACAGCTTTATGCTTCTTGATTCCAGTAATTACCTTTTCGCTTCGCTCGCCCTTACCAATCATTCCCTTAATACCCGCTTCTAATAAAGGGAGTGTTAAATCATCCATGCGACTACTAGTCGTAGGTCCAGCTGAGCCCACAATTTCTCCAGGCTTTGCGGGACAAGGTCCCACATAGTAGATAACTGCTCCCTTGGCTGGAAACGGCAATTCCTCACCTTGTTCGAGAAGTTTGACCAACCGTTTGTGTGCAGCATCCCGGGCTGTATAAACCACACCCTGAAAACGCACTTCGTCTCCGCACTCTAACGACTCTATTGCCATTAAAGGGGGAAATAACTCCATCATGTAACTCACATCTCTTTCTCGCTAGCTTGCGCCTTTTGCAGGACGAGTCGCCGAAAATGCTCCCCTCGCTCCTCGTAGTTCGGATACATATCAAAGCTAGCACAAGCTGGTGAGAGTAATAATACATCACCACTTATGGCTAACTGAAAAGCTAAGTCCACAGCCTCTGGTAGATCTCCTACAATGTGTATCTTTGTATTTGTAAGACTCTGCCCAATTATCGTTTGTTGGATTTGAGGAGCTGTTTGCCCAAGTAAAATCATATGCCGCACTTTTCCGTTGGCTAAGCGCGCAAACTCAACAAAGGATAAATGTTTATCATATCCACCAGCAATTAAGACAATCGGCTGATTAAAGGCCTTGAGAGCTGCTATGGCACTACTAGGAGTGGTAGATTTAGAATCATTATAAACATCAACTCCTTGATATGTCCCCAGTTCCTCTAAACGGTGTGCTACTCCAGCGAACTCCCGACCCACACTACGAATTGCATCAAAAGAGGCTCCCGCTAATCGAGCTAACAATACCGCAGCTAACATATTCGCCACATTGTGGTCACCCGCTAAACGAACCTCACTACGGGCGAGAACAACCTCTCGCTGCTGATTCCTATCGCAAAACACAATTGTATCATCCTCAAGGTACGTACCCTGATTCACGGGCTGTTGCATGCTAAAGAAGTAGGTTTCTCCATTGACCTCAGCAGCCATCTCGCGGGTAACCGGATCATCTAGATTAAATATGGCAAAGTCATTCTTGCTCTGATGTAAATAGATTTGCTTTTTAGCTTGAATATAATTTTCTAATCGCAAATGAACATCGAGGTGATTTTCACTAATATTTGTAACCAAAGCACCATGGGGACTTTGATCCAAAAGCTCTAGCTGAAAGCTAGATAACTCCAATAGAATACACGCATCAGCTGGGATGTCTAACACTTCTGTAATTAATGGATGACCAATATTGCCTCCAACAAAGGTATTTATCCCACTAGCTTTTAGCATCTCTCCTACTAATGTTGTGATTGTAGTCTTACCACTACTACCTGTGATCGCATAGACTGGTGCTTTTGCATAGGCTAATACTAAAGCAATCTCACTGAGCACAGGTACTTTACCCATGAGATTTTGAATTTCTGATAGATGTTTTGGAATGCCAGGTGTTAAGAATACGGCATCAAACTCATCAAGATTGTTAAGATAGTCCTCTCCAAGCAAGCATTCCACACCAAGTTCACCTAGAGTTTGATAGCGTTCGCCTAATTCTGCTATGGATTTACGATCTCTGCCATATACAATTGCCCCCGAGCGCAGCAGAAACTTAATTAAGGGAATATTGCTTATTCCGAGACCTACAACGACAATTCTTTTACTCTTCCACTTGATCATTATTATCCTCCCTCCACGCGGACCACAATTCCCCTTTAAACACATTTAACTCACTAGGTTGTGCTTCTGGTTGTACATGGTGACCTACTGCATCTAGAGAGAATCCTAAAAACTGTCTGGCTCTCTGTGCAAACTCATTCGGGCTACCACTCACCCAATACTGATCCATGGGTGTTTCCTGTTTGTCTGGAATGCTACTTTTTTGGAGCCATTCGTATACATTTTTCGCTGTCTGCCACGCTGGATCCACAATTTTTATGTTTAATCCAGTTAGCTTTACGATAGCGGGCAATAAAAAGGGGTAGTGCGTACAGCCTAATACGAGTGTGTCGATCCCTGCTGCTAGCAAGGGATAAATGTATTCTTGCAGAGCATTGTCCACTGCAGACCCTTGCACCTGACCCGCTTCGATCAAAGGGACTAGTTTCGGACACCCTTGGGCAAAGACCTCCACATCTGAAGCGTCCCGGCTAAATATGCTCTGATAGCTACCACTGTTAACAGTACCTACCGTAGCAATAATACCAACTTTATTATTGCGTGTCTGCGCAATGGCATTTGCAACGGCTGGTTCAATCACACCAAATAACGGTATGCCCATAGACACTTGCAATGCAGGCAAAGCCAGTGCACTCGATGTATTACAAGCGGCAATGACAGCTCTTGCTTTTTTTTCTTGAAAAAAACGGATGATATTATGAGAATAAAAGAGAATCTGTTCTCGTGACTTATCACCATAGGGAATATGGGCTGTATCTCCGTAGTAGAGCAAATCTTGTCGAATTAGTTTTTTTAGCGCTAACCAAACCGTTAGACCGCCTACACCTGAATCATAAATTCCAATCGGAGCAGATGTAATTTGCATACTCAATCCTCCACCTTTAGCATCTCTTAATAGCATATGTAAGGGATAATGTTGAAATAACCTATACAGCTGCTCTCGCTCAAAGCCAAAATGATCTGCAAGTAGTGGCTTGGCTAGTGGACGCTCAGTACTGCTACAATTTTTGGCTTCCTATTAAACTCCAATCACGAACTAGCGGATTCGATATATCGACGTGACCTGCGATTGTTGACACCATTTTACCTGCAACTAGTATCTGCACGCGTTTTACAGACTCTATCTCTGTTAGAGTGTTCACAATCCCGTAGATAGTGATTAATTCCCCTATGCTCCCACCAGAATGGTGAAGCAATAAGTCTTCACTAAAATTGACATATAATAGATCTGCACTCTCTTCGTAACTAATCACCCTTGTACCTTGCGGTAAGAGTGGAGCTAGATTCGGATGCTGTGGCCCACTCACTAGTGCATCCAACCGTTGACTAATGGTACCCTCGCCAAAACGATACTCAGGCATTAAGTAGGTTTTATTACCTGAAGAAAAGTAAACAGTATAGAGCTGAGGAGCTGTTGCAATTGTGGGTTCCTCAACAAATAAACGATTCCACAATAGTCGCCCCGCAAACAATAGAATAACTACTAGTAAAAGTGCTCCAATTCGCTGACGGTCGCTCATCACTTCACTCCATCCTTACCGATACTGTGCAAAATAACCAACAATTCCCTTGTAGATAGCTTCTGAAGCTCGTTGTTGAAAATCGGGAGAACGTAACAATAACTCTTCTTCTAGATGATTTATGAACGCTACTTCGACTAAAGCAGCTGGCATCTTCGCTCTGTTTAGTACCGCCAATCCTTCTCGAGGGCGTAATCCACGATCCGCTAGCTGTAGCGCACTAACCAGCTCACTTTGTAATGCTTGGGCTAACCGAAAATTCTCTAAGAACAAAGGGTTATAGAGAACTTCAGTACCATTTGGTAGCTGATGAGAGAAAGAATTTGCATGAATAGAAACAAATATTTCGGCTTGTCCGTATTCAGCAATCCGTGGACGATCATATATTGAAATATAAGTGTCAGTTCTGCGGGTATAAATCACCCGAGCCCCTGCTTCTTCTAACAGCTTTCCTAGTTTTAATCCAATGGCTAGTACCACATCTTTTTCAAATGTTCCGCGTGGACCAATTGCCCCAGGATCAGAACCACCGTGACCAGGATCGATGGCTACCACACGACCGCTAAGAATTTGATTATACCGAATGATCTGTTGCTCCTCTGTAGACTCGTCTACTATCGGCGGCAACAATGTATCTACTGTTTCATTTATTGTTAGTAAATCATTGTATTCCTCCATTGTGCCTTCAAACAACAGGATTTCAAAACGATCGTTTACTTCGTCGACAGAAATAGGTGTCATCACACCATCTAACTCCAACACTACACGGGTAATCGAAGGCATAAACTGACTTACCCTGACTAAACGTACCCGGGGGTCGGAGACTCGAAACTCCTGTGCGCCACTTAGCAGTGTAGAGTTCTGGAAATCCAGAACTAAACGGGCTGGGTCTACCAGATGACTAACAGAAAAAAGAGGTTGATCATTCGCTGTAAACCACAACTTTGGATCTTCATCTCGAACATAACCTATTTCACTAATTTGGTAGTTAAACTCGACCTCTAACCCACCATCCGGCCAACGATGGATTTCATAACCTGTCGATTTATTCAGATCAAAAACAATACGCATCGTACGGTCATTAAAGCGGTTACTGCGAATTCGTTGAATAATTGTATTATTGATATCCTGCGTAGGCGTGACATCTTGGGTGATGCCAGTCAAATCAATCACTAGTCGATCTGGATTTGTTAATAAGGTACTCTGATAACCGGTATACCCATGAACGTCAATAAAAACACGAGACCTAGCCCCTCCTAGAAACACAATATCATTTAAACGTGGCTCTGGTAGAGTGCCAATGCTCATATTTGGTCCAAGCGATGAGCTTCCTGGTTCCTTTTGATACTGTGTTGTCAGCTGACTTCCTGCTAATTGTTCTAGTTCCTCTGACATGACTAGTGTCAGAGCCATCTGATCTGCATCAAAAGCAATACGCAAACCTAATTGATCAGCGAATGAACGTAGCGGAACCATAACATCACCATTACTCCATTCAGGGGCAACATCGAAGACGCTTTCTACCCCGTTTACATGCACATTTATCTGCCCTAACTGCATAGAAATAGTCTTAGCAGGAAATTCAAGTACAACTAAAGTGCCGTCAACCTTTAATCGGGCACCTAAATATTGAGTAAACACAGTAATAGGGACCAAAATACTACCGTTAACCACGGTTAATGGTGAGGATAGATCAATTAATTGGTTTCCCACATAAAAGTTAATCGCACCAACTGCACTCTGGGTAAATATAATGAATAGCATAAGAAATACTATAAGTATAATTCCAGTTCTTGGCATTAGAAAGCTCCTTCCAGAAAAGCTGTCTCACCAAGATTCGCTTTCTAAGCATGGTAATCCTGCAATAAAAGGAGGAAACACAATGTTTGGTCGGACTTTTTGGCTCCCTTTTTTTCGGATCGGTCTTTATACACTCCTTTCCTATGTAGTTATCGCTTATTTTATATTTTTTGTAACATTAGTCCGATGGGAAGTTAGCTTATTGCCATCATCAATCTCTGTGGTAACACCAGTATCAAAGGATAGCGGTAGTTATAGTATTGTCTCCTCACGCATTCATAATGTTTTTGGAGATCCCATTCCTTACGCCGTGGTGCATATTAGTGGCCGCATTGTGCAAGCAGATAGTACCGGGCATTTTACCCTGGAGGGAATCGTTCCTAACCGTTACAGCATGGAAATATTTGCTGGCGGTTACCGCCGCTATAAGTGGGATATCCATGTTGAAGAAGGCACAAACACACCTATTATTAAATACGATACCGGATTGTGGCCAGCATTCTTTTTGCCAGATTTCCATGTATTTCATTACACCAATGATGCCTTGTACGGCATCATTGGTTTTGCTAATGGATCTGATCAGCCACTCTATATTCACCGCATCACCATTTATGATCCAAGAGAAGACATTGTTATCGACTTCCTTAACCATTCGGTGGGACTAGAGTACTTCCAAAATCTCTCCGGCAAAGTCGAGATCGTTAAAGGTCCCCAGAAAGCATTAAGATTAGCACCTCAATCGTGGTTTACTGGTGATCTCCCACCAGTGACAACCCCCTTACTTAAAGGCATCTATCACATGGAAATTCACTTTGGAACACAAAGGGAACACGATACCTCAACTTACCAGGTGATGAGGATTAAAGATCAACTCGATGTGGATAGCAACTGGAATCCTCACCTACCGTAAACGCTTACATACCTATTGGCGATAATGAGTTTTGCACCAACCGCTACAAATCGCTAGTATTTGGCAATCCAGCTTCATCAGGCACTGGATCTGGATCAGACGTTGGATCCGGGTCAGGCGCTGGATCTGGATCAGGCATTGGATCTGGGTCAGGCATTGGATCCGGGTCAGGTGTTGGATCCGGGTCAGG
>SKJB01000145.1 GCA_007116145.1 Limnochordia bacterium | reverse complement strand
AGCTGGATTTAAAACAACAGGTACTGCAGCTGATTTTACGCAAGATGAAGTTAGCGCAAGCTTAAGCTACTTTACTGCTAACAATCCTAATTGGAATCAACTAGTAAGTGTTAGCAATGCAAATCTTCCAACTTTTAACGACACTCGTCACCAACAATTCGATAATAATCGTTGGTTAAAGCGGGTACAAGGAGTTAGGGGTTTTGCAACTCAGCTTATGTTAGTACAAAGAATGCCTAAAGCAGTTGGGGCAGATAACACATTAATTGTAACTGGTCGTGTTGCGAGTCCAATTGTTGACGACATGGTATGGGGTTTTGCGCATACAGATTATAACTTCGAAACCAGCAGAGCGAATGTACGCGCTGGTCTGAGTGCAAAAGTTACTGATAGCTTAAGCCTCTATCCAAAAGTAAACTATACCGTAAATAAAGGTGCTGACGATTCGGCCCAATTTAATCTCCAAGCTCAATATGAAATTGGTAATCGTTGGATTGGTCTGAATGTAGGTCAAAAGTTTATTGCTGATGATGATAAGTTTGCAGCATTAACTATACGAGTTGGATTCTAATCATTAAACCTGAACCACCCTGGATTATTCTGGGGTGGTTTTTTTTATTAATTTTTTTAAAAAAATTAGATCAAAAGAAGGATATTTGATTTTGCTGTTGAATATTCAAAGAAGAGAGATATTCTTAGCAAATGCATTCTTAGTTTATACCAGCGTAATCGTGTCAAGACAAGAAAGTAAGTACGGTGTAAAGCATTTATACTTTGTTTGTCAGTCTCTCTGCTAACCATAAAAATTAATATAATTAATTGAAATGTGGAGGTGAGTACAAGGATAATTGTTTTTGCTACAGCTCTAGCTATCTAGACGCTAGATATTGACATAGAGGAGGACATGAAATGGCCAGAGTAGTATTGAATAAACTAGAAAAACGTTATGCAAATACCGGCTTATTGGCAGTAGACCAAATTGATCTTGAAATAAGAGATAAAGAGTTTATTGTGTTAGTCGGACCGTCAGGTTGTGGAAAATCTACAACTTTACGGATGATTGCAGGGTTGGAAGAGATTTCCGGTGGGACCATAACTATTGGTGACACTGTGGTAAATGATATTCCTCCAAAGGATCGAGACATTGCAATGGTTTTCCAAAACTATGCATTGTACCCCCATATGGATGTATACAATAACATGGCTTTTGGTTTGAAGTTGCGGAAGTTCCCGAAAGTAGAGATTGACCGTCGAGTTAAAGATGCAGCTAAATTGTTGGGTATTGAAAACTTGTTAGATCGTAAACCAAAGCAACTTTCTGGTGGACAGCGCCAACGTGTAGCTGTAGGTCGAGCAATTGTACGTGAACCTAAGGTATTCTTAATGGATGAACCGTTATCCAATTTAGATGCTAAATTACGGGTTCAGATGAGAACTGAGTTAAGTAAGTTGCATAATCGCTTAAAAACTACTGTAGTCTATGTTACCCATGACCAAACCGAAGCAATGACGATGGGTGATCGGATTGTAGTTATGCGAGATGGATTAATTCAACAAGTCGCTACTCCTTTGATGATCTATAATCATCCTAATAATGTGTTTGTAGCTGGATTTATTGGTAGTCCACCCATGAACTTTATTGATGTAGTTTTACGTCACGAAAATGATAATTATTATGTTGAGACTCTTGAAGGTCATGTTAAATTACGTATTCCTAAGGAACGTTTAGATTATTTTAAGGATTTAGCTCCTTATGTCGATAAAGAGATGATTTTTGGTATTCGCCCAGAAGATATTGAAAGTGTTGATGCACTTGATGAGTACCAGGAAGATATGAGTCTGACTGCAATGGTTGAAGTTACAGAACCAATGGGTGCAGAAACCTTCTTATTCCTATCAGTGGGTGAAGAAATTCCTCAGATGATTGCCCGTGTTGGTGCTGTTACGAAAGCTAAGGATGGCGAACAACACAAAGTAGTGTTAGATGCTGGCAAGTGTCAACTCTTTGAAAAAGAGTCTGAACAAAGCATACGGCACGAACGAGTGCGCGTTAAGTAATAATTATATAAGTGAATAGCTATAGGGACGACCTAGGTCGTCCCTATATTTTATTATTCTTTTTTTCTGTTAACGTAGTAATAGCTGCAAGTCGGTGAAATAATTTAACGCAGAGAGAAGATTGATTAAATCGGTGCTGCGTGTACTATCTGTTTCGCAGCGTATTTCCTCGGCTATTTTGTCTTGTAGTTCGTGAATGTTCTCAAATTCTTGCATTATGCTATCGAATTTCTCTTTCATTAGCAAGTGCTCAGGATCACTAAGTCTCTGGGTGACGTTACACAACTGTAATAGAAATAGTATACGCCAAAATTCGTCTACGAATCGTAGACCATCGACTAACACTTTTTTTGCCTGTTGATAATTTTGCTGGAAAATGAGTACCCTAGCATTTAGATAGTACAATTCTGCATTTGGTGGCAATTGACAATCTAGGGTTTTTCTAGTTAGCAGGGAATTCGTTAGTTCAGCTAGAAATATAGTAGTAGATGTTTTCGGTAAAAGAGCCAGGCAGTCCAGACATATTTGCGGATAAAAAACAGTCATCTTAGCCTTGCGTAATAGCTGTCCATCCCCAACTAATTCACTAGCTGTGGTATCTAGTTTCTCTGCTAGCTTGAATAGAGTTCCAACGCTTGGTTGAATCAGTTCGCCCTCTACTTGACTAATATAGCTCCGTGTCCAATCATTTTCTGCTAGTTGCTGTTGACTCAGTCTGAGTTTTTTGCGGCGCATCCGAATTTGTTGTCCAATTTTCATGCTCTCTACACCTTCTCATATTTTATGGAAAGTTTTGCCTCTACACCTATAGATTACCATATTTTATGGAAAAGGGCAAACTATCCGATCATTGACAGATGATTTATTTACAGGCTATAATAGAGACAAGTGGTGCGATTATCGGTTTTCATGCCTTTATTTCTAAAATAAGAGGTGAGCATTTGTGGCCCAGACTAAGCGAATTGTAGTTTCTTTACCCAAAAATCTTTTGCAGGAAGTGGATAGAGTGGTACAAGAGGAAAACAGTAATCGAAGCCAATTTGTTCGAGATGCAATGCAGATGTATATCCTCGAGCATAGAAAAGAAGTTTTGCGTGAAAGACTGAAAAATGGATATCAAAAGATGGCTGCACTCAATTTAGTTTTAGCTGAAGAAGGCTCTGACGAACAGCTGTTAGATCATTATGAACGTCAGTTAGCGGAGGCTGAATAAAGTGCAAACTGTCATTCGCGGTGATATTTACTATGCAAATCTCAATCCAGTTATTGGATCGGAACAGGGTGGCGTACGCCCAGTCTTAGTGTTACAGAATAATATTGGTAATCGATATAGTCCCACTACGATAGTGGCTGCTATTACTTCAAAAATTAAAAAGGCTAAGTTACCTACCCATGTTGAACTTTCTTCTTCCTCTTTTAATCTAGAAAAAGATTCAGTTATTTTGCTAGAACAGGTACGTACTATTGATAAACGGCGGCTCAAAGAAAAGATTGCTCACCTAGATGAAGAGATTATGGTCAAAATTGATCAAGCTCTGCAAATCAGTCTTGGTTTAGTTGATTTGTAGATTACATAGTTTGGCTCGCTACACTCATCACTATGGATGAGTGTTTTTTTTGTGGGTACCAGGAATAGAAAACTCTTTGTTCCATAGGATTGGGTATAGAGAATTGTAAGGAGGGACTCGCTTGGATCCGATTATTGGAGTAGCCTGTGGCCACCGCTGGCAGGAACCGGAACGTTATTATGTGAATGCTTCCTATGTCCAACGAGCGTTACATGCCCGAGGAACACCAGTTTTGCTACCCTATATGGATAAAAGTCGAATACAGCAGCTGGTAGGGATGGTGCAGGGGTTAATCATACCTGGTGGTATTGACATTGATCCCCTTCACTTTCATCAACAACCGCACCCGCTCTGCGGAGCGATTGATCCGCTATGGGATGAATTAGATATCAGACTCATTACAGAGGGTCTACGCCGTGATATACCGATTCTAGCCATCTGTCGCGGCTGCCAAATTCTCAACGTGGCAGCCGGAGGTGATCTTATACAAGATATCGGTTCGCACTTAAATAAGCCACTAAAACATATGCAAGCGGCACAAAAGTGGTATGCTACTCATAGCATCGAAATCAGCGAGGAGAGTTTGCTCTATGAGATCCTAGGGAGGAAGTCTATTTTTGTCAATTCTTTTCATCATCAGGCGGTGGGTACTATTGCTTCTGAATTTCGAGTGAGTGCGAAAGCGCCTGACAATATCATAGAAGCAATCGAGAGCACGAAGCATCGTTTTGTGGTGGGTGTTCAGTGGCACCCCGAACTCATGGGAGAGGCATATCCAATCTTTAATCAGCTATTTACAAGGTTTGTTGCAAGCTCAAGGGAAACTGTAAGAGAGTAAAGGTAATCTCTATCCAATGAGGAGCCTTTATAGGCAAGTGAGGTTTGTGAAGCTATCTTTTTTCCAATCTAGCAGGATATAACGGTCATTGCCAAGAAACACTAGAAGAAAAATACAATTTTTTGGGCATGGAGTGGCTTGGATATGGGGAATTTCAGTTCGGCCTCACCAGCAACGACGTATGAAGTCGGTCAGTTGTTGGGCAAATTATTGATTCCTGGTGATCTAATTTGCCTGATCGGTGATTTAGGTGCAGGTAAAACGTTGTTGGTCAAGGGTATGGCAGTGGGATTAGGAGTGGATGAAGCTAGTATTACTAGCCCTACGTTCACATTGATTAACGAATATCAAGGGGTACATCCTATTTACCACTTTGATGTATATCGCTTAGATAACCCGAATGAATTAGAGGATTTAGGTTATGAAGAGTATTTTTTTGGTGCAGGGGTTTGTATTGTGGAGTGGGGCGATCAAATTCGTACTTATCTCCCGGATCACTATTTGACGGTGGAAATAAAAAAAACTAGCGAACAGACGCGTGCACTGCAGTTTCGTGCATCTGGCTCGCGGTATCAGCAGTTGCTAAGAGATTTCTCTATGGAGGTGAATCGATGCGAGTTTTAGGAATTGACACCTCCACCATGACTGGCGGAGCGGCTTTGACTGATGACAGGGGACTAGTCGGCGAATATGTGCTTAATATTCGTACCACGCATTCAGAGCGACTTTTGCCTGCGATTGCTCAGATTCTCACGGATGCAGCTATTGATATGGAGGCAATTGATGCTATCGCAGTTGTGACGGGTCCAGGGTCTTTCACAGGACTTCGCATTGGTGTAGCTACGGCGAAAGGGTTTGCGTACGCCCTAGATAAGCAGCTGATTGGTATTACGACGTTTCAAGCATTTGCTTGGCAGCATCAAGTATTTTCTGGTTTTATCTGTCCCCTCATTGATGCAAAACGTGCCGATGTATATCTGGAAATCTTCTTGCATGGACAAAGTGTGCAGAAACCAAAATATTGTTCTCTTGAATGGGTACAGAATTGGTGTCGAGAGCAATCGCAGCCAGTACTTTTTGTCGGTGACGGTGCATTTGTCCACAAGGAGACTCTCGCAGATCTTAACAATGCAGTATTTCCTAGTAATGAAGGTATGGTATTGCATGCTAGTAGTGTAGCAACCCTTGGAGCAGAATTACTAACCCAAGGTATTAGCTCTGACCCTTTTGGGTTAAAGCCTTTCTATCTGCGTCGAAGTAGTGCAGAATACCTCCACGACAAGGTGAGGGATACCGATGATCGATAGATTAGATAATGTTGACCTAAAAGCTATGACAGTACGAGATATACCTGATGTACAGATTATTGAACGTAGTTCCTTTCCAACCCCTTGGTCCTTTCAAGCCTTTGTTTCGGAATTAGAGGAAAATGAAAATGCTCATTATCTTGTGGCTCGCATAAGCGGTCGTGTTGTTGGGTACATAGGGTTATGGATTATTATTGATGAAGGCCATATTACCAATGTTGCAGTGGATCCGGGTTATCGCAGTCGGGGAATCGGTCGGTTATTACTTGAAGCGATAGCAAGTTTCGCCTATAAACGAGGGGTACGCAAAATGACATTAGAAGTTCGTGTCTCAAATACTCGAGCACAAGCATTATATGAGAAGATAGGTTATCGTTCTTACGGGATTCGTAAAGGCTACTATCGCGATAGCAATGAAGATGCAATTATTATGTGGATGGATTTAGTAGAGGGTGAACCCCATGCCTAGATTAGCATTAGGAATTGAGACAAGTTGTGATGAAACAGCTGCCGCTGTCATTGCGGATGGTAAAGTAATACTTTCAAATGTGATTGCATCCCAGATCGAATTACATCAGAAGTTTGGTGGGGTGGTTCCTGAGATTGCTAGTCGCAAACATATTGAGGTAGTGTATCCAGTAATCGATCAGGCTCTAAAAGAAGCTAATGTGAGATTACAAGACATTGAAGTAATAGCAGTTACTTGTGGGCCTGGGCTAGTGGGAGGATTGCTCGTGGGTATTGCAGCTGCTAAGGCGCTAGCCTATGCGCTGAAGAAGCCCATTGTTGGTGTGAACCATATTGAAGGGCATATTTATGCTAACTTTCTTGCACATCCAACCTTAGTACCACCGTTTATTTGTCTTACCGTTTCTGGTGGCCACACTGATCTTTTGTATATCCCAAAATTTGGGCATTACGAAATTTTAGGCCGCACCAGAGATGATGCTGCAGGTGAAGCATTTGACAAGATTGGACGTGTCTTAGGGTTACCGTATCCTGGTGGGCCACAAATTGATCGCTTAGCTCGGCAAGGAAATCGGAGTGCTGTTATTTTTCCGCGCGCCTTAACAGGAAACGATACCTATGATTTTAGTTTTAGTGGCCTAAAAACCGCAGCTCTAAATCGAATTAATCAAGCGCATCAAGCAGAGGAAGAAATTCATCTCCCTGATTTTGCTGCGAGTTTTCAGTGGGCGATAATTGATGCATTAACACAAAAATTGCTATTGGCAGCTAAAGACAAAGCCGTAAAGCAGATTATTATTTCTGGAGGTGTAGCAGCGAACCAAGGGCTCCGTGATCATCTCACCAAGCAAGCAGAGTTACTCGGTTTGACTTTACTCTATCCGCCACCTGTCTTATGTACGGATAATGCTGCGATGATTGGGAGTGCAGGCTATTTTCGTTACATCAGTGGAAAACGCAATGATTGGACCCTTAATGCAAAGCCAGGGATGCAATTAGGAGACGATCTGCTCGTTTAAACACACGAATAGACAAGAAATGAATGGATATGATAGAAAAATCGATTGTGTGGCAGTGCGAACGAGTAAATTGACTCTAATTAGATATTTCTGGCTTAGAAGGCAAATTTAGGGCATCAATCATGGTTGCATAATTGATGTCTCTTCTATATCATAAGTATAGGTTTAGCACTCATCTTAAGTGAGTGCTAATAAAAAAAGAGATGTAACTATCAAAGGGGGTACTCACAAATGAATCTGAAACCATTAGGTGATCGGGTGATTGTCAAGGTATTAGAAGCAGAAGAAAAAACTGCAAGCGGAATATTTATTCCTGATAATGCCAAGGAAAAGCCACAACAAGGGGAAATCTTAGCTGTAGGTCCCGGCAAATACTCAGAAAAGGGAGATCGTATTCCTGTTGAGTTAGGAGTAGGAGAGACTGTACTTTTTGCTAAATATAGCGGTACAGAAGTTAAGTATCAAGGTGAAGAATTACTCGTACTTAAAGAATCAGATGTATTAGCAGTCTTAGGATAAACTTCTAATTAAAAGGATGGTGACAAATAATGGCTAAAGATTTACTTTTTCGTGAAGATGCCAGGAAGAAGTTAGAGCGTGGTGTTAACGCCTTAGCTGATGCTGTAAAGGTAACACTCGGACCAAAGGGTCGCAATGTTGTACTAGAAAAGAAATTTGGTTCACCCACAATCACTAATGATGGGGTAACTATTGCACGTGAGATTGAATTAGAAGACCCATTTGAGAATATGGGTGCACAGTTAGTAAAAGAAGTAGCAACAAAAACTAACGATGTAGCTGGTGATGGTACCACTACAGCTACAGTCTTAGCTCAAGCAATTATCCGTGAGGGATTAAAGAATGTCGCAGCGGGTGCTAATCCAATGTTTTTGAAAAAGGGTATTGAAAAAGCTGTGGAGCTAGTCGTTACTCGTATTGGTGAACAGTCTAAACCGATTGAAACCAAAGAAGCGATTGCGCAGGTTGCTTCCATTTCTGCTGCTGATCCTGAAATCGGTGATTTGATTGCCGAGGCCATGGAAAAAGTAGGCAAAGATGGTGTTATCACTGTCGAAGAATCAAATACAATTGGAACCACTCTAGATGTTGTAGAAGGTATGCAATTCGACCGTGGTTACATCAGTCCGTACATGGTAACGGATAACGAACGCATGGAAGCTATTTTAGAGGATCCGTACATTTTGATCACAGATAAGAAGATCAGTGCTGTAGCTGATTTTCTCCCAGTCTTAGAAAAGACTATGCAAGTGAGTAAACCAGTAGTGATTATTGCCGAAGACGTTGAGGGCGAAGCATTAGCAACGTTGGTTGTGAATAAGTTACGTGGTACATTAAATGTAGTGGCAGTGAAAGCTCCAGGTTTTGGTGATCGTCGTAAAGCGATGTTAAGCGATATCGCTGTTGTAACCGGTGGACAAGTGATTTCTGAGGAAGTAGGACTCAAATTAGAGAATACTACTTTAGAAATGTTAGGGACCGCTCGCCAAGTGCGTATTACCAAAGACGAAACCACTATCATTGATGGTCGCGGTCAAGGCGAACAGATTACTGGGCGAATTAACCAAATTCGTGCTGAAATTGAAGATACTACCTCTGATTATGACCGAGAGAAATTACAAGAACGTTTAGCCAAGTTATCTGGTGGTGTAGCTGTAATTCAGGTAGGTGCAGCCACTGAAACAGAGTTAAAAGAGAAGAAACATCGGATTGAGGACGCTTTATCGGCTACCCGCGCTGCTGTTGAAGAGGGTATCGTAGCTGGTGGTGGCACAATGTTAGTTGATGCGATTAGCGCTCTAGATGATATTGAAGTAGAAGGCGATATCAAAACAGGTCTAGCATTAGTTCGTCGAGCCTT
>SKJB01000060.1 GCA_007116145.1 Limnochordia bacterium | reverse complement strand
CGATATGAACCCATTATCTTTCACAGTCCACTAAAACATGGATCACGTCAGAATTAGCCCTGTTACGAATAGCAAATGCTTTGTCTATCTCGCTCAAAGGTATTCGCTGATCGATAATCTCATTGGTATCTACTATGCCATCTACCACTAACTGTAGACCTTCCTGAAAAAACCTGCGCATATCTATATCTCTTCTCGGCTCCGTTGAGTATATCTCTGCCCTTTTCCGGTGTAACTTAAAGAAATCAAAGGGTGTGTTACACACTCCAATACAACCATACATCACAATCTTAGCTCCAGAGGAACAGCAGTCGAGAGCATCCACCATACCATCACCCTCGAGGAGACACGGAATGACTACATCAAACCCGTCAGGAAAATCCTTCCCCAAGATATCCAATGTCGATGTATCTTCCGATGATATCTTATAGGTATGTGTAGCACCATACTTTTTAGCCAAGCGTAAGTTTTTATCAAACAGATCCGTCACAACTAGGTTCCTTGGACTATAAAGACTCACAACCTGCGTTAAAATAAGTCCGCTTACACCTTGCCCCATAATCAATACATTTTTGGTTTGATCAATTTCTCCTAATTCAGCTGCATGAATAATTCCAGGCAAAATTTCTATTAGACTTATCGCTTCCAGAGGAAATTCCGGTGGTAAGACCTTAATGTTAAATGGTCTACAGACAATGTATTCAGCAAATGCCCCCCAGACATAGCGACAAGTTACTTGATCTCCTACTTTCAACCCTCTTACATTAGGACCTACTTGGTCAATCACACCTGCCACCTCGTGCCCTAATCGAGCCGGAGTCGAAATAAACTCTGGCGAACGAGTCCCTCTATACGCTTCTAAGTCAGAACCACAGATTCCAACCCATTTAATCTTTACTCTCACTTCACCATCCTTAGCTTGAGGAATTCTAGCGTAGCGAATGGAAATATCATAAGAACTATTTAAGACTGCGACCTTTTGAGAATTATCCGCTCCTTTCTCCATGTAATCAAAACTCGGCATTGTCATCTTGGTAGCCACATTTTTCATCCTTTCAACTCGATCTTGCTAACTATATATTCCACCTCAACCCAAAAAAACCTTCATTTCTAACGATTTTCAGAAAAAAACTTGCATGTTGCACCAATATAACACTTTACGTAACAGCTGCGACTTAAACAAAGCAAATCAACGATGCTGCTACGGTTAGCTGTTTTTGCTCTCACACAATTATCAAACAGTTTTCATTATAACTACTTGTGTATTTGTAAAATTAATTAATCTAAATAAGAAGGAATTCAGCGTTCTATATATAATTAACATTAGTACTAGGGGCAGTAATAGGCGGGTTAATATAGAACTCTTTACAAAGTTCACAAAGTAAAGTGTTACTGAGACATAGACCACCTATACCTGACCTGAAAGGGGTGAAAATGCTTGCAAGCAAGATATGTTTGAAGAAAGGGGGCCGGAAACGGAATCTTTGATAGCTTGTTGAGCTATTCAGTATAAGGTTACAAAAACTATTAGGAGGTCATACTTATGAAAAAGAGTTTATTTATGTTCAGTGTCATAACCATGATAATGCTAGTTTTACTTTCTGTTGGAAGTATAATGGCAGCACCTTTATTTGATTTCGAAGGAGAGACCGTTAAGCTTGGTTTTCGTTTTCATGATGTTACACCCTTCGCACCAAGGGGAGAGGTAAGCTGGTTAGACCCTGATGCTCGATTACAAGCACACATTGATGCAGTAGAAGAAATGTTTAATGTTAAGATTGAATTTGTTCCAGCAACTGGAGATACAAACCCTGAACCACATATTACAGCTGGTATAACTGGAGATATTATCTACCATTATCATGAAGCTGGAGCTAGACGAACAGAACATGTGCTCTTCCCCTTAGCGATGCAAGGTTTCATTCACAGATTAGATGACTATCTCGATGATGAATATTATGAATCGTTACCGTCCACATTCCGCCATAAATACGGAATGCAGGTAGGCGGACATACTTATGGTGTCGAGGCGCTGAACCTATTGGTTGAGCCCATGGTTATTATTTGGAATAAAGATTTATTTGACGAAGAAGGTTTACCAAATCCCTATGATCTATATAAAGAGGGAAAATGGGACTGGGATGCGTTTAAAGATATAGCTATCCAAGCAACGAAGGATACTACAGGTGATGGAGAGATTAATCAACTAGGAATTAAGTTCAACCTTCGTCCATTAGGCTTTCATGCACTATCTTTATTTGCTACGAATAATGCATCTGTAACTAGAGAAGTTGATGGACGTACAGTAGCGGTCTTCGATGAACCTGAAGCTGTTGAAGTACTTGAGTATCTCCAGGAATTGTGGAATCTGGATGTGGCCCGAATTGATGCGGGATATGCAAATCCCAGAGGTGGATATACTGACTATGCAATGCATGTAGTATTTGCCAATTCCGTCAGTATTCCTCATTCGCTAATGGGTGTAGATCGAACCGACATTGCATATAGTATGGTTCCATTACCAAGAGGTCCAAGAGCCACAGAGCATGTTGCTCCATTGTGGAATCGATGGATGGGGATCATTCCCATTGGTGTCGAGAATCCTCGAGCTGTGATTGAGGTTGTTAATGCTTTAAGACAATTAACTGAGCCATACATGGATAAAACTTTAGAAGAATTCGAGGAAGATTTCTGGGATTCTTGGGTCATGTACTTGTATGACCGCGAAGCCTTGGAAGTTTTTCAACGGTATGCAATGAATGCGATCACAGTAGATAATAGAGAAATCGCACTTCAGCAGGGATTAGGCGAAGTTTTAGATCGTATTATCGAACAAGATGCAAATATAACAGGTGAATTAGCTGCCATTAAGCCCGTCATACAGAGCTTTTTGGATGAAGTTGTAAACAAGTAATAGAAACATGAAGTATATTAAGAAGCCTACCACAGTTTATGAGGTAGGCTTCTTAATATATCCAGCATTCATCACCACCAATGCGTGCAATAAATTCTAGCTTACATTAGCTTCAGTGACAGTCTTTGACACTTTGCTATCTTTATACAACCAACACATAACACGATGCTTGGACTCAACTTCAAAATTAGGCGGTTCTTCTATATTGCATAATCCATCGATCCTGTGAGTACAACGTGGGTGAAATCTACATCCCGTTGGAGGGTTTAGCAAACTAGGTGGTTCACCAGGTGGTACCTTTCGATAGGTTTGAGCATTCTTACTATCAGGATCAGAAATTGCTTCTAGAAGTGCTTGTGTATACGGATGCAAAGGGTTATGAATCAGTGTTTTCACAGGTGCTTGCTCAACTAGATTGGCTGCATACATCACAAATATTCGTTCTGCAAAATACCTGACAGTTGATAAATCATGCGTAATATAAATAACCCCAATATTGTACGTTTCTTGCAGACGTTTTAGCAGCTGTAAAATCTCAACTCGTACAGATGCGTCTAACATTGAAACTGGTTCATCTGCAACAATTAATCTTGGCTCAAGGATTTTCGCTCGAGCAATAACCACCCGTTGCTGTTGTCCCCCACTTAACATATGGGGAAATTTTTGTAGATAGTCATCAACCGGTGATAATTTTAATTCTGTTAAAGCTTGAGCTATTCTCTTTCGCATTTCCTCTTTGTCAGTGATGCCATTTATGAGCATTGGCTCTTCAAGAATTCTTCTAAGAGTCATGAAAGGCGGTAGTGCTCCATACGGGTCTTGTTGTACGAAACCAACATTTCTTCTATAAGCCTTAAAGTCTATTTTGCTCTTTGCATCAACAGTAAAACCGTTGAAGGAAATTTCACCATCTGTCGGCGGATATAGTCCCATGATCGTTCTAGCCAAGGTACTTTTACCACATCCACTCTCACCGACGACCGCAATCGCTTCACCTTCGCTAAGTTCAAAACTTACACCATCAACTGCCTTTACGTTTCCTACCTTAATAAAACCTAGACGCCGAAGTTCAAACCATGTTCGTAGATTTTTTACAGAAAGCAATGTCTTATTTTCCATGTTTTCACCTCACTGGTAAAGCCAACATTTAACAAAATGTCCTGGCTCAAGCTCTGTTAAAGGCGGCTCTTTTTTACAAGAATCAAATCTACGAGGACATCTATCGGTAAAGCGACACCCCACTGGAGGATCAAGAAGACTAGGCGGCTGACCTGGAATGTATGCTAGTTCCTTATCCTCTCGAAGCGACGGTACGCTAGCCATTAGTTTTTGGGAATATGGGTGTGAAGGATTCTTATAGAACCTGCCTGCATCACAAAACTCCACGATTTGTCCTGCATACATCACAGCCGCATCATCGGCTATCTCACTCGATGTAGCGATATCATGCGTAATGAGAATAAATGTTGTCTGGAACTCTTCCTTTATTTTCTTGAGGACATTCATGATATTTGCTTGGGTAAGTACATCCAATGCAGATGTCGGTTCATCTAACACAACAATAGGCGACTGGGTTACTAACGCCATTGCGATCGCTACACGTTGACGCATTCCACCGCTTAATTCAAAAGGATAGCGTTTGAGAAAATCAATAGGTACTCCTACTAGCTTAAAAATATCTCTCGTTCCACTCAGTGCTTCCTTCTTTGATGCTGCCCGCTTATGGATTAGCAATGGTTCTGACACTTGATCCTCAACCCGAAGTACGGGGTTCAAAGCATTCATAGCTGCCTGTGGAACAAGTGCTAGTTGCAACCAACGTACTTTCCGGCGAAACTCTTCATTGCCATACTTCATAATATCCACATTATCAATACATACTTGTCCTTGATAACTATGCACATTTCGAGGCAAAAGACGTAGAATTGCTCGAGTTAACGAACTCTTTCCACAACCAGATTCACCAACAATAACCAGTGTTCTACCTTTAACTAAGCCGAAGGTAATTCCGTCTACAGCTTGTACAATCCCTCGTTGCGTACGAAAGTGAAGTTTTAAGTCTTCAACGCGAAAAAACGCTTTACTCTCCATGTGCTATAGCCCCCTCAGTCTAGGATTAAAGATTCTATCCAGAGCAAATCCTAACATGGCGAATCCTAATCCTGTTAACATCAGAAGACCAGCCGGTTGTAAGACCCAATAATAATAGCCCTTAAAAAGTGCTCCATCGGAATAAGCATCACTCAACACTTTACCCCATGTGGGAAGTACAGGATCACCTAAACCAAGCAGTGCTAACGTAGCCTCCAAAAATACATAGGAAGGTATAAGGAGCACAAAAGATGGTACTAATACAGGGATAACTCTGGGAATCATATACAAGAACACAATCCGATAACTACTTGCTCCATATCCCCTTGCTGCTTCAATATAGGGAGATTCCTTAATCGGCAAAAACATAGCCCTATAGGTCTTTATTCCCGCACTAAAGATACCTAGAAGTATGAGAATCCCAAGCATTACCCAGATATTCCTTGAGTAGAAGGTTCCCACCATAATCAGAAGGGGAAGTACAGGTAAGATTAGATTAACCTCGGTCACTCTTTGAATAAGTCCATCGATCCAGCCACCAAACCAGACACCGATAGCAGCAATCATCATGGTTGTTATGGTCGTACCTACTGCTGCAAGAAAACCAAAGGCCAAAGCAATAGGCGTCCCATACAGTAGTGCCACTGATAGATCTCTTCTACGATGATCGGTTCCAGCTAGTCCATGAGCTTGACCATATACGACTAATTTCACATCAAAACTAGATTCTTCCTCAAAAAGTAACCCGTCAACAACCAAAGTATAGGTTCCTTTAAGTGGTATGTCAACACTTCCAGGTTTAGCAAGCAGACCAACTTCTGGATTCACATTACCTAACCGACGGATAAGTGTTCTGTTCGTTCTTAGTCGATACGATTCATTAGACCCAACTGTTCCATCAAGAAGAAAGATCTCCCGACCATCAGGAGTAATCCACGTAATGGAAACGTACGGTCTGCTCCTATCCGATACTCCTTGGGCAAATATACTAACCTCTTTAGGGAAAGCGTTAGCTGTAAAATCAAAGGGAATTTCAACTCGAGATTCAGCGATACCACTAGTAAAATCACTGACAGTTTTGTACTCAGGAGTAGTGACTGTACTTAGTACTTGGGTAACAGGTAAGTTAACTCCAGGCAGGATATTTACCCACTTAGGGACGGCATATCGAGGAGACTCTGCCCAGATTTCGTCACCACCACGCCATAATCGTATCGCTTCTGAGCGAGGAATAGTAACCAATGCATAGATGGCTACAATTATCAGAAACAAGATGATTGAAGTACCAAAAATGGCCGAAGGATATTGCGAAATTGCATTAAATCTTGCTCTAAAATAATTCATGCTCTAGCCCCCCCATTACCAACCTTAACCCTAGGATCAACTAAAGCATAGATAATATCTAGTAAAAAAACAGTAATCGCCAATAAATAGGCAAAAATTACCGTAGAACCAACTACAATTGGAATATCATTAAACCCTATGGCTTGGTATAATAATCGACCTAATCCAGGCCAATTAAAAACAGTTTCCAAGATAATTTGTCCTTGCCATGCATAGATCAATGTTAAAGCAAAGCTGGTGATGATCGTTGGCAGAGTGGGTTTGAGAACATAGCGCCGCTCTATCATGGATGAGGTCATCCCCTTGGCCTTAGCCATCTCTACATAATCTTCACTAGAATAAATAAGGAAGAACGTCCGCCAGGAGTACACAGACTGGAAAATGGCACCTAAAAAGATAGCTGCAATCGGTAGTACGAGATGCTTCGCTACACTGAAGTAATAGTGTATTCCACTAGGTGGAGGCGCTGCTACCATACCTCCAAAAGGCATCATTCTCCACAATGCTGAGAATAGAAGAATAAGAAACATTCCATAAAACCAACTCGGTGCTGCGGAAGTGGGAGTAAGGGCAACAACAGCACGATCTAAGAACGATCCATATCTGCGCGATAAAAAAAGAGCTATCAAAATGGCCGACCCAAATAGTATAAGATTTGCAGTAAGAAACAGAACAAGAGTAGGTGCTAATCGTTCTAGGATAATATTCCTCACTCTCCTAGAGCCACTATCACTGGTCATGTACTCCGCATTTCCTAGATTGAGTGTGATTGCTTGCTGTAAATACATAACACTCCGAAGTGCAAAAGGAAGGTGCAACCCTAGTCGTTCCTCTTCAAGAGCGATTTCACGTTGCTGTATATCAATAATCTGTGATTGTGTCAATCTCTGCACTTCAGGATTAACTGCCATCATCTGTCCCACAGATTCACGAATCTGTGCTTTACGAATTTGGTCTACATACCCTCCTTGATTAGCGATAAGAACAGTGATATACAATCCAATCACTACCGTGATAAACAATACCACTAAACGTTGAACACTGTACTTGGCTATTCTACGAAAAGTATCGCTCCATTGCTTACTTTGTAATGGATTAGGAGTTCGATGTACTGGCTGAAGTTCATTTGCCATAATTCATCCCTCACATTGGAATATAATTAGAAATCGTAAAGGCGTATTGGGACTAAGCCAGGGCTCTCCCCAATACGCCTCAAGCTTGATTAGCGATTAGTAGTATATGAAATACTATCTAGTTGCAATCACCTGCATAGACACGAATGTCGGTATGGCTATTGCTTTTGGAGTTACAATAACTTCAATGGTACTAGCACCCACATTTAACTTACTTGTATCGTCTGCAGACAATGTGATCGTCCATAACCCATCTTCTTCAGGTGTTGCTTCACCACCAACAACAATTTCACCTGTACTACTAATAACAAGGTAACGAACCACGTCCATATCACTAACTAGATAGGGCTGATCGTTAAATGTAATCACTACATCATATTCAGCCGCAGCACCTATGGAAACACGTGTAGAACCTTCAATCTCAGCCTCAGCAAACATAGGAACACCAAATCTATCCCATTTCGCTGCAGGATCAATATAGTTCTCGTAACGGCGTAAGTGAATCTGCTTCTCAACAGGATATGCTCTTTCTAGATACAGCGGCCCTGAAGCTACCCAGAAGTGACCCTTACTACCATACCAAGCCTGCAAATTACTCCATCTTGAAGCAATTTCCTCTGCACTGATGTATTGACTTAAAAACTTCTCATACGGGATAAAACCTGTAGCAGCTGCTTCGCCAAGATGCTTCGCGAGGATGGATACGGTTGGTCCATACGCCATACCAAGATATTCAGAGTCAATTTCCGTAGCCTTGGCTCTACTAAAAGCAACCTCTTTAGCGGCCTCAGCTCGAATACCTAATCCAAGTGTATGCCAAGGACCTGTTCCAAGGTTACCTACCGGATACCAGGAATTTACTGCTAATTCAGCATCTAATGCATAGGAATCTACATACGTCTCTATAACTAATGGATTCTCCGATACAATTCTCACTCCTTTAAAATAACTCATAAGTGAGTTATAAGCAGAAATTGCACTTGCATCGTAGATACTACTCGCTTCTTGCGCTCTATCGAAACTACCAAGAATCATAAACAAAAGAATGTCTGCGATAGAAAATTGACTACCGTCGTGCCAAGTTGTTTCAAACAATTCTTCTGGATAATAAACAACAGATTTTGTCCAAGATGTGACTCCTTCAGGATACTTTTCAGCAACTGTAATGAATCTCTGTTCTGCTGCATCCCATTCTGCCCAAGCATCACCTGGAACGTTAATTGAATCTACAAACTCCAAAGTTATCCAATCATGACTCTTAGAAATTGGTAATCCTTTTGTTGCATACAGTTCTGCTCGTTCAATGCGCTGTGGGTGTACTAGCCCAGTATATGGATCATACATAATTCCTCGGTCAGCAGTTCCGCGTATAGCAGCTTGGTCATATACGGAATTACTTCCACCGACTGGATTCCAAGGACCATCAAGAAGTTGTTGTAAACCAAGTGTGACCGAACCACCTACTTCACCGATTCTACGGAGGGTATATGGCCATAGCTGTGAACCGCCAATACCAGCAGCTAAGTCTGATACTACCTGCATCTCTGTCCTTCTTGGTATATACTCTAAACTATCAGTAACCCAAATTCTCACAGAATCCTGTAATGTCAATGGCAGTAGTTCTTCCCATAGTTGAGCACGCTCTGCCATATCTTGGTAATCATTATTATAGAGTCGTTGTGCTAATTCATCTAACCGTGGATCTGGAGTGTATGCTAACCATAGTGGCGAGAACGACATCAATCTTGTGGTATACATTTGCTCTGGTCGCACACTAGAATCACGGTTAATTACACTAGAACCCCAACCGCCTGTATAGAAATGCCAAGCTCCATCTGCAGGATCACCAAAGATCCAAATAGGATTTGCTTCACTCATGTTCTTGTATTGACGATCAACTGTAAAGCCTAAATCCTCAAGAATGTTCGAGAAATAATCTCCCATCTCTAAACGCTCGTCATCATTACGGATAACTCCGATTAGGACAACTGGTTCATTGTTATAATGCCATTTTCCATTAACCAAAGTGGCACCGAGCTTTACCATCTCTTCCTGCACCACAGCACTACCCTGTTCTGGGTTGTATGCATACTCGAGCTCAAGCTCTCGAATTACACTAGCATGTCTAGAATAATCTATGTGATTTGCGGGCACTGGTACGACACCAGGAATAGCAAATCCGTTCATGATTTCATCAACAATATACTGACGGTCTATCATCCAATTCATCGCTTCGCGAATCCGTGGAACATTAAACGGATTTAGCTTATCAGTAGTCGGAAACACTGGACCCACTGGGTTAAATGTGAGTTCCCGTGAACCACCGTAAACTATGGAGTAATCTAAAATCGGTGATTGTTGAATTTGTTCCCACGCAGCTGGATCTGCCATACTTGTTGCATGAGAATCAATTTCCCCTGCTAATAGCTTCATGATCACAGTAGATGGATCACTTTCTTGGACTAAGACAACATCGTCAACCCAAGCACCCATACGTTCTTGCGCAAAGCTTGTTAACGGCACAGCAACAACTAGCACTACAGCTAAAAACACAAGTAAAGTTTTACTTTTTAACATAGTTGCACCACCTTATAAGATTTTCATCCTTATCACCCTCACAGCACATTCAACAGTAAAAATGTAAAGATATACTCCTTAACGTATCGTATCCACTCTCACCCCCAAGTCTGGTATTATGTGTACAAACGATCTGGTTTGGTATATAAATTTCGCCACTTCTCGCGGATTTCCTCTTTATTATCAGACAGAAATCGCAATAAATTGCAAAAAATGAATCGCTTCACTTTGCATCCCCATAAAAAATCAGCGAAAGCCCGCTCTCAGCGCAACAAAGTACCGTGGTTAGTCAATATTCTGACCTTGAAAATATTTATCCTTTTAGATGATCTGCTAATTAAAAAGAACCTGGGGTATAACCCCAAGTTCTTTATGCGTACTACGGTATCATATAGTATTGAGCGGGTTGGGTATTTGCAGGGGTGCTCAGGATCCCCTCGCTAACTGCATCATTGGGTACATTTTTAAAGTAATCCTTGACAATTCCAATTCCGAGCGTAGACGGCGTTTCACCGACCGTACCAATAGTCCACACGTTCTCAGCGTTAATACGCAGAATTTCGCGCACCAAACTCTCTCGTTTGATTGCATCGGCGGTTACAATGGCCTCTTCGTAGAGATCAAGCACTTTCTCTAAATCACCCCAAGGTGGTTCACCACTAGTGCCACCAGTCGCTAACCAAGTTCCTATTGCAGGAGCAAAACGGGAACCATTCGGACTTTGAGGCACATAACGGCGAGGTGTAACCAACAGATGTAGGCTCCAGTCAATCGACCAAGCGCTTGCATCGATTTCATTGGCATTTACACGAGCAAAAAATAGTGATCTTTCGAGAACTCGTAACTGGGTTCTCACTCCAACTTCGTTCCAATACTCAGCAACGAGTTCGCCTACTTCAATCCAAGGACCAACGTAGGAGATGGTATCGATGGTGATCTCTAGACGTTTACCATCTGGACGCAAGCGGAAACCTTCGCTATCTCGCTTAGCGAGACCAGCCTCGTCTAACCACGCGTTCGCTTGATCCCGATCAAACTGGGCATACATTTGCTCAAACTCGGGTACAAAATGCGGAGACGAAGAAGGAACGGTAGCCGCACGAGGCACTCCTAATCCGTAAAACATTAACTCATTGATTTCTTCTCGGTCTATCGCTACTGATAATGCTCTGCGGAACATTACATTGTTAATTATCTCTCTTAAACCTTCGTCACGATGGGTTAAATTCAAGGTGATACCTGGATCAGCAGCCAAAGCAGGCCTCCAGGTAACTACTCGATAACCGCCCCGTTCTCGATTAGCCATAAATGATGGGTAGTTAACCAAGGACATATGGCGCACTTGCATATCCAAATCACCGGCGAGACCCATCAAGTTAATGACTTCGGCACTCTCAGCCAAGGTATGCACAACTTCATCAATGTAGGGAAGTTGATTGCCCTCTGGATCCACTTTCCAGAAATATGGGTTACGCACCATACGGTGTCTACTCTCTGTAGCTGAGGTAACAGGGATCCAAGGTCGCATTGACGGCAGTTCTAAGTTCACTAACCAATCCGCCTTTGCATGGAATGCATTTTGCCAATTATCAAAGCCTGCTAAGCGGGCCATTTCTTCTATCTGGGCAGCATCCCCGTAATCCATATGGAACTGTTTGAGATAGTGTTTTGGCATGTATTGCTCGTTACCCCAAGCTAATCTCTGAGGGAAAATCGGATTCGGATGCGCAAAGACGAAACGTACGGTGTAATCATCAATTTTCTCTAACGTACCCTGTTCGCCTTGAACTGCTGCCCAACCCAGTCGTCCTGGTGATAACTGATCATTAAGCGCAACATCATAATACCAGAACATAATGTCGTCTGCTGTAAAGGGTGCGCCATCGGACCAGCGCAATCCTTCTCGCAAATAGTAGGTAAATACTTTAGCCTCGTCACAAATATCCCATCCCTTTGCTAAGGACGGTTGTACATCTTGTCCATCAAGGGTGCACTCAATTATGGTGCTTGATGTTAATCTATCTAGCCCACTTCGGTCAGAAGGACCCGTCCAAGCTCTTTCCCAAGTCCCTCCGTACTGTCCAATTTCATCGATTGGTTCTATTACTGCAGGTTCTTTCGGCAAGCGCTCAGCAACAGGTGGCAACTGACCACTCTTAACAAGCTCTTGTAGTACCGGTGACTCATTGTACTCCCCAAACGCTACTAGACTCATTGATGCAATTAACAAGACAGAAAGCGCTAGTACAGAAACTACACGTCGTGTCTTCATATTTAGTCCTCCCAATTCATTTTTTTCCGTGCGGCAAACGACCTTTCCAATTATGATTCTTTAAATAATCCGGTGCACCACCTCCTTATCTGTAACCCATCTCCCTCAGCTAACACCCTCAAGTTCAATCTTGTCGGCAAAGTGACAAGCTACATAATGGCCGTCTTCTCCAGGTAAGCTTACATCGTGTAATGACGGTATCTCCTGACTACAGATGTCGCTCGCATACTGACACCGCGGAGCGAAAGCACACCCTTGGCGATCTGCCGCTGGATCCGCCACTTCACCAGATAAGACCGAATAATTCCAGGGAATGTGCGGGCTAGCTTCTGGCACTGCTGATAGCAGAGTGCTTGTATAGGGATGCCTAGGTTTACTATACAACTGATCAGTTCCCGCCATTTCAACTATATAACCGACATACATCACCGCCACTCGATCACAGATATAGCGTACAACACTTAGATCATGGGAGATAAATAGATATGTCAGTTGCATTTGTTTCTGTAGATCCATTAATAGATTGAGCACCTGTGCTTGTACAGATACATCCAAAGCAGATACCGGTTCGTCAGCCACAACTAAAGAAGGATTTAACGCTAGCGCTCTGGCAATTCCAATTCGTTGCCGTTGACCGCCACTAAAACTATGCGGATAGCGCTGCATATAGCGAGGGTTGAGACCAACCATGTCCAATAGTTCACTTACTCGCTCTTCACACTCTTTACGGGTATGCCCAAAGTTTATCAAAGGTTCGGAGATAATGTCGAGAATAGTCATACGCTGATTTAACGAAGAGTAAGGATCTTGAAAAATCATCTGAATATGCGAACGAACATTCTTTAGTTCTGACTTCCCTAATCCCGCTAAGTCGATCACACCCTGACTTGTGCGAAACAAAATCTGACCAGCGGTTGGTTCGAGAGCCCGCACAATCACTCGGCCTAGCGTTGTTTTTCCACAACCGCTTTCACCCACAAGACCAAGGGTTTCTCCCGAAGGAATAAAAAAGTCTACACCATTAACTGCTTTCACCGCTCCACTTGAGCGGCGTAAAAAGCCTTTTCGTATAGGAAAGTGCTTTTTTAAATTTTTCACTGAAAGAATTACATTATCTGGCATCTCTGGCATTATTCTTCCCCTCCTCTCTCGAGTGTAGAAAGCAACTAACATAATGATCGCTGCCCACCTCAATGGGTAGCGGAGTCTCTGTTCGGCAAATATTACCGAACATATCGCTACACCGAGCATGGAAGGCACAACCCTTGGGTAGTTTGTAAGTGCTAGGTACCGTACCTGCTATGGAAGTTACCCTTTCTCCGCGCGCACCGTGTAACTTGGGGATAGATTGAATTAGATCCCGCGTGTAAGGGTGCTTTGCTCTGTCAAATATATCATATACACTGCCACTTTCCACCACTTTTCCAAGGTACATAATGTACACATGATCCACCATTTGCGCAATCACACCTAAATCATGGGTAATTAGTATCATAGATAGGTTTAACTCGTCTTGGATCCCTTGGATAAGTTTGAGTACTTGCGCTTGCGTGGTTACGTCCAACGCAGTCGTTGGCTCATCAGCAATAAGAATTTTTGGATTACAAGCAAGAGCCATAGCAATCATAGCACGTTGACGCATTCCTCCACTAAACTGAAAAGGATACTCATCTACCCTTCTTTTGGCATTAGGAATGCCCACAAGTTCTAGCATCTCGATAGCACGTAGGCGTGCTTTCTGTTTCGACAAGTGTTGGTGCAGCATAATAGCTTCTGATATCTGGTTACAGATCGTATGCACAGGGCTAAACGACGTCATCGGTTCTTGAAAAATCATAGAGATTTCGCCACCGCGTATCCGCCGCATTGCCCGACTCTCCGATTTCAGGTTGGTTAAATCGATCACATTGCCATCATTCGCTTGGTACTTTATCGTTCCGTTGGTTATTTTCCCCGTCGAGGGCAATAACTGCAATACCGAATAGGCTGTAACCGTTTTTCCGCAGCCACTTTCCCCAACGATCCCTATGGATTTTCCTGCAGGAACCTTAAAATTGACGCCATTAGCAGCATTCACAGTTCCCTCATCCGAGAAAAACTTCACTTCCAAATCCCGAACCTCTAAAATATTATTTTCTACTGGTTTATTCACCAGGCCACCACCTTTTTAATCCTTCTTAATACAGGCATACTAGCGCTTCATTCCACCATACGGATCTGCAGCATCTCGTAGTCCATCACCCAAGAAACTAAACGCAAGTACATATACCACAACGAACAGACCTGGGATCATTAACCAGGGAGCTTGGGTCAACGCATACAAATTCTGTGATTGTTGTAATAAAACACCCCAACTGACAACTGGTGGACGTAAACCAATGCCTAAGAAACTAAGTGAAGTTTCCGCTAGAATCATTGTGGGAATAGCTAATGTGATAACAGCGATAATATGACTCATGAAAGATGGAATTAAATGGCGAGTCACAATCCGCGTCTCACTCGTTCCCGATAATTGTGCTGCAACAACAAAATCCTCGTTTTTCAGTGAAATAATCTTGCTACGCACCTGGCGTGCTAAATTAGTCCATCCGATCACCGAAAGAATCACAGTAATGGCAAAATACGTACGCACCGGAGACCAATGGGGTGGAATTGCAGCACTAAGTGCCATCCATAGAGGTATCTGTGGAAAGGATCGAATGATTTCCATAATCCGTTGGATAATGTTATCGACTCTGCCCCCTAGATACCCGGAAATCCCACCGAGTGTTAGACCGAGAACAAAGCTTAGGAACACCCCGATCAAACCAATAGACATAGAAATCCTGGCCGCATAAATCACTCGCGTGAACATATCTCGTCCGAGCCTATCTGTACCAAATAGAAAGAGCATTCCGTCGTCTACGCCAAACAAATGGATATTGCTTGGAATGAGGCCCCACAGCTTATAGTCAACCCCTCGAACAAAAAAGCGGATCGGTTTTATTGTCGACTTATCCAGTACATAGTTGCGCTGCAGTGTCTCTGGATCAATTTCTTGGGTCAAATCATAGACAAATGGACGAAAATGAAATCCTTGATCGCTGACGAGACGTACCCTTTGAGGTGGTGCATTCGCATAGCGGCGATTGCGGGTCGAAGGTTCATAGGGTGCAATGAACTCGGGGACTAATACCATTAAATACATGAAAAGAATTAATATTCCACAACCTACAGCCAATCGATGCTTGCGGAAATTCCACCACATAAGTTGCCATTGGGTCGCATAGTAAAACTGTTCTTCTGTTTCATCTACTTCTTCCTCAAGAAGCTCTTTTTGTCTATCATTAATTGCGAGATTATCTTCTGGGTTTTGTGTGAAAAACATAAGGTCCCTCCTTGCTTGTGGTTAGAGCTTGTCAATGATCATGTCTTACCCTTGCTCCTCAATCATACGTTATTCGCGGATCTACTGCAGCTAGCAGTAAATCAGAGATAAATGTACCGATGACTGTTAGTGTCGCCAACAAGAACGTGAACGATCCAGCCAGATACATATCCTGACCGAGCAGCGCTCGTAGTAATAAGGGACCTGCTGTCGGCAGATTCAGTACTACCGATACTACAGCTGATCCAGAGATTAACTGGGGTAACAACCAACCAACTGTACTAACGAAAGGAATAAGCGCCAAGCGCAAAGGATACTTAAAAATGAGCTTAACAGTCGACAGTCCTTTTGCACGAGCTGTTACAACATATTGTTTTCCTAATTCATCTAGCAAGTTATTACGCATAATACGGATCATACCAGCCGTACCAGCTGTCCCTACCACTACCATAGGAATCCATAAATGTGACAACATGTTGACGAACTTAGCCCAACTCCATGACGCATCCACAAACTCCGGCGAAAACAAACCACCAATACTCATACCAAAAAGCCGATATCCGCCATACATTAAGATGAGAGCTAACATAAAGTTGGGGATCGATAACCCCAAGAACCCAACAAACGTGGCAATATAATCACCTGGACTATGTTGCCGCACCGCTGAATATACACCAATCGGAAACGCAACTATCCAAGTAAGTAATAACGATGAAATGGACACCACCAGAGTTAAACCCAACCGTTCCCAAATTAAGGTGTTCACTGGTTGGTTCCACTCGAACGAATACCCGAAGTCACCGACAACCACTCCACTAATCCATTTGAAGTATTGCACATGCATAGGTTGTCCTAGACCATATCGCTGTTTGAGCCCTTCGATCTCGGACTGGCTAACCGAATCACCAGACGCTTCTAACTGTATGATATACGTTGTTAGATAATCTCCGGGAGGTAATTGAATAATCGCAAACGATATGATAGAAATTACTATTAGTATAGGAATCATTGTCAATAAGCGTTCAATAATAAATCTTAGCAAGATAATACCTCCTATTATGATAGTCTTAACTCAAAATATAAGTGTAAATCTAGAAGTTGGAATAGTCCGCACTTGAAGATCACTCCTTATTTTGCTGCGGAAATTGCCAGCTTGATCACGCGGATTGTGCCTAATCGTATTGTTAACTATTGTGAAATACAAACCACCACCTTTTTGAAGTACTGCAAAACACGCAAACCCGAATGAAAATCTGGTGCGAACTTCGTACCGCTCATGCGCGATTTATGGACTCTCTGTGATGTTATTGTAGGTTAGGTTTCTGTTGACTAAGCACAATTTTCCTCCTACAACTACCACACTAGCTCCACTCCGTTCTCTCAATTTTTGACCCACCGCAAATTGCTATACCTTCAGTCCTAGCGTTTGGATTTTGAAAATTGAATTCATTATCTTGTAATAAATCAACCTGAGCTTAAAGAAGGCTTTTGTTAGCAAGACTCTGTCTGTCTAACTGTACAGAGACATACCCTATAGGGTTTAAGCAGCAGCAATCCAGGCACTCTTCATCCATATAGCATTTTACTCAATAAATAATTCACCATAAAATCATAAATACCTCTATACATAAATACTTTTTTTACTTGAAGAAGATATCTTAACATAGTATTCGTTTCTACGGACTGTTCACTTACCTTTGCCAAAATGCTGCTCTTTTACTTAAAGAAAATAGGATGCTTCATACTGTGGGCAAAGCATCCTATTTGCACTACTTTAGTTTTTTCAGCGAAGATAGGAGGCTTTTTTCGCTAACGGGCTTTATCACATAACCGTCAGCACCGAGTCGCATTGCTCGCTGAACACTTTCTGTCTGACTTAGAGCGGTAACCATAATCACTTTGATCTGTGGCCAATTCTTTTTTACTGCTTCTAGAGTAACGAGACCATCCATCTCGGGCATGGTAATATCCATGAGAATAATATTTGGAATTTGGTCTTTGAGAAATGTCATACATTCCTTACCATTACCACACTCACCAACGACCTTAAAACCATAGCTACTAACAATTTCCTTGTTCACTTTACGCATAAATGAACTATCATCAACAATTAAGATTGATTGGACAAGCTTTTTCTTTAAAGAGAGATTGAGATCACAGACAATGTCACCGATAGAAATTCCTATAGTAAACAAAGGGAAAGACATGTTCATACTTAAGTCACTAGCCGTCATAAATGTAGGTGGCGTAATATCTGCCGATACTCCCAGTTCGGAAAGCTTAGTTACAGCACCACCAGAGGTTATATTCAGAAGCTCCTGTAGGGCACTAATGGATATTTCATCAAATTCTGTGAACTCCATACCAGCCATCTTTGAGGCTATACTCATCGCATTCTTTTTGTCAGCACTTAAAATCACTGTGCCAAAAACATCCCCAGTAACCCCAATAAAAATGTGTACATTCTTTGCTAGGTCAAGCTTTTCTGTCAATCGTGTGCTTTCCTTATGTATCTGAACACCGCAAAACATAGAAACTGCTGCATTTAACGAACTAATGAAGGGATTAGCTAATTGTACGTCCATCGCAAACATCCTTTCTGTACAGAGTTAGTTTATGAATGTATTCCACACATACTTGAAAACCCCCTCTACGTTTTAGCACTTTTTGTCGAAATATGTTACAATTCCTATGAAAAATAGTTTAGAGACCGAAAACTAATCTTTCAGTATCGAGTAAGGAAGCACAGAAGAGATACAAAATATAGAAGAAAACTGCAAATATACGAGCTTAAATCACTATGTAGACGTTTACACATGCGCTCTTTCACGCAGCACTTTGGTTAGCAACTCCATATAGGACCTACTAAGAAGGAGGACGAATAGTAGAGATAAATTCCGAATCGTAGACGGCTTCATCAGAACGGATAAAGAAAGATAGACTTTGGAGGGTTAATAATGTATAAGTGTACTATAAACTTTATTTTAGTAAGCCTACTTTCAATGCTCGTTACTGCGTGTACAGGTGGGGGTGGTATTAGCCCTAGTCCACAACCAGTGAGATTGAGCTTTCTTCCGACTTTAGCGGAACAGCTGTTTTGCAACTTGCTACGAGTGATTCTGCCAATAGTGCGTTGTTTCGATACGACGAAGTTCATGAGCTTTGGAATACAGTGGTGGGTGCATCATATGCTGATGGCTATATCTATGCTGAACTGCCAAATTTCTCCATCTACGGTGTGTTTTCCGCTCTTCGGGCTAGTGTTCCTACAGCACAACCTGCACCTGGTAGTTATTATCCAGGGAGGGCTGTCTCGTTGGTAGGTGATAGTATTTATTTTACCACCGATGGTAGTGAACCGAATAGGGATAGCGAAATCTACAATGGACTTAACCGTCCCATCCTTGGTCAAGATGGTCTAATCATGAACGCTATTAACCTAACTGCTAATCACAGACCTAGTAAAACAGTACAGTTTTATTATGGTATTGATGCTACTGATGTTAGATTCACAGCAGTAGCATCTGGAGGAGAGTTTTTTTCTCTAAGTTTTCGAGATTTTAAGGGCACTTGGTTCCGCCCTGACAGCACGGAAATTGGGGAGAACCCAGAAGCAGCCTATGATTACTATCGCACAGTAGGTGTATCCGATTGGCAAGAGGATAATCCGATGGATATGGGACGGTTAGAGAAGAACGATACCTTGCTAATACAAACCTCAGAAGGACGATTTGTGAAAGATTTCATCATAGATACTCGTGGACATTTCAACCACAGTGATCGGCCTGCTGTTGATTTTGTATACCAGTTTACTGACGAAATTGATATGGAACCACCTGTTCTTGAGCAAATCACTGTAATAACAGTAGACGGACAGCAAGTGTCCCAACCGCTTTCAAATAGTATTGCATTTGAATTAACAAGCGAACCAAAGTTTCTGGTACTGAATTTTAACGAAATTGTGTATCGAAATAGAGGCCTTATGCTAGAACAAGAGGACTCACCGTTTCCCCGCTCTGTTTGGTGGTCATATGCAGATCCCCAGTATTACTTGCGCCCATCTCTAGCAACCCAATTCCGAAATCAATGGACAGAATTACCGTTTGAAGAAATTACAATTAACTTTGAAGTGGAACGAGATTAATTCATGAACAAAACAAAGAGCCAGGGGGACTCCTCAGGCTCTTTGTTTCTATTCGATCATATACAATCCACTTGCAATGCTACGTTAGGGGTGTAACTTCGCTTAAATCCTTAGCCTATTTCCCTCTACACGCTGTTATAAACACAACCCTATCCTCTATGCTATCCATAGGAAGATTCACACTTGCGAGAATATTATCGGATGCATCCACAATATGCAAAGGTAGGAATTCCTCACTAGTAACACTATATTGAACCTCACCAAACAGATTAGATCCACCCTCCTCTGGACGTTCGATCCAGAATCCTACAGAATGAGGTACATTCGATGCTGTGACCCATACCGTTAGCATGTGAGCGGGACCAACTTGCAGGTGTTCAACAGTAACTGTCGCTGTCAATTGGTCTATAAATACCGCTTTTACTATTTGATCTGCTTCGGTTTGCATAAACGTCGCTTCTTTATCAGCATCGACTACAATACCGACCCAGTGACTGAATATAGAGCCAGGTGCTGGGTAGGCGGTAATAAGAATTTCCATATCCTTTTCGAATGTATAGGTGCCAACGGTAGGTTCAACTGTACCGTTGCCTTCCACATCTAAGGTGATCACCACAGTTTCCGCTTCGTCATTTGCAACAACCGAAATAGGATCGCTAAACTGACTTGACAAACCATCATCACCAATTGCAACTACCCGATACCAATAGACCTGATCAGCATCAAATGAGTAGGTGTCAACAATCGTTGTTGTCTGGAATAGGTCGTCTTGAATGAGACGTCCATATTCGGTTTCGGTCGTGCTCCTTAGTACCCGATAGCCGATAGCATCTTGAGAGCCGACCCAATTAATCACAACCGTACCATTAGAGTAAAACGCCGTCACATTTACAGGTTTTTTTGGTGGTAATTTCCAACCTACTTCTATCTGTAGATTCTCTGATGGGTATTCGTCAAATACTACCTCACCGGATGTTAGTCGTCCTGGCAATACGGGTATATGAACTTCGGCAATGTTTAGGATATCACCCCTATAATCATAGAGTTCCACACGAATTGTACAAACTCGGGCAATCTGCTCTCCAAGCTCCATCCGCAAATCCGTCCCCGGCATCACATCAAAGAGCCAAGAAGAATAGGAGGCTGTGGTGGGATCGAGAACCATCAGTTTCCCCGATTCTGCGGGATCCTCATCTAAAAAACTGAGAATTAGCTCTAACTCACCGGGTAGAATACTTAGCAATACCTCAGATGTGGTCTGCGCACCGATCTTGATCTGTGTGCTCGTTGCACCCGTTGCGATAGTATATCCGTCGCTGTCAATAGCTGTAACTTGAATATCCCAGGTCCCAACAGCTAGTTTACGAAAGCTCGCTTCCACCTTAGTCTGCTTCACACTTACATCGATGGTCTCGGTTAAGAGTGTCGTTCCATCCGTGATTGTAAATACCACACTCTGTAAGACAAGCTCCTCTAGAATACTTTGGGTTGTTACCTGATCCTGCTGTAGAATAGGCGGCACTATAGCATGGACCAAAAGCGTGCTCGTATCTGTGGGTGTGATACGAGAATTCCTCAGACATCCACTACCTATAAGAGCTATCATAATGACCAATAGAAAATACACTTTCTTGCTACTCAAACCAACCATCAGCACCACTCCTTAGTATCATCTCCGATCCTTTAACCTCTTACCAGGTAATGTAGGAAGTCACACCCTTAAGAACCTGATCGTTTTAGTATCGAGAAAAACGTTACTTGCAATCGGAATAGGCCAAGCAGTCTGTAGCGGAAACAAAGAGCTACTAGCCCTCCCTGCTTCCGCTACGAACGTTAAGGCTTTTTCACTCCAGTAATAACAATATTATCAATCCAAGCTCCGTCTTCACCTGCACTTTGCGATCGATCCTTGCTATATCTCCATTCAAACTTGTAGGATTCATCTTCCTCCGCATTAATAGTATAGGTGATCCGTTCCCAATCTAGCTCACCACTCCAAGAACCCTTAAGAGTCTCATCGACATAAAACTCAAGTTGATCCCAAGGTCTTTCGCTACTAACACGCCGATCAAACGCTATGGTGATAGAATCAGCGTTCGCCTCTAACTCAATACTCAAACTAGTACTCTCATTATCACCAATCTCCTTACTACGCATAGACCGTCCTGCAGTCGTGAAAGACGTGGTATCAAAAGTCCAATCCGTATCCCATTCTGCTGATAGATCAGCTGCGAAATCTTCAACGAACCCTTGATAAGCAATAAACTCTAAGCCAGTTGCAGCTGCAGTTATGTCCATGTATGTCGGTTCAAAGTTATACCCAGCTTTTGTCGGGGTTACACGAATTGTACCTTGTAAGCGACCTTGTTCCCATGTACCTCCACCACTAGACTTGGTCGTTGCATGAAAACCCTCTTTAGTGAACGAGAGAGTAACATCGCCAATACCATTTGCATCTTCGTCGACTACGCTCCCAGAAATCGTATAGAGAGTCGCTATCGGATCTGGTTCGTCCGGATCATCAGGTTGCGCATTGAGAATATAGATCTTCAGACTCGCTGCATCCGATATCATAGTTATCTCCTCTCCTAAAGCGACTGCTTTACTGTATGGATCGGCTACAGCATAACTCTCGGATCCTGCAACACCGCTAACTTCTTGAACCCAGACTCGATAGATATACTGTTCGTCGATTTTGAGCAGATCGACCGATACGGTAGCGCGTCGTAGCCAACTTCCAGCTGGACGATTGGCATCATAGAGATACGTTACAGTTGATTGTACGTCAAGCTCCTCTCCCTCAGCCACAAGCTCGCCGTTACGCACATTAAATAATCTATCCGAGTCTGGAAGACTGATAAATAAATCAATATCATTCTGTGTACCCCCATTGGCCACTCGTTTCTGCCCTTGTTGCCAGAGAAGATCGGCGAAATCCGCCTTGTTGGCAAAAGCATGGAAGAATTCCACAGCCGCATCATCTATTATGATATACCCTGCTGGAAATACTGCAGAGGTATCCGCTTCTAAGGACAAAGGAATATCTTCCTGATTATAGATTTTATCCTCGATTTCTCCAGAAGCAAAATAGCGCGTCGCTGCTAGCGGTTCCAAACTAAGCTCCTGACTGCTAAGAGCTTGTAATTGGGCTACTTCAGTGCTAGCAGTAACAGGCAAAGCTTTGGTGTATGTACCAAATGGTATTACAGCCGTAGCAACGATCCGTTGGGATGCATCGAGAACTCCTAACACCAATTCAGGCTTGAGACTAACACCATAGGCCTCATCAATCCAACTAGCGAATACTCCGCTATAGTCTTCCTGGAATAGAAGTACATATCCCATAGCTCCCTCAATACCGGTAACTTCACGCACTCTTACTCGATAGACATAGGCATCCCCAATGGTCAGACCTTCAGACTCTATAGTGATGGTCGGATCACCATCATCAAATGATAGTCTGGTCTGCAAAGAAAACATTAGATCGTTTGCAGGTTTGTCCACCTTGGTCTCCAAAGGAGCGAAGAAAAAGCCTTCCTTGGCAGGACTAACCAATACCGTTCCATGCACAGCAGCCGTCCACTTCCCATCCTCATTGGTTTTGACACTGCTATTTGTAGAACCAGATACGATTATTTCCACTCCATCTAGACCAATACCCTCCCCGTCAGTGACCAAACCCGATATTGTATACGTGCCAATGCTATCGCTACGGTTTAGATTACACCCCGTGACAAAGGCAACTACTAGTACTACTAACATACTCCATTTCAACAATGTTCCTAACGTTCGTCTCTTCATACAATAACCTCCAATGTCTGTTATAACTTCATTACCATCCACTTATCCCTTCCATGGGACACTCATAACATGCTCAAAGCAATCTACGGTGTACCAACGAAATTAGCGTTTAACCGTTGCTTCCCTACCTTCTGTGACGCAGGATCGAAGCTATATCCCGCTTTTCTAGCGGTAATTATCGTCTCACCGATAAGGTCATCCATATACCATCGTCCAGTTGCATCTGTGCTTGTTATGTATACGAGCGCACCAGCCTGACGAAATTCGAGTATCACACCAGTGATGGGCTCTCCCTTACCACTCATCACTAAGCCTTCGGCTCTGTAACGACTGGTTTGAGCGCTAAAGTGTAACTGGTCATCTTCAGATGTGACGATACGTTTAGAAGGTGTAAAGACCAATCCAGGTAACTCCGGTGTAATAGTAACAGTTCCGCTCGCAGAAGAATAAGACCACTGACCATCTGAGTTCGTAGTCGTTGTCCCAAAGGAACCAAGATCAACCACCACATTTGGTAAAGGTAGACCCTCGCTGTCAGCTATAACGCCTGCTAGGTAATACTCCGCAGGAGATCCGCGAAAGAGTAACTGCAAATCACTATTCACCATGACTTGCTGTGACGAGGGATGAAAAACCCACCCTGACTGAGTTGGAGTGACAGTCACAGTGCCCGAAATCCCTGTAATCTCCCACGCACCTGTACTAGAGGAAAACGTATTCGGTGGATCCGTTACTCCAATCCCGATTCCAGCTAAAGGATTTCCTGACGCATCAATCACCTGGCCTGTGATAGTATATGTTTTACCGCCAGTGCCTACTACCTCTATCAACTCACACCCACTTACAATAGTAGCCAGTAGCATTAGACAACTAATAAGAACGAATCTATACTGCTTCATGGTACCAACCTCCTTGCTATCCATAGAATTCTAACCAAAACCAAGCTGTATCGAAAGTCTGTTAGGAAGAATCTAGGTAGCTTGTCCCGTAACAAACCATGTTGAACACCTCCAGCGTTCTTTTTGGAATCTAACCAAATTTTTCGACATAAACCGAGAAAATTCGACACACTCGTAAAAGAACGGAAGCGATCCTAGCATCGGATCGCTGGCTTATATCGTTCTTTGTGTGAGTATTCGATTCAGTTTGCTGTTAATCCTGCTTCCTTTAGAGAAAATGGTAGTATTTGAGCAAAATAAACTTGCCTTACAGCACGAGAGCAGGTTCAGGGCTATAGAAGCAGACTCACTCGATTGCCCTTTTGGTTGTATACAAGCTCGCCGACTAGCTCTCGGATCATTGGCAAACCGCGCCCCCGGTCAGAGTCGCCATCAAGATCAAGTGTCGCACAGCGAGTTGCTCGCCAGTTAAACCCCTTACCCTCATCTTCGACAATAACAGCCTGCGGCGCTAGACATACTCTTACAGACTTGTTCGCATCAAATCGATTCCCGTGTTCAAGAGCATTAGACACTAATTCGTGGACAGCCATGGCGATGATCTCGACGTCTTTGTTGTCTATGAAGTACGTTAGAACCAGCTCGTTCACCCTATGCAATAAAGCTGCCGTTGAGGGTAAGTTATATTCTGCTTGGTCTCCAGTGGACAAGACGATCGCAGTGACATCATCCGATTGTCCTTTATCACCTAAGAACTCATGGAAATCACTGAGCACCAAGTCTAAGACTGTATCCGCAGGAAAGCAACTGTGTTGCTGTAATAGCGATAGAAGTCGCCGTTCATAGATCCCTGTGCCGGCACTTTGTTCGTAGAGTCCATCTGTGGCCATAAACAGATACGCATTCTTAGGTAAAGAGAGCGTGTGGTTGGTAAATACCATCAGCTCTGATGGTATGTCTGGGGAAATCGGTAATCCTTGGCTGATGAGCAACTCGACGCTACCATCTTCCTTTACCAATACTGGGGGGTTCTGAAATCCAGCGGCTGAGAAAGTAGCCCGTTCGGTTCCAAGATCCACACGCATCAAGAAGATCGCCACTGCGTACTCGCTAGGGTAACCTCCTTTACGAACTTGTCTCTCTAAATATGTTAATATTCTGTCGGGTTGTAGTGCTGATTCTGGCATCAATTCTACATAGGACTCAATGGTATTTTTCACAAAAAGACTAAAGATGGTTCCCGCTAATCCATGACCGGTAACATCGGATAGATAGACGATCAGTGTATCGCCTTTTCTCACCACCTGCGAGAAGTCTCCACCTATGAATGTAGCGGGTGCGTTATGCACTGCAAGTTCCATACCCTCTACTACAGGTAGGTTTTCTTGTAAGAGGCGACGATGCGCTTTGCGAGCCCCTTCCATTTCTGCATTCAGTGTCTGGTAGAGAACATCTATCGCTCTGTTGCGTAGTTCAAGCTCCTTAGTGTATTCTAGCAGCTTCTCATCTGCTTGCTTGCGTTTTGAGATATCTCGTGCACTAGCGATTAGCATCGGACCTTCGTTTGATCGAAAGCCTTGTAAGAAAATCTCGACGGGGAAGGTACTCCCGTTTTTGCGCCTGTGAATGGTTTCAATCCGCCCACAGTTAACTGGTTCCTCTAGAACACTGTCAAATAGAGCGACCAGTTGATCTCGGGTGTAGTCTGGCTTGATGTCGTGGGGACCCATGGAGAGTAGCTCAGAAAGGTCATATCCTAGCTCCCGGCACGCAGTGGAATTGGAGTCAACAAACTGCATTGTCTCACGGTTGATAATAAATACACAGTCTGGACTACTATCTAGTGCAATACGAAAACGCTGCAGCGACTCTTCGTCCTTTCTGCGCTCCGTTAAATCCCGAACAAAACTCTGAACAATCCCATTTCCTTCGTGTGAAACCACTCTGACACTAACATCGCCTCGGATCATGCTTCCATCTTTACGCAGAAACTCTCCTTCGAAACGAACACTTCCCCTTGTAATAAGTGTGTGCATCCGTTCAGGCATGTCCTGTTGTTCTGCTGCACTGTTTAACCCAGACAGATTCATGGCTAGTAACTCATGGCGTGCATAACCAGATACTTCGCAAGCATTATCGTTGACATCGAGTATTTTCCCTTGGAAATCATGGATGTAGAGCGCATCGTTAGTATGTTCTACAATCGAACGATATCTAGCTTCACTCTCTTGCAATTTTCTTTCTGCGTGTTTACGATCAGTGATATCGACAAGGGTTAGAAAGACCAGTTCCTCACCGCGTACCTGTTCCAAAGCGGTAGAAATCAGCAAATAACGAGAATGGCATGTACCACTAATACGAAAAGTCAAGCTTCCTTCTTTGTTTCTAACAGACTGACCAGTTTGTACCGTCTGTGTAATACTACTGCGAATGGGGCAGCGGGGACAAAACGATGTTTTACCACATCCCAACCCTGTTTCTGCATGAACGCAGGAAAAAAGCTGACCACAAGTCTGACCCAATACCTTCTCCTTGCTAGTACGCAAGAATTCCAAACCCGCTTGATTTATGTCTTGAATACAGGCATCGCTGTTTAGCAGTAGAATGATATAAGGTGCTGTTTCAAATAGCGATGCATAGGTATTCTTCGTGCGAATAAGTACGTTCACAAACCCAGGCTCATCACTATATGCCGTGATCTCGCAGTAGCGATCCACGTGTTCACAATACTGCCCAAAGAAAGCTCCGTTTTCGGCAAGAGTGGCCTGCTCCAAAATAGCTGTCCAGTCAAAACCCGAATGATCAATGACATCAGCAAGCTCGCTAACTTTCCTGCCGATAACCCTCTCTCTAGCAAGACCTGTCATTTCTTCGTATGCTGGATTCATAGCAAGATAAATGTAATCCCCATCTATAGCTTGGTAGCGGGCAAATCCATCGGGTAGTTTTTCAAGGACAGAACGATATGTATCCACACCCACAATTCCCCTCCTTCTTCTAACTATTACTTGTTGAAGCCAGTTTGAATTTTCATCACCAAGAAGGTTACATCGTCCGCTCCCTGTAAATTTCCGCCGTTAAACTCTTGAAAGTCTTGGCTTATAAGTAATCCAATGGTTTCACAGGGAAGGTGGCTATGCTTATAAAATACTTGGTCTAGCCTCGAATAGTAAGCAACCCCTTGAATTGTCTGTTCTGTAAGGCCATCCGTGTTGAATAATACTGTCGTCCCTTCCTTTAGCGTTATTCTCTGTTCGGAAAAATTCATCAATGCAGGAGACACCACCGAAGTGATTGGTAGTCCTTCTACTTGAAGTTTCTTGCGTTTTCCATCAGGATAGGCAACAAAAGGGGTGTCCTGAAATCCTGCCCCCGAATACGTAAATTCTAGGGTATCTAACTCAAGTACTCCTAGAAAAATAGAAACGAAATAATCCGCTGGATAGTTCTCTTGGCGATACTGCGTATCTAAGTGTGTAAGAATTTCTCGGGGACTGAGGGCATCAGGCCGTAGGGACACATAGCTCGCAATGGCTTCTTTTACAAACACACTAAAAAGTGCTCCTTCAAGTCCATGCCCTGTCACATCAGATAGGTATATCAAAAGACGATTTCCTACTTGGACTACGTTATAGAAATCGCCACCTATCTTAGCAGCTGGCGCATAATATGGATACATACAGATATTCCCTACATCAGGATATGAGTGCGGCATGGTTCTTTCATGCACTTTTCTTGCCCTATGAAACTCCTCGTCTAGTTTTTCATAGACAGAATTTAGGGCTTCTACATTCTCTATAAGCTGCTCTTCCACTTTTTGTTTGCCCATTGCATTTCCGATCACGTCTGCAAGAATCTTTGAATACGAGATCTCGCTAGCCGTCCAATCGCGCTTCGTTTCCGTGCAATCCATTCCGATAAAGCCTACGGAGACATTATCTTCTACTAGAGGTTGGATGAGCATCGATTCGACTCCGCAACTGTCTAAACCAGAGAGAGATATTGGCTTGCCTTCTTGAATTTTCGGCAACCACCAGGTATGATCACAGGAAATAGTCCGTCGTTTATCCGGTAATGGTGTGCTTTTTTTTGCACACCAAAGATACTTATTGTGTAGCTCGTCTTGGGTATCGTGAAACTGGTAGATATACACGCGATCTACATCCAGAAACTGTCCCCAGCTCGCTAATGCCCGCTGAATAGCGCCTTCACGAGTACTATACTCACAACGGGCGAAATCTGCAGAAATCTCCGACAATCGTTTCTCCAAAGCAAATTGGCGTCGAAGCTCCGTGTTCATCTGGTTAAGCTTGCTATTCGCCTTCTCAAGAGCCCGTTGACTATTGGTTAGTTCATTGTTTAGTCCTTGAATCTGTTCAAACTGCGCTTGAACAGAATGTTCACGTTCTTGAATAACCCGTTTAAACTCTACCCGCAACTCATTCATGAACTCGTTATAGATTCTTACTAGTTCCTCCACACTATCTTCGTTAGCGAAGCCAAATAGAACCAGTTGACACCCTACCGTCAATGCGTGTACAGTTACGGGATGATTGTCCACCGCAAGTTGAAGTTGCTTATTGGCATAGTCCACTTCGCCGCTCGCATTGCGCAGCATTGCCATAATGTAGACCGCGCTCTCCCGCGAAAAGATATCCAGCACTGATTGTCCACTATAAAGCCTGTCTGGAGGGTTACACCACTTTACTTCAGTGATCATACCATTTGAATCTACCGCTGTAATAAACTCCAATTCTCCACCTCCTCAACACCTTGTTCTATCGCAATCATCCAAAGAACCTCACAGCCCAGTCCACAAAATCAGCTCCATTGGTCGCTGTGATCACACCCCATTTCTTCGGTAAGCTTGAGGCAATCTGAAAAGCTCGCCCCCCCACTGCAATTCGCGTAGCTTGAAGATTGCTGTGCCTGCGAATGGTCTCGATGATCTCTGCACAGTTGTCAATATAGGAAATCATGGTCACAGAGAGCGCTACCACATCTGGTTTGTGTTCTTCTACAGCGTGTAGTACACCATCAGTTGGAACAGCAGCTCCTAAATAAACACTATCCCAACCATTTAGTTCAAACAGGTCACAGACTGTACGCACTCCCATTTCATGTAATTCACTGCCTACACAACAAGCGACAATCCTCCGACCATTCCGTGGCGTCGAAAATATCCGGGAATACAGCTGAGCCATCACCCCTTGGGTGATCGCTGTACAAAGGTGCTCCTTATCTACAGTCAGTTTGTTTCGATGCCAGAGATTGCCCACTTCCCACATCACTTCTTGAAATACCTCTATGTAAATATCCTTAAGCGGCACTCCCGCTTCGATAGCGTCCATAATCTCCTTGCTTGCACTCTTACGATCACCAGCTAGCAAATTTTGGAGATAAGCCTGTCGAAGTGGTGCATATTTGCCCTTCTCAAACCTTCTAGAAGGTGTTCCTGGCACTTGCCCTTGTTTCGTGAGCGATATTGCCTTTTCTAAAATAATACGTCTCTGGTTAGCACTCTCGGAAACATCCTCCGCCAGAACCTCAATCATGGTCTGATAATGTTGGATCAACTGTTGTTTGATACGCTCGGGGGAGGTATCCGTCATTCTAGTGACAAGAAGATTATACATCCATAGGACATAATCAAGAAAAATCTCTTCAGTATCATGCCGAACTGCCACATCCAAACACTCTAGATTATAAAGAATATCGCGCAACATAGTGCGCTGGCGATATTGGCTATATTCTGAAGAAAGCAGCGGATCGGCGCTCATATAACGTTCAAAAATAGTTTGCGCTAAATCTCTCTGTCTTGACGTGTACTCTTGGTTGAGCAAACTCATCATCAATCACTTTCCTTCGTTACTGAATATTTCGCTCTGAGAGAGCGCAGTATTCAACACTAAAAATGTATCGAATGATAAACTCATTCTCTATGATTTATATGCTTTGCTTTGTAGTTTTCTACTCCCTTCCCCAATTTCCTGCTAATAAATCAGGAATAGCAACAGCAATATTCTCCACTGTCAATAATAACAATTATTGCTCAGGACTTTACCGCAGAGTAGGCAGAGAATTCATGTTATCAGGTTTAAATGATTGTGGTACAGAACTGTATCACTCTGCTACCACATTAAATTATTTGGAAATTAATATTAATTATTGACTTACATAACATATGGTGGTAACCTTAAAACATACTTAACATTACTTGAGGAGGTGACGAAAAACCTATAATAAGAGAACAGCGATTCCAGTAGTTTCTACGCTATGGATCTAGAAGAGAAGTATAAAACGTAGGGGGAAATCGAATGAAATACCAAACGACAGGAAACGGTAAGATGGTCGCCAGTGCGTTGCTTGCAGTCTGCTTGATATTTGGTATGGTTCAAATTGGCTTAGCCGCTTCTCACTATGATTTTAACGGTGAAACGGTAACGTTTTTCACTATGGGGTCAGTGGAAAGTTACTATGAAGAAGGTCCTAACCGAGCTTGGTTACAGGAAGTTGAAGACATGTTTAATGTAAAAATTGCGTTTGCTAGTGCACCCCGAAATCGTTATATACCAGAGGTTATGACGGCTATGATTGCTGGCGAACCTCCAGGTGATATCTTCTGGGTCCGCCATGACTTTACATTGCGGCTAGCAGCCCAAGGGGTGCTCTACCCTCTCGATGGGATCATCAATGATGAGTACTACCAGCGGATACCTGAAGTTTATCAGAACAAAGAATTCTACGAGTTACTAGGCACACCCTATGCATTTTCTTCCAACGATAGGTGGACCAGGGAGGGTGTTCCGTTCAATACCCCCACTGGAATTGCTTGGAACAAAGAGATCTTTACCGAGCTAGACCTTCCAGATCTCTATGAACTCCAGGAGTCTGGTGACTGGACTTACGAAGCGCTTATTGACATTGCTATTCAAGCTACCCGAGATACAACCGGTGATGGCGATATTGATCAGTGGGGAATTGCAGGGTATTCAGGTGGCATACACTGGCACCAACTATTAATGACCATGGTATCCAATGACGCTAACTGGGTTCGCATTATAGATGGCAAAGCCACAGTGAGCATTACAGATCCAGAGTTTATCGATGCCCTCCAGCTCTGGCAGGATCTCGTAAATGTCCATGGCGTGGTACCAAGTATGGAAGGTCGTACAGTATTTGGAGAAGGTCGGTTGGCTATGCTATTCGGAGATATGGCCGCTCTGCAAACTGCTCAAAATTCTGATTTGGTGCAGGATTGGGGTTGGGTGTACTTCCCTAAAGGACCTAATGCTAAGGACTATGTAGCTTATGCCCATATGTTCCACGTAGCGTCTTTAGGGCATCACGTGGAGAATCCTGAAGCCTTAGTCGAACTAGCGAGTGCTCTGTTCCGCTCGTCAGACCCATACATGTTACACCCTAAGGACGAATTCTTAGATCGTGGCCTAGAGAAACTTGCTTTAGATGGTCATATAACAGATCGAGAGTCCATGGAAACTTTCCGAAGGATGTATAGAAGCATGGGAACACTACCGTTCTTCCGTGAATTCTTTGTACTCCAGGATGGAATCGGAGAAGCAGTTCTAGGTATACGTAATGGAACAGTCTTTCCAGCAGCAGCTATGGCTGAACTTCAACCCGCTATGCAGGCAGCACTCGATGAGTACTTAGGCCAGTAATTTGAGAGATTAAAAAGAGGAGGCTGAAGCCTCCTCTTTTTTAGCGATGTGCCATACATAGCAGTTAACCTGGTGGTGTAATCCCGTTATGGGATTAGCCCATCACTCGCGTTTTACCACGGGAAAATTCACGATAAACAGTCCTCCGTGTTGTATCTCCACAAGTCTTCGAGAAACTGGCACAACATAGCCTGCAGGCAATGAATGGGGATCGAGCTTGAGTGTGATTGGTATGGCTCTAAGCCCTGAAAGACTATACGCTCCCACACTATCGGTTGTGATCACTGTGCCATCTGAGCTAATGATCCGCGCTCCAGAAAATCCTAGTTCACCATTTGAGGGCCATCCATTGTGATCACTATCCAGAAATACCATCCCCACAATCGTACCTCCTGGAGAGAACACTCCCTGGATCACCTCGACGGAAGCCGTGGACTCATTGGTTAGTTGGCTTTCCCCTGGTTCCCATAGGCCATTCCCGCTAAGGTCGCGAAATGCGATGGCCCGATTGGTGTATTCTCGCCCTTCTTTGGCGAATGGCGTCACCACCGCCTGGTACTTTACCACTCGGGTACTATCGGCAGCAATGGGATTGCTGTTATCTGACAAACGGATATACAAAACACCCTCGGCAAACTCTGGACTGACTGGTTGCACAGTGTCACCATCTATGAAATAGAGGCTCTCTGGCAAATAGCTTAGCCCCATTGGCATAGTATCTTGCACCACCACATTATATTCGTTCACAGGAGCTTGTGGATTGGAAGCAACGGTATTATCAAAGGTTATAGTGTAGGTAACAACGTCTCCTATCTCCACCAAAGTCTTATTGGCTTCTTTAGTTAAGCGAAGCTTGGTTTCACTCGCTGGAATTACGGACATTGCCATCGTCCATTGTTCGATGGACGACCGGACAATCCGGAATCCTTGGCTCGGATCATCCTTTGCTACATACCTCCCGTAGCCTACTTGTAGTTCCTTTGATGGCGACTTCCAATCACCGCCACGGATCATCATTTGTTCCCTGGCGTTCCTAACAGTAAACGTCCATTCCCACACATTCCCACTCATGTCAAATAGACCTAATCCGTTTGGCTGCTTTTGACCCACGTCCTGCGTGCTTGCCTTTCCATCAATACTAGTGTTCGCTACATACCAAGCAACAGCGTTGGTCGCTTGCTCATCGGTGTGAGGGGCACTAGCCCCACTAGCATGGTTTCCTGGAGTCCACCAACTCATATAGTAGTCATGTGGGTGGACTTCCATATTGTCATATCGGTTATAGCGAGCGGCTAACTCCCACTCATCGCTCGTAGGCAGACGAAATCCGTCTGCATATGGCCTCTGCTTAATTTCACTTAATGACTTTGATTCTCGAACAATCTCATTCTCGGAGTCTAGCAACACATATACCGGTTGGTAGTAAGTGTCATATTGTTCATTATAGTACTCGGTCAACGCATTCAGCCACAAAATAGCACTAAGCGCATGAACCCTAGTCACTGGTTCCCGCTTCCGCTCGGTCGGTTCTCCGCTCTGTCCAGCACTGCCTTCCTCCGCCTCATCAATAAAAAAGTATTGCTTTTCGCCCCGCTCGGGAGAGGAAGCCCATTCCTTTACCTTATGCCAGAGTTCGTAGGTAACTGGCGTCTCAGCGATCCAGAAATCTCTCTCAACCCAAGTCCATCTACTGTCGGTAGTTCCTATAGGAAATTCATTCGCCCATGCTAATCGCATGTGGAAATCTACACCTGCTACTGTATATGAACTTCGTTGTGCCTGTGAGGGCCGATTTGGTATGATCACACCGATGGCGTCTTTTGATTGTACTGGGTTGCCATCACTCGTCAATAAAGGCATCTCGTAATTGCTTTGATACGACAATGTTTGAGAAAATGAGCCTTCCCAATAGTCAACAAAGCGTAATACCAAAGCATTTTCCATCGTCCCATGATTTATCACACCATTCGGAAGCCGCAAATCATCAGACCACGAAGTTAACCCAAATTGCTCTGGATCCACATCATCCACAGTGAAAAGGTTTTCTGAATAGCTAACTGTTACAAGAAGATCAGTCCCATCCCACTCGGCAAAAGCCTCGCTCATCTGAGCAACCATTGGAACCGTAATCTCTAGAGATGCAGTGTTCGTGTCTGCCTGCAATGCAGAAGCTAAGGCTTGGACAACGAGGGAACGAACCTGTGATTCTGTTTGTTCAAACTTGAGATCGTAGTTGAAAGGGATCTCAATAACTATTAGATTCTGATTCCCATCCTGATTTTCATCGCCACTAGCAGTCTCTAGTACATAAATCTCTCCTAAAAATAGACCGTTTGGGACGAATACCCACGAGCTAGGTTCGAACACTCCTTCACCGATAAACGCATCTCCAACGACATCTAAAGAAAGGTACATCAAAAACTGGTAGTCCTCTGATCCTCTAAAGACAATTTCCTTGTGGACCACTCTAAGCTCTGGTGGTATGGTCACTTGAGCGAAATCCACTGCAAGCACTGGGACCCCATCAGTTGTCATTAAGGGAATTCCCGCCGCTTCACTGTATGCTAATGTTCTCATGGATCCAGGCAGCATTAAATCGGGATAGCCGTCAAACCATAGAATCACCGCTGCCGCATCTGCTGGGTGATACCCAATACGATTAGGGGATAACCCGCCTGATTCAGATACTAGCACGAATTGCTTTGGATCGATCCAGTGTGTACCCGCTAGCTCCTTTGTATAGTGAACGATCACTTCGAGATTATAACCATCCCACCAGAACTCCATTGCATCAATACCCTGGTACAAAGCATCACTACCTAAGATGGGAACCTCAGTTAGTAAAGACATACTGTCCACGTGCCCTTGGAGAGCATCGGCTTTCGCCTGAACTAACATGGATGTTGTTGGGGTGTGCTCTTCGGTATAAACAAGACGAATGTAAACCCTATCATGATCTACATTCTGCACTTCGCTTTCACTAAATGTTTGAATCTCTATGGTATCAATTCCAGCATTAGCAACACCGTCTTCCATGAATAGCCAAGAGCTTGCTTCCTCAGACCTTCCAGGTTCAAAGAAATCTCCCGTAATGCTGAGAATCAAGTGCATCACATAGCGATCAGGGGATTCCTCGTTACTCAGCGCCTGACTCACTATGCCAAGCTGGGGGCCTGAAGTCTTAGCAAATGTTGCCACTAACTCAACAGCATGGCTTGGCATCACATACGTAAAATTCGCTTCCCTACTAACTTCCATACCATCGCGAGTCCAATTCACGAATTCATAGCCAGAAGCGGCCTCCGCAACCAACTTCACGTTATCATCTCGGCGGTATAGACCACCGCCACTGACGACGCCTCCACTGGGTGGACTAGCGCTAGCTCGTAATACTCGCGCTGTTCCAAAGACAGTTTCTAAAGGGGTATCAGAGCTGCTAAGCTGCTCATTAACATCCGTTAAGCCTTGTTGATCTTCGTCATCGAAATTGTCAAATTCACCTTCCATTCCAAGATCCTCATCGTCTTCAATGGGAACGTCAACAGGTTCCCGCGGGGGATTACCAGTCACAACCTCCGAGCTTTGGGAAGCTCCTACCATTACACTACCCAAGGGGTTGCTAAAGAAGACTTGACCAGTACCGACCGTCAAGCGAGTACGACTCGGTAAAGCTTGAAGGGCTTGAAAACTCAGGCGATCAAGCGTTGCGCGGTCGATTGGGTCAATATAAGTTACACGCATCGCTAAAGTGGTTCCACGAATTGTAGCTACTGCATTTGGAGACTCAAAATCCATTCCTGATTGATCTTTGTCCCCACGAGCGAATAACGCCCCCATAATTAACCGTAACAACCCACGTGGTTCGTCCTCTTCTCGTGAGGGTTTCCTAGTTACCTCTAGAGTGGTCTCTTCGTTTAAGATAATCTGGCTTCCATCTGCAAAGTGAAGGATAGCGCGAGACTCAGATCCTGTACGCAAACGGGTCCCCTCTTGTAGAGAATACGGCGCACTGATTCTTTCCCACACATCGTCTATGCTAGTAAGGACCTCAACATAGTTGGTGGTCACAACTACAGTAGCAGCTGAATCAGCGGCCTGGATGATCCCCCCCATACATAGTATAAGAACCAGAAACATACTGCCAAGTGTTATCGGTCGCATAATATATCCCTTCCTTCCATATCCCAAGCTTTTCCTAAAAAACTACAAGCAACCGCACATAAGGACCCCCAAGAGATCCGTGTCTCTCACGGCTCGGATCATCAGCCCAGGCATCATACCCTTCGCTCTTATACCCCAACTCTAGTCGATATCCACCATCCGCAGTCAAATGATAACGTACCCCCTGAGCAAACGAGCGGTGAACGCTTTCACTACTTTTTTGACTGAGGTAGCGAACGCTACCAACTAAGTCCCACCGAGGAGCGAGCTGATAGGATCCTCGCATCTGTCGAAGAACAGTTTTGGTGTTTGCGCTAGGCAACAAATCACCACTTTCTTCCACCGAACGAATCGCTACTTTTCCCCCCACTTCTAGACGAGGGTTAATCCAAGTCGCGGCTTTCAGCGATAGGGTGGTTATGTGTTCCTGTGAACGATCCATTCGCCAGAGACCCAGCACACTACTGCGATGCTTAACGATGGGTCGATAGGCTAATGATAGCTTGGCTGTCTCTAGCCTCCGAACATCCTGCACTGCTACCTGATTATCCACCAAACGATACTGTGCTTGATAAGAAATCCCAGTAGGAAATTGTCCTTCCACTGCAAATTGCACCACCTGATCTTCAAGTTCCTTGCCAATACGGCGCTGCAGATTACCTGTCACTCGATGATTGGACTCTCCAAATGCATATTGAAAGCCCAAAGCACCAGCAGTTATCTGCGAAACTCCTAGCGGGGAGATTCGCTCCAACCTGGCATCCACTCCGAAGTTCGGACTAAGTGCGAGAGTAGAAGTAATCCCTTGTGATGTTTGCAGCTCCCAGCCGTCCCCTAACCGACTCAGCGTTCCGCTAGTTGCTACGCTCGTAGTGGTTCCTTCCGCAGAGGAAATCTCACTTTCTAAGGAAGCATTAGCTGAATGCCGTCCATCATCGCTAAACCAATACCCCAAACGACCATGCACATGGGGAACGATTTGATGACGAAATGAAAGATCCCATCGTCCGATTCCTCGAACGCCAGGTTGGTCAAACACTTCTTCGCGACCGAGCGATGCAGTGGTATTTTCGAGAACTTGGTACGTAGCACCACCCCACAACACTGTCTTAGAAGTAATCGGATCTTGATCCGACTGTACTTTGGTTTGTCCAATCTGGCCCAACATGCGAAAGCGTGCGTAATTTCGTGCAAATTCCACACTCCAACGATCTGTCTGGCGAGTAACTACCCCTCCTGTTTCTTGGCGAGAAAACACTAAAACTCCCAAACGATACTCTTCGGTTTCCCAGTCTAACGTTCCCTCTGTCTTGCGGTGGGCAACATCTGAAGCTTTTTGTAGATCCGGTGAAAACTTCGCCTCTTTCTGACTATGACTCACCTTTAGTTCCGCTGCACCAAATGTTCCTTCCCAACCTAAACGCCAAGCCATACCACTATCTGCACTAGTGTATGATCGGGCGATTTCCCCGCGGGCTATCTGATGTTGTCCAAGAGAGACTGCCAGGTTACCACCAACGAGGTATTCATTTCCGTCTTGGACACCAGCTACCTGTGCGCGCGTTCTAGTATTGTCCCAAACTAGAGAGCCGCTAGTAACATTAGCAGCGTACTCACTCCCGTGGGCCCATTCATAGACCACCGATAGAAACATCGGATTACCAGCAGCATCCTGCATCGGAACGGGCTCGCGAAATTCCAGCGACCCCAAACGGTAATCGATTGTATAATCAGCATCACGAATCAACATCTGCGCTTCGATCGAACTCTCGGGATCGTCACGATCTATAGTAATAAGAGTGATTTGTTCACTATATTCGACCACAGGAACATGGCTTAGATAATATAACCCTGAAATACCTTTCCCGCGCAGAAAATCCTTTTGGAACTGACTATTCGTGGGAGCATGCCCCATCGTAAGCCGCCACAACCCTTCGACTATCTGAACATGTGCTCCAGTTACCATTCGATTATAAGCCATGAACTCTCCATTTTGCAGAAAGTCTGTACGATAATCTCCCCACACAAAAGAACTCTGCTCTTTTTCAACTTTCGCATAGATCGGTAACGAAGACATTGCTTTTTTTTCCTTAGTACTTGCATCACCTAGTAAGTGATAGACAAATCCAGATTCTGGTTTTTCGTGAGGAACCGTGTCTAAAGCACCCGTCAAGCGGTACCCGCCTGAAGATTTCCCTTCCACAAAAAACTGCACCAAAGTGTCAGTATAGAAACCGCTATCCTGTTGTGAGAAGCTCGCATCTCCGCTAGAATATCGTTTTCCTAACTCAAGGCTGGCAAATCCAGTCCCCAAAAACTCTGTTGGCGGCAAGAATCGAACCCACAACACTTCAGTGACCTGGCTATCTTTCGAGTCCACCGTAACTTGTAGTCGATTATCTCCATAGATTAGAGGAATGTCAAAGAAACTAAACTGGCCTTGCTCATTAGCAAACTGCTCCTGTTTATAACCATCTTCTGCTAGAATAGTCACTACAGCACGAGCTCTCGTTACTCCTTGCACAAAAGCGCTATCCACATCCTCCAAATCGTAAGCTGATATCTCCAACTCAAGTGCAGCTGCACCTACAACTGTGGTTATTGCCCAAAAAACAATGAATACACACAACCAGATACGTTTCCACATACCGATCCACCTACCCCATTTATGCCTATTATTCGCGTGTAAACCCTCAAAAGCACTGGATCGACCCTGACCGGTCAATTCTTACCTGCTTCTCCAACTAGTAACTCCATACACAGTCATAGGCTTAGACTTACCCTTAACCTCGACTCCAGAAAACTCTATCGTCTCGCTTTGCTCTGCAACGAATCTATATGTTTCTTCTCCAATTAGGATTTCACATGGATACTGTCTCGTTAAGCTCTCGAAGCGAGCTGCTAGGTTTACTGCATCACCGATTGCGGTATACTCCATACGTTCACTTGAACCAAGATTTCCGACCACCACTTCACCAGTATTGATACCAATTCCCGCCTGCAGGGAAACTTGTCCTAGTGCAGACCATTTTTTCTGCAATTCCATCAGTTCATTGCGCATTTCGACCGCCGCTTTTACAGCTTGGTTAGCATGATCGGGAAGGTCTAGAGGTGCTCCGAAGAGGGCCATGATGCAGTCGCCCATAAATTTATCCACCGTGCCACCGTTATTAAAAATAATCGTTGTCATCGCTCCGAAGTATTCATTTAACAGACCCACCACCTCTTCAGGTGGTAGAATTTCAGAGAGCGGTGTAAATCCGCGAATATCCGCAAATAGAATCGTGAGCGTTCTTCGCTGTCCCCCTAAAGCCAAATCACCTTGCGTCTCTAGAATTCCCTTCACCACATCCTCAGAGACAAAACGCCCAAAGATAGCACGAATTCTTCGTTTTTCTCGTTCCTCCGTAACATACTGCATAATAGCGCTAATCACTACTACCGATAGCATCGCACCGAGGGGAGCCACGATCGGAAGCCACAAGCCCAATGAGAACAAGGTATAACTTCCGCCTACGAGCCCAATAACACTGATCAAAAGAATGAATCCTGCGACTAGCGGGGACAGTCCTCCGATCACAACTCCAGCTAACAGACCACTACTCACAGTAAGTCCTCCTACTAGCAAGGGAGAGACGGGCAATATATACGCCTCCTCGAGGATTGTCGCTAGCACGTTCGCATGAATCTCCACTCCAGGCGTTAGTCCTGCGTTAAAAAAAGGGGTTGCAAAGGTATCCCGCAGATCAGGTGCAGTGGCACCCACAAGGACAATACGATCCTTGATCCACTCCTCTGGGATCATCTTGTGCACAATTTGGTAGTAAGAATATGTAGGAAAACTACGGGGCCCACCTCCATAGTTAATCAGGTAGCTACCATCACGCAGTGCTTTTTCTGGCCCTGGAAGTGCGGCACCGTTTAGCTTGGCCAAAGCCGCTGCTAACGACAAGACCTGTTGATCATGATGCAGAGCCGTTGTGTGAAACCGCCGAACAAAAGCATCAGTATCGCTAGGAAGATTGATAAACCCATCGGTCTTCGAACCTTCTCGCAACAGGGAGGTTGGCCGTACATGGTACACCATGCGCTTACTTTGTTCAAGCACAGCTTCAAATTTCGTGGCTAATACCACATTTCCCCCTTGGGTCATGGCCTCTAGGAATAATCCATCCGAATCGTGTTCTTCGGCAAACAGGATATCGATTCCAATCCAAGCAGCCCCCATCTCGTTTAAGCTCTGAATAAGCTCTCCGTGGATATTTCGTGGCCAAGGCCATCGCCCGAGCTCTGTTAACGATATATCATCAATGCCTACCACGACAATATCTCCTGAGATCGGTCGTCCTCCGCTAGCACGAAAGTATAAATCATACATCCGCGCGTCCATACCTTGTAGAACAGCAGCTCCTAAAAGCAGCAACCAAATAGAAGAAACCAAGATAGCAAAACCAATTCTACTTTTTTGCATGTTCCTAGCCCCTTTCAACATCCCAGACTTGGCTATCTTGAAACGCATTCACTAGATCCTCATCCAACTTACCCTCAGAAACCATACTTTGCAGAATCTGGAACGCTCGCTCTTTGGGCATTGCCTTTTTGTACGGTCGATCCGCTGCTGTTAGAGCATCAAAGATGTCAAGCATTGTCAACATGCGCGATTCAAGTGATAATTCTCGGTCCTTTAGCCCTTTTAGGTAACCGCTCCCATCAAGAAATTCGTGGTGTTCAACAGCCCATTTTGGAACATCCTTGTACTGTGTGTTGAAAGAAATCTTCTCTAACATCCGCTCGGTGATCGCAACGTGACTCTCCATAATCTTGCGTTCTACCTCTGTAAGTGTTCCCTTACGGACACTCAAGGCAACAAGCTCGTCCTCGGATAGCCAAGCAATTTCTTGCCCGTTGCCATCTTGGTAGTGCAGCCCGGCAATTTGCTGCAAATCAGCGATTAACGAATCATCAACAAACGTCGCTGGATTGTTTGCCTTTAAGATTATCTCACGAGCTTTTGCGATCTTTTGAATCTCTGTAGTGACACTCACACCCTCTTCATAATGGCGCAGTTTTGTCTGCAACAAAATCACATCTAAGCGAGACAACACTAATGGGAGCTGGTTACCGAGGCGAGTCTCCTTATCCATTACGGTCAAAGGAATCGCCAATTTGCCAATATCGTGCAACCAGGCGGCCATTGTGAGCTGCGCTATGTGACTCTTGCTAAAATGACATTCCCGAAACGGTCCTGTATCGATCGAGTCAAGATAGGCGGCAAACTTCTCCACTAAGGATGCTATGTTACCAGAGTGGTTAGCGTTATACGGAGTGCGAGCATCGATCGCAGTTGATAAGACCTGCACAAAGGACTGAAACAGCAGATCAATATCTGCTAAGTATTGCATATTCGTTAAAGACACCGCTGCTTGTGACGCTAGCGAAGCAACAACCCTTTCTAGATCATGGGCAAACGGCACCACCACATTCTGCTCATCTCGAGCATTAATCAACTGGAGCACACCGATTATTTCTCCTTGGTGGTTTTCAAGAGGGACGACTAGCATGGATTGGGTGTGATATCCAGTCAACGCATCATATTTTTGCGGCCCCGTTAGGTCGTACTCCTGATTATCGTAAACATTAGGAATATTGATAACCTTACGGTCAAGAGCTGCGATCGCCGAAACACTAGTTCTGGTTAATTGTACTGGTGGCAAGGCAATCTCTTCTCGATTACCTCCTAGAAAAATACCCAGTGTCTCGTTTTGAACAATTTTGAAATGAAGCTGGTTGTCTCCAGATAAAAACAACGTGCCAGCATCGCAGTTAGTCACTTGCCGTGCTTCGCTAACAATCATTTCCAATAATCGAAAGTGATCCTTTTCCGACGACAAAGCAATACCAATGCTCAGTAATCGTTCAATCTGGACTGCACTCGTCAACTTCGATTCTGGCATACTTGGATCACCACTCCTTCTTTGGCAGCCTGGCAAGAAGGGAACTTCTGTTTGGCTAAGACTTCTATTGCCGACAGCGCATCGTCCGTTCGGCTTGGATCATGATGGAACAAGAACAAGCGCTTCACTTTTGCCTCACGAGCCACTTTAACCACAGATTGCCATGTTGAATGCCCCCAATCAATCTTTGGCTTATGCGTACCATTGCCATAATATTCCTGATCGGTATATTGCGCATCATGAATCAACACATCAGATCCTTGGGCAAAAGCCACTAGCTGTTCGTGCACGTTCTCCTTGTGCTCATGATCCGAAACATAACAACAAGAACACCCCTTGTATTCCACACGAAAGGCAAGGCAGCTACCTGGATGGTTCGTGAACATTGTCCGCACAATAATGCCATCCCTTAAATTAAGCGTCTGCTCGCCATCAATCACCGAATATGTAATGTCTGCTTGCATGGATTCCATAGATACTGGAAACCAAGGGGGTGCAATAGCCGCACTGAGTGGATTAAACGACGAGTTCGGCTCTAGACTTGGTCCATATATTCGTAAGCGATTGGACTTCTGAAACACTGGTCGAAAAAATGGGAATCCTAGAATATGATCCCAATGCAGGTGGCTTAGAAATAGATCCACCTCACATGGGACTTCTGCAAGTGCTTCCCCAAGGCCGACAAGACCGCTCCCAGCATCGAGTACCACCTGGCGTTTCCCCATTGTTATTTGTATACAGGATGTATTTCCTCCATATTCTACGGTTCTTGGCCCAGGGACAGGTATAGAACCTCGAACACCCCAAAATTTTATGTGCATTGTCTCGTTGTTACTCACACAGTTCCCCCCATCACATGGCACATTTTCTTATCCCTCCGATGAAATCAAAACGTTTTCCACCAACCTCTTAACGTACGTCCCGTATCAAAACCCGATTTCTTAGCTACTAATTCTTAAAAACGAGGAATTAGGTTTGATCACCTAGTTCCTCGTTACAAGATTACTTATAGATCCTTTGGAGCGATAATGCGAGAAATTAACAAACTTATCTCAAACAAAAGAAGCAAAGGAAGTGCTAATAACATTTGAGATAAAACATCTGGCGGAGTAAAGAGAGAGCCAATAACAAAAATTGCCAGGAAAATAAATCGGCGAGCTTTGCCTATCTGACGTGGATGTACCAGACGAAGCCGAACCAATAACGCCATTACTAATGGTAACTCAAACATAAGACCAAACGGAATTAATAGACTTAAAACAAAAGAAATATAATAGTTTAACGATATCATTGGTTGTACATCAGGAGTAGCGAAACCAATAAAGAAACGTAAAGCAAGGGGCATAACTAAAAACAGAGCAAATGATGTGCCAACAATAAAAAGAATCCATGAGCAAGGCAGAAAAATCAAAAGAAAACGTTTCTCTGTTTCTTTGAGTGCTGACAAGATAAATGCCCATACTTGATAAAGCACTATTGGCAGAGATAAAAAGAATCCACCAATTACTGCCACCTTGATATTCGTGTAAAACGCCTCCGCTGGGCTGAGGAACACAAGGTTGTCAAGGGGCTGGGTTAAAAACCGAATAATTTGATTGGCAAACACAAATCCAATAATGGAGAACATGAGCACTGAAACAATAGAGATTAGTAATCGGGTACGTAATTCTGTTAAATGCTCAATAAATGTCATCTGTTTATCATTCATTAGTATTCTTTGTTTCCTTATCTTCGTCTTCTGTATCAGTAATTGAATCCGTTATTTCCTTGCTAGCTCGCTTAAACTCGCTAATTCCCTTTCCAATTGCTTTGCCTACTTCTGGTAGTTTGCTGGGACCAAAAATTACTAAAGCAATAACCAACACTACAATGAGTTCCGTTGGACCTAAACCGAACATGATCTGACCTCCTGTTTTCAGGTTGTTACTTTTCCATGAATTTCTAGATTATCAAAAAGGGCTAAAGTATCAAAGCTTCCAAGACCAACAAGACCAGGAGCAAAGGTTGCGTTTGAAGCAACTAAAAATGGTTCCTGCATGCCATCATCGTCACAATATACACATACGCTTCCTTTATCTGCATTAAACACCAGTTTAATCCGATAATATTCCTTTGTTTGAAGCGGCGAACGGGTACGTTCTGTATGAATGGTGTATCGGTTAGAGCCGTCCACTTTCATGATGACATTATGAAAGTTGTCTGCACGGTTTGATATATGTGCATAGCACCAATGATGTTCATCTTGATACGCAAATGGAATAATGATATCTGGAGTTCCAAGTGTATCCGTATATCTAACGTTGATAGTTACTTCAGCTTCCTTCCAAATCTTGTTATTAACCAAAGCATAAGTTCGTGGTCGACGAGGGTTGCTATATAGTGGACCAACCGTCTTTAGTGATAATACAGAACGTTGTTTATCCTGCTGCAATTGAAAGTTCGTTTGGCTGGGTATAAAGGTAAAATCATTAATTTGGCTTTGAGCAGAAAAATCTGCATAATACATGTCAATACCTTGTTCGGCTGCATATTCTCGAATGGTTGTTAAATTCGAATCAAAGACATCTTGCGTACGATGGGTGATAACTGCCGAACATACTGGTAAATCTAATACACCACGGAGCAGAGTTTTACCTGTTTGGGATGGATTTTGCCCTTCGATGGGCATCATTACCTTGATCGTTGACACAGCAACACCGCGGTCAGCAATAGATTCGATATGGGGTTTATAGTTGAACATATTATTTGTAGAGAGTAATAATAAGTCAATATCTAAATGATCCACTGCTTGGGAAACAAGCTGTGGAACGGCTGAATGGCTTGAAAAACCGATGGCTTTAACTACACCTTGTTCTTTTAGCTTTAAAATAGCATTATACCCGTTCTCCAATTGGCGCAGGCTTGTTTCACTTCCATTTTGACCTAAATTGTGCATCAAGTACACATCTAAATAATCCGTTTTCAGGTTAGTCAGGCTTGTTTCTATGTCGCGCATAACTCCATCATAGTGCCTTTGTGGGGTTTTTGATGAAAGAATTAAATCATTACGATAGCACTGCACGATGGTTCCTAGCATTTTTTCACTCTCTTGATTAGAACCATAATTAATTGCAGTATCTATATAATTAATACCTTCTACTGCTAATGCGCGATGCACATAATCTTCCCAGAGTTCCCGAGGAAGATGACTGTTATTCCAGAAGCGACTTCCAGCGCCAAGACCTAAAACAGACACGTACATTCCTGTATTACCAATCGCTCTGCGGGGTAGATTAAATGGTATTTTTTTGGTCGTACCATCTGAAAGAGATGCACCTGAAGAAAGTCGTGTATACCCTGTACCTGCTAAGGTTGCAAATCCAACTGTCCCTATAGTGAGGTTCTTACAAAATGCTCGCCGACTAATTAACTTTTTCTTAGTTGTATCCATTATTCTCCTCCTAACATATCACTAAACATAGTCTCTACCGTAATTTTCTTAACATACTATTCGATGAAAGTTACTCCAATACCTTTATTTGTGTAAAAATATCTCAGCGATTGGATCCCTGTTCATGTCTCCTCTCGAAAGTGATTAAACCCCAGACGACTCTTTGTTTACCTAAGATGACGTTTTACGTTATTCTAGGTAGTATTTGCTCGATTTCTTTCGCTGGCATTGGGTAATAAAAATAGAACCCTTGGACTTCGTCACAAACTCTAGCCTTTAAAAATGCTACCTGTCCTTCGTCCTCCACGCCCTCGGCTATAACCTTCAAGCCTAGGCTTTTCGCAAGATTAATGATTACTACTGCAATTGCTTCATCCTTTGCTCCGTTTTCAATTCCTTGGACAAATTCCATTGCCATCTTTAACCTATCTATAGGCAGCTCCTTTAATCGACTTAGTGATGAGTATTCTATACCGAAGTCATCGATTGAGATTGATACCCCGAGCGCCTTGAGCTTGTGCAATATCCCAATGATGTACGTCGGTTCTTTAATAGCTATACTTTCTGTTATTTCTAGTTCTAAGTATTTTGACTCTAGCTTGCTTTCTGTTAATGCATTTGATACAACTTCCACTAATTTATTGCCTCTAAATTGTTCAACAGAAAGGTTAACAGCCATAACCACAGGTGAGAATCCTTTGGATTGCCAAACCTTATTTTGGATACAAGCTGTCTTCACAACCCATTCCCCTATTTTGTGGATTAAACCAGTTTGCTCTGCTAATGGAATAAATATGCCTGGAGAAATTATCCCTCTATCTGGATGATTCCAGCGAATCAAGGCTTCTAGTCCGATGATGTTACCAGTCTCAATATGAACTTGTGGTTGATAATATAACACTAATTCTTCGCGTTCTAAGGCCGTATACAGATCATTGGAAAGCTGCATTTTTTCGTTAACTGCTTCTTTCATAAGTGGTGTGCAAAATGCATATCTGTTTTTACCACTTTCTTTTGATTCATACATAGCTAAATCGGCGCTTTTAATCAGAGTTTCTGCGTCAAGGCCGTCTAACGGATATATGGCCACCCCACAGCTAGCTGTCACATAAAAGTCTTGCTCTTTGATCTTTATTGGTTTGTCAAATGCTTCCATTATTTTTCTCGTTGCTATTTGTATATGAGCAGGGTCGTCCATCGAGGAGAGCATCACAAGAAACTCATCTCCCCCAAATCTGCACACTTTATCTGCTTTTCTTACACTTTGAGAAAGTCTTTTGGCCACTTCAATAAGCAGTTTATCACCTGAATCATGGCCCATGGTATCATTGATGGACTTAAACTCATCTAAGTCTAAAAATAGAATGCCAATAAACTTCTTTTTGCGCCTTGCCCGTTCAATTTTCTTGTTTAACTGCAAATTGAAATAGGTACGATTCAAAAGACCTGTTAATGCATCGTAGTATGCCATAAAGTTTATTTCTTTCTCTGTCTCTACCTTTACCAGGGCATCCGATACAATATTTATCATGATTTGAAGTGCTTCTTGCTGTTCAAAAGACCAAGTTTTATCTCTAACAGCATCATAACCTAAAAAACCGATTAATCTGCTCTGCTTAAATACTGGTGCTGAGATCAAAGACTTTACTCCCTGTCGCATCAAAAATTCACGATCAGCTGATGCTTCATTAGGAAGATGCTCTACACATTCTATATAAACCTTTCTATTTTGTTCAAGCTCTTTCATCCACCAGGGGAAAGATGCTGTAGGCTGAGACCCAATCGTATTAATCGTTAGACAACTACTTTCATTCCACCATTCATTTGTACACTCAGCCATAGACATATCCTCAGAAAACCGAAACATGTATGCTCTATCCACCTCAAAGTATTCGCCACTTTTTTTGAGCATATCACTAATTTTGTCGTCTAAATTATCAATAGTGACACTGACAAAAGCCGACGAGATTTCTGATATTTTTTTTTGTAATTCGGTTTGTTTTTCATGATCATCTAGCCTTTGAAAATATGTCTGGTTGATGTAAAATACTAACACTGCGACTAGCATGTAAAGTGTCATATGTGATAGATAGTTGATGTTGTTAACAGTCACTTCGACTACGGGGACTTTTATCCATGACCATAAATGAAATAGTAAAGTAACGAATAACATATAGAAAAAGAACTTTCTGTCTCGAAAAACTGCTGTTACTAACAAAAAAATAATTGGAATAGTCCATACAATATTACTACCATCTTCAAATAAAAATCGCCATAAAAGCATAAACGTCAAAATAGATAATGTTACAAACAGCATCATATCTTGTTTATATTTCGAAAACGAAGTTAGGCTAATCATTTTCGTAATGAGCCCCATGAACATAAAAATTGTACTCGTTAACAAAACCGACGCAATGTCTACAGTATAGTAAAAGTAATGACCGATATTCAAGACACTACCGCAAATAATTGCAATTGTTAAATAATCATAGATTTTCATTCTATGATTAAGGCTAAGGATTTCCTTTTCATTGACATTGCTTATTTCACGATTGAGCATTAGACCATGTCTCTGTATTGAATAAAAAATCCCTAATATTGGTATTATGGCAAAAACAACTCCTAATTGCGGTGTGTAAAAATCTAAATACTGATTAATGAACATATCCGTTGATGTACCCGAAATAAATCCTATAAAAAACGTTGTGCTGACAATAATCGCTGTCTTTTTTTTGGTTGCATCCTTGGATAAGCCTTTCCAACTCCATAGTACGATTAATCCCACAAACGAAAATAGTGTATAATAGGTATTGAAGAATAAATCGCCGAAACCACCGACAGAAGTATTAATCCAGCCACTTTCTATCTGCATTAAACTATACTGCAAAATTGCAACAGGACCATAAATCCCATAAAATATCAGATTCAACACTGCTGGCAAATAGATAAGTATAAATGTTACCCTAAGCTTGAGAAAAGTAGTTGCATCTGTTAGCAACAAGAAAAAATGTACTAACAAGCTATATAGAATTCCCCATCCAAAAGAAGCGATACGTCGCCAAAGAAGAGCTGTTTCATAATAAATGGCTACATTCCCTATCGAAAAAGAAAAGGCCCATATACAGAGAGAGAGGCATATCAAAAAGAAAACACGATTTAAGCTAGCTTTTGGATTCAATGAAAGCGCATACGTTCCAATCATCCCATATACAGTTAACACCAGAAAGTAGAGTATGGAAAATAGATCAGCTTGTATAGCCATAATTCTCACCTACTTGCAGTATTTGCTCGATGTCTTTAGCTGGCATTGGGCGGAAAAAATAGAACCCCTGGACTTCGTCACAAACTCGTTCTTTTAGGAATGTTAACTGTCCTTCATCCTCCACACCCTCGGCTATAACCTTCAAGCCGAGGCTTTTGGCAAGATTAATGATTACTACTGCAATTGCTTCATCCTTTGCTCCTTTTTCGATTCCTTGGACAAATTCCATTGCCATCTTCAACCTATCTATAGGGAGATCCTTTAACCGACTTAGTGAAGAGTATTCTGTACCGAAGTCATCAATTGAGATTGAGACCCCAAGCGCCTTGAGCTTGTGTAATACCCCAATGATGTATGTCGGTTCTTTAATAGCTATACTTTCTGTTATTTCTAGTTCTAAGTATTTTGACTCTAACTTGCTCTCTATTAGCGCTTTTGATACAACTTCCACTAATCTATTACCTCTGAATTGTTCAACAGAGAGATTAACAGCCATAACCACAGGTGAGAATCCTTTGAATTGCCAAGCCTTGTTTTGGGTACAAGCTGTCTTCACAACCCATTCCCCTATTTTGTGGATTAAACCGGTTTGCTCTGCTAATGGAATAAATATACCTGGTGAAATAATCCCTCGATCTGGATGATTCCAGCGAATCAAGGCTTCTAGTCCGATGATTTTACCAGACTTAATATTAACTTGTGGTTGATAATATAACACTAATTCTTCACGTTCTAAGGCCGTATATAAATCATTGGAAAGTTGCATCTTTTCATTAACTGCATCTTTCATGACTGGCGTACAAAATGTAAATCTGTTCTTACCACTTTCTTTCGATTCATACATGGCTAAATCGGCACTTTTAATCAGGGTTTCTGAATCAAGGCCATCCAACGGATAAACTGCTACTCCGCAGCTAGCTGTCACATAAAAATCTTGCTCTTTAATTATAATTGGTTTCTCAAAGGCCTCCATTATTCTTTCTGTTGTTCGTTTAATTTGAGCAAGGTCATCGATTTGAGGTATCATCACAAGAAACTCATCTCCCCCAAATCTGCATACTTCATCGGAATGTCTAACACTTTGAGAAAGTCTTTTTGCCACTTCAATAAGCAGCTTATCTCCTGAATCATGTCCCATGGTATCATTGATGGACTTAAATTCATCCAGATCTAAAAATAAAATGCCAATATATTCTTCTTTGTCTTTGGCAAGCTCTATCATTGCATCTAATTGCAGATTAAAATAAGTACGATTTGCAAGACCTGTTAATGCATCATAGTATGCTAAATACTCAATTTTCTTCTCAGACTCTACCTTTACCATGGCATCCGATACTATATTTGCCATAATTTGTAGTGCATCTATATGTTCAAGAGACCAAGTTCTTTTATGCGAAACAGCATCATACCCTAAAAAACCAAGTAATTTATTATGATTAAATACTGGTACTGCGAGTAAAGACTGCACTTTCTGTAGCATCAAGAATTCACGTTCTGCTGATGCTTCACCAGGAAGACTGTTCACGTCCTCTATATAAACCTTACTCTCTTGCTTAAGCTCTTTCATCCACCAAGGGAATAATGATAATGGTTGCGAACCGACAATATCAATTGCTGGAGAAATACCCTGACCACACCACTCATTTGTATACTCTGCCATAGCCATATCCTCAGAATAGCGAAACATGTATGCTCTATCCACCTCAAAGTATTCCCCACTATTTTTGAGCATGTCATTAATGATATCGTCTAAATTATTAATCGTCACACTAACAAACTCTGATGATATTTCTGATATTTTTTTCTGTAGTGCTGTTTGCTTTTCATAATCATCGAGTCTTTGTCGATAAAGATGACTGATATAGTATATGATCGCAGCGAGCAGAATGTACATCGCTAAACGTTGCTGATAATCGACTTCTTCTATTGTTGCTAAAAAAGATCGGTTCCCTACCGCACTTAAGAACTCAACAATCATGGCTGACATAAACACTGAAAGTAACAGTTTTTTGCTCTTAAATATAACCGTTAAGATCATTAAGAATAATGGAATAGACCAAATGACACTATTATAGCCATATTGAACATAATATACGTAAAGCGCTGGCATTATCGAGGCTAGTATTAGTCCCAAAAATGTATCTTGAGTATCTTGTTTCATTTTCAAATGTGGTAAAATCCATACAATAAGACCGAGAAAATGAATAAATCCACAACTTTTTAACAACCCTGTGATTTCGCTCTCAAAAATGAAGTAATTAATAGTCAAATGCGATATACTGCCAATAATAGCAATAATGAATAGCAATTTATAAAATGCTAGCCGTTTTTCCTGTGAAAGCACCCTTCCTGACGAAAACTCGACTTCTTGAATTCTTTCTTCCATTATGCCATGCTTCATTATGGAATACATGACTGACAAGATAGGGATTAACACAAATACAACACCCAATTGAGGTATTGCATCTTGCATTGACAATCTAAAAAGAACATCTCTAAGACCACCCAAAAGAATTCCAATAGAAAAAGAAAGGCTGACTACTATTGCTGTCCTTCTAGCTTTTTTGTCTTGAAAAGCCTTTTTCCAAGTCCATAAACATAGTAACCCTGCAAATGAATACACAAGATAATAAACATAAAAGTAATAATCAAAAAATCCATTTTCAGATATATTGACCCATCCTGCATTCGTTTTTAGTAATTCAAATGCTGAGTGCGCAGTAGAAGCATTGAATCCAAAAACAAAAACATTAATACATGCTGGAAAGTAAATAAGTACAAACGCCCATTTTTTCTTCAAAAATTCTTTTTTGTCTGTTAACACTAAGCAATAATGCAATAAAAAACTATACACTATCCCCCATCCCAAAACACTAACCCTGCTCCATAGAAGAGCTTCTTCATAAGTAGCAGCAGAATTTAATATACTATAGGAAAAAGCCCAAATTCCCAATGATAGATTAACAAAAAAGAAAGTCTTATGCAAAACACTTTTCGTATTAAGGGAGAATACGCAGGTGCCAATTATTGTGTATATTGCAGCAACAGCAACAAATACAAGTGAATATATCTCATATAATGGAATATTTCTCAACATAAACTCCCGTCCCCTTTCGAATTTTCGGTTCATCTCCATAACTGTCAGTGAAAATGCATAAAAATTGGCTTGGGGAAACTCCATGTTGTGAGTCGCTACGGTATCTTTATTCGTAGTTAATATATTCTATGTAGCTCAAACTTTATCCTGCTGTTATAGAGAAACAAGTACATCTGCGGTTGATCTGCCCATGGATGCAAGCCATCCCTTACCCTAGCCTCACTCTTAAACATACTACGACAGGCCCATATCGAGAAGCTAGAATACGCGGAATGCATACAGGTATGTATAGGTAGACCCTGAAGGACTTTTCCGACCATAACAAGAAAGGTGGTATAGGAAGGTGGTAAGCAACACATGATCGCAAACATAATCGCAGCAGATAATATTTTCATCGAATTTCAGCCTATCGTTTCAATCGTCGACTTCTCTGTACTCGGTGTTGAAGGTTTGGCCCGCGGCCGACACAGAGAAACCATAATTGCTCCCCTGGAAATGTTTGGGACCGCACGAGATCTGGGACTAACGTTACAACTTGATAGGTTGTGCCAAATTCACACCTTGTCTGACTTCGCATCCGTAGAGGACAAAACTGATGACCGACTGTTATTTATTAATGTAGATACCTCGATACTTGACCAATCGATTGGCTCGAAGCACATTTTTCAACTAGCCAAAGAATATGGACTATCTCCTGAAAGAGTGGTTCTTGAGATAAACGAATCGTCGCTCCAGGATGCGGTTCGGCTAGAACGATTTACGCAGTTTTATCAAGAACACGGATTCCTGATCGCACTCGATGACATTGGATCAGGTTGTTCAAATCTTGATCGAATTGCTCTTACCAAACCAGATTTTCTCAAAATTGATAAACAGCTAATTCAAGGAATTCACACCGACTTCCATAAGCAAGTTGTGCTTGAATCGCTAGTCACTATGGCGGACAGACTAGGAGCTTTGGTCGTTGCTGAAGGTGTTGAAACTAAGGAGCAGCTTTATTGTGCCATGGATCGCGGAGTGAAACTCTACCAAGGTTACTACTTCTCACATCCTAAATCTATCCAGGTAGCACAAGATAATATAGCGGCTCTCGAGGCAAGGATGAAAAAACTATCAAAAGATTTTCAAAGACACGTTATTGATAACCATAGAGCAAAGGCACAAAAACAGCAACTGTGGAATGAGATGCTAAGCGAACTCGCTATGCATCTATGCTCATACCATGTTTCCGACTATAATCAGAGACTGCAGTTCTTAGTCGCACAATACACCTCTATCGAGTGCATCTATGTTCTCAATGCAGATGGTATTCAAGTTACTGGCACAATTCTAACCCACGCCGATGCCGTCTGGCACAATCATCACGTTTTCCGACCCGCTGCGGTCGGACACAATCACACACTTAAGCAGTACTATTACCTCCTCCAAGATGGCTTATCAATGCAACACCAGACACAACCTTATATATCAATGGCAACAGGCAATTTGTGTGTAACACTCTCTAAATGGATTGCCGATAAGGACAATACTCCATGGATTTTGTGTGTTGATGTTGTCGTATGCTGAAACGATTCGTTGTTCCGTTGATGCAGATATGGAATAAAGAGATCAAACGTACTTTGATCTCTTTATTCCGAGCAAACGTATTTTAGATATTGTAGCCTGTAACTAAGCTTTAATACTTTTTAATCGTTAAACAGTTCATCTAATTGACTCTGCAATTCGGGCACCACAGCTGCAATCGTACTTGCAACACTAACATCTTCTGTAATAATCTGGTCAATTGCACTTCCCAATCCGTTATCTAGTATAAATGCACGATTATCAACGTGAGTGCGGTTTTCAGCTGCTAGTTGCCAGAGTCGTAACGAATCACGATCAGCCATAAAACCACCCCAATGCATCCAGTTCTCCTGTTCCCACTCTTCCAAAGACATTGGTTTATAAGGCGCAGTTAGCTGACGCAAGGCACTTACGATTTCAATAATACCTCGTGGATTGGGCTCAGTTATGGGAATCACTTGCATATGCCGATTCCAATAAGGAAAGACGTATTCTGTCCCACTCGGTCCTAAGGGTAACGGAACCCATCCAAATAAGTCATCTAGCGCTTGAAACTGTTCAAATTGCAGGACAGGCGGAGGTGCATATTGCATAGCTGCAATACTGACCCCATCACGACTCCGTGCGATAACACTATTGCTATTCCATAGTCGTTGCCATAACTCATAAGTTTCGATAGCTTCAGGAGAATCAAAAGCTACTTCATATCTACCATCCACTAAGTTCGTCAACGTGGCGTTGTTAGTGTACATAAGGATAGCTAGCATCTGAGACCGGGGCCAAAAAATGTTTAGACCGAAATAGTCGTTCTCGCCATCACCAGTGGTATCGCGAGTTATACCTGTAACTAATTCTTCAAAGACATCCCAAGTCCACTCATTGTTTAGATATAACTCATACAAATCGGGTAACCCTTCCTCCTCAAAGAAGTCTTTGTTCCAGAGGATACCAACCGGTTCGATCAATGCAGTAGTGTCATCAAATCCATACATGCGACCTTTAACATCAAGTCCTGATTTACTCCGATAGGATATGGGCAAACTGTTGTAATAGTCTTCATCAAGTATATCGTCTAAGGGATGAAGATATCCTCCCATGGCAAGGGGCAACAGACTGCGTGTTGAGCGCGCAACGTCTGCAGAAAAAGCACTAGCCGTAAGATCCCCTGCAATAATATCGGGTCCATAGACATTCATTAGATTAGCATGACCTGTATAAGCAGGAAACTCTAGTTTTACATTAAACATTTCTTCTACTTCTTCAATGTGAGCCTGCATCCGTGGATCAGGATTGCGCCAATCGTAATCTCCCCGTTCGCCAAACGGCGAAATATCCCAAAATCGAAAGTCAATGCGAACTGTCCGACCTTCAAAATCAAACTCTTTCCAAGGTTCAGACGATGCATGAGCCAAAAGGCTGATGGAAAATATAGCTATTAGCAAAATGGACAGAACCAATGTACGCTTCATAATTTTTCCTCCTACAATCTCTTTTTTTTTTGATAGAACCTGCCTCAGTCTAGATTGTGCCTTGTCTCTCTCCCGTATGTTACCTACATAACTTGTAATTAGCCCAGGCATCACTCCTTGTAGAAAATTTACCGAAAAAAATGGTAAAACAACATAAAAGCTAGAACATCTAAGCATGCGTGACAGGTTACATGGTAATATTCTACAATTAGTAAACATTTCCTTCTTAATTTTAAAATTTACTTCGTGTTAATTATGGCGTTAACATACATCCCTTTGTATCCAAGGCTGCCTGTGGAAAATACTGCTACGATGATTATAAAAACAAAGCCAAGCCCTAAGTATGACGCTTAGGGCTTAGCTCTTATTTGGAATCTCAGAATCAGCACATCGAAACGGCTCTTGCGTTTAGTGCTCATATTGGCAGCTAGCTCTTAGAACTTCGCACGAAATCGAAGGTATAACCCTCTTGGCCAATCAATTAGGCCTTGCAGGTCTGGATCGTCAACGCTGAGCGTACTATACCCTAAACCTAATCCTACATACTCTGTAAGATCACGGGTGAGCTCTACAGCCCATCCAGCATGTTGCTGACCATCGTTGTCCCACATTCGTCTCCAGAACACTTCAAACTGATAATCCTGGTACAGTTTTGCCTCGAACCCAGCTTGACCCAGATAGATACTGGATCGATTGAGGGAGACGACGGCGTTGTGAGCTTTCTCTTGCTCAGAGACTAGCTTGGCTGCAAACTGGCTAGAAATAGCAATCCCATTGGACAACCGATAGAGCCAATCCACACTCACAGCTGAAACCTCTGTGTGATAGTCATGGGGGTTTCCCTCAAACTTGGTACGGTAATCACGATAGCGGTACTCAGCCAACACGGTGTGCCGAGTCACATCTGTATTGCGATAGGCAATGGCCGCATTCACTTCCTGCATCAGATCTCGTCTATCTAACGGAGGTTTCGAGTTAGACCGCCAAGAAGAGTTGAACAGATATGTGAAACCAGAACCGCGCTCCACACTCGTCAGTGACAGATCTGTTCTTGTTACCAAGCGATCATCTTCGGCCAACCATTCGTAGCCTAACGATGTTAGAATGTGCTGGGTCATCCGATAGCGCAAACCTACCGCCATAGCATCTGAGCTCTTCGATGCACCTGCTAAATTAAACGTTCTTCGATACTCCCTCGAAGCAAAGGCCGCCAGATTTCGTGTCACCTGCAAATCCTGCCTTCCTCCTACAATCGTTCTTCCTGCATCGGACGGACGTAAGGCAGGTTGGTACTGGCCGTAGAGCACCGATCCTTCTAACGGCGTCGCTTGCAATCCCACATTCCAGGTTGTGTTCGTACCTGTTTGGGTGAGACGGTCTCGATAGATTGCTGACGCCTGTACCACAGACCAGAATGTCTGGGCATAGCGAATCTCAGTTAGCTCTCGTTCTAGACCGCCACTTAGCGAGTACTCATTGGTCAAGGAAAGCTTCGTACTCGCTGAGGGAGTCCATTCACTCGTCATGATGCCTGTAGTGCTCGTCCTAGGACTCAATAGACCCAACGTCTCTGAAACAGAACGAACTCCGATACTCCCTTGTATCTGCTCAGAAAGCGTGCCTCGCAGGTGGAGAGAGTCTGTGTACGGTTCTCGAATTGGTACGGTTTTGTCTACAGACTTACTATAGCCCAGAGACCAGTTTTCATCAAAGTCGTAGTCTATACTCCCTGTGACTCGATAGCCTTCTGGTAAGGGTCGGGGCTGCATGGGAGGAGCAAACTCACCATGTACTCGCTGGCCAACAAGACCGATATGCAGACGATCAGACGGGTTAGCCGTAAGATTAGCGTAAGTCGCTATCCCTGATGTCGGGAAAAGATAACTAACCTCATAGTTGAGTGCAATAGGCCACTCCTCGTTTACCGTCTGCCCCTCAACACCCATATATCCTGGTAAGCCTTCTGTAATCGATGTGCCTGCCAAATAGCGAAGTGAAGCGCGATGGTCCGACGTGTTGGTTAACTCAGCCCAGAATCCATATCCTGAGGTTTGAGCCTCCCCTCCATCCACTGCATACGCCAATTCAATATAGATCGGATGAAATGCTTCGTCCACACTAGGGACGGGTGTGGTGAAAGATAGTGCACCCGTTGCATAGTTGATCTGGTAATCCACCCTTGGTTTCAAGAGCGTTCTAGAGATTTCACCATCCCCATCAGGCTCTTCCACAATCAGCCACACACTCTCTGTTCCGCTAATTATTGGATATTTCGTGGCATAGTAGAAATCAGAGATACCTGTACCACGCATCTTGTCCCTCTGTTCGGTCCAACGCTCAGCAAAATGAAAAGCATGCAGCCGACCGTCTAACATCGTAGCTCGAAGGCCAGTCACTGCTCGTTCTAGATTTGTAAAGCGAGATGCTGTAGGTAATCTAGTGCCAAAATCGCCATAGAGAATCGATCCGCTATCATTGCTAGCATAGAAGTATCCAGCCTGTTGGGATGGACTCCGATCCTCTACCACACTTCGGTCTCCGATCAACAATCTCTCCCGATCAAAATTTTCCGACACCTGCCCTTTCTTGTCTAACAGACGGGAATCAAAGCGAACCCGTACAGCAGGATCTCCAGCAACCTCGAGAAACCCAGATCCGTAGGCCTTGACTCCAAAGAGAGGCGTTAGCTTCGCAACCACACTGCCTCCACCAGCAATAATCGGAACGATTGCTGGCTTGCGCACTGGAATTACTACGTCAGTGGTGGTACCCGCCACTGAGATACTCACCTCGACTGGTGTACTCGAGATATCGTCAGGTTCCACCTCTACTAGCAAGTAACCTTCGTTTGAAGTCACATAAACCGCTCTCTGCTCCGAAACAGAACGACCGAGTACACGACCCCCACTTGCTACCACCCTAGCGGTCACCGAATGCTGCACAGGCAGGCCGTATGCATCCACAATCAACCCTGGAATGCGTACAGTCAAGGTTTCACCCTGATCCATCAACCAACCCTGGGACAACAGATGCACACCTACAGGTGGTCCTACCACAAAGACCTCTCGTTGCTCAAACGTAACTCCCTCAGGCCCTATGGTCTCTACAAGAATCTGGTTCTTACCTACCTCAAACTCCACACTGTAGTATGTCTTTTCAACGGTCTTGTGATCATAGTCTGTCTTGATGCGACCAACTCTCGATTCGTCCACGGACTCGTTGTTCACATATAGGTACGCTTCCTCTTCAAAATCGGCCTTCACCGTGATGGATTCACGGCGAATAGGAAGGAGCTCTCCAGAGACAGGAGCGACGATAGTTTTGTCTGCACCATCAGACGGTTTGGTCACAATGCTCGTGACTGTGTCCAAGGCCCACACACGCTCAGTGGGGCCTATCACTACCGAGACCAGATATACTGCGGCCGCACTCTGAGCAAGCTCTAGCCCGAGCGAACCCGTAACCACTACCCGCTCCTTAGCACCGAGTTCGAGAATGGCCTCTTGGGGATTATCAAAATGAAACTCTGCCCTGCCAGTTGTGATCCCAGCATCGACTTGTAGTAAGCCCTGCAAGACCGCGTCGGAAGTATTTTCAATAACAATCTCTACAAGAACCTGCTCGCCGGGTATTTCTTGCAAGCGAGTAGTCACACCCACTTGGTTAGCTGGAGTCTCTGCCGGCCTTATTGGGATTAGGAGTTCGGAAAGCCCTCGAGGTAACATTTTGACGAATTGGGAAGCGCTAGCTGACCCCACCACCATTCCTTGTGGCAGCGACCCTTCATCTACGGTTACAACCCGCAGACCCGGTTCCATTCCCTGCAGAGAGAATCGCCCATAGCTATCTGTGATGATACGCAGTCCGTTGTCGAGGTATAGATGAATGTCACTTAAGCCTAGCTCACCACTGTCACGCACTCCGTTTCCATTACGATCATGGAATACTTGACCCACTAGGGTTCCCGCTTGGCCAAAGACGCCCGAAAGAACTAGCGTCCGCGTTCGAAGCGGACCGATTGTAAAGGGATGGATTCCTTCAGTCAAACCACTTACCGTGACAGAATGAAAAGACTCTCCTTCTTGTGCTGCGATCGTCACAAGAGCCGTATAGGTCAACACGAGCTCTTCACCAGGTAGAATATCTCCTACAAGCCACTCCAGGTCCGCCCCGTTTGTTTTCGGGTTCGAAACCGCCTTTCCGCCAATCGTGCTAGTCCCCGAAACATACGCAAACCCCTGAGGAAGCTGCCCCACGATCGTTGTATCCACTGAGGTGGCTGTGGCCACATCATTTCCTGGATTCCGCACAGTCACTGTATAGCGCACAAACTCACCGAAACGAACCACGTCAGGTTCCGATTGTAGTTCCACATCTAAACTCTGGCTTACTATCACCATGGCTGAGCTTGAAGCGTAATCACGAAAACCTGATGCATGAAGCACTGCTTTGTTCTCAACCTGTGTTCCTGGAACGAACTGGTTCATCTTGGCCTGGTACGTTAAAACCTCTGCACCTGGCGGAAATTGTTCCAAAGTCCAGCGCAGCATATGAGTTTCTTCATCATAAACTCCACCCTTTGCTGCTGAACCATCGACATACGAGAGATCATCGGGTAAGGTATCTTCAATGACAATACCAGATACTTCCCAACTTGTCGCATTATTTATCTCTAGGACATACTCCACAATCGCGCCAGGATGAGCAATCGCTTTATTGACTGATTTATTGATCAACAAGTCTGTATCCCCTAATGGATACAAAACGATATCATTGGCAACTCTATTTGCAGCCACAGAAAATGGATTCGACAGATACGTGTGGTAGTTCTCAGCCGCGGCCCTTAGCTGGTAGCGTCCTGGCTCTACATGGAAAACATATCGCCCTACCGCTTCGGTAATTCTTGGATTCTGCTGCTCGCTCCCGTCAAACAAAGGTAAGTCAGCGAGACCACCATCGGCTGCTAACTCCTCGTCAAGCAGATACACAGATGCACCCATAATAGCATTCCCTGTCACTCCATCGGTAACTTCTCCGTCAGCCTCAACCACAATACTAAGATTCACAATGATGTCCCCTTGATTTAGAGGCGAGAGAGACGTTTCTACCACATCACCAGCAGCTGTAAACGCACGGATCATCCACGAGTTAACAGCCAATCCAGCCAACCCAAGGCCTTTTAGATCCTGCGCCTCGACACGAATCTCGAACCCTCCCTGCCCATCAGTGAAGGCTACGCCGAGCAACCCTCCATCTTCATTGTATAAGTGGATCGTAGTACCAGGCACCCCTTGTTGGGATCCCTCATAGACCACTCGTCCTCGGATCAGTGAGGGACCTTCTGTTACTGCACCAAACAGAGCATCTACCGAAACAGGCATCGTAAACGTCTCTACCTCGCCATTGTCACGTAGACGAGTCACGTTTATCTCATAGTCATCGCCAATGGCTGGAACAGGAAGGAAATAGTAGCCCCGCTCATCTGTCGTAACTGTAGCGATCACTTTACCGTTACGAACGAGCGTAACCTGAGCGCCTGCCAACGGCTCATCTGTCACCGAGACTACCAAGCGTCCTTGGACGGCTCCAGGAGCAAACACAATCTCCACCTGCTCCTGAACATCGCCAGTAGCAGGGTTAAACGCTGACACTGTCACGGGAATCACGAAGGACTTCAAGGACTCCATCAGTGGCGCTGTCAGTACCGCCTCGGCAATACCATTGGATGTGGAAACCACCGTCTCTTGACTTCCAGACCCAACAAACGTACCTTGAGGAGCGAAGAACCTCACTTGGTCCCCATCCTCTACCGTATTCCCAAACAAGTCGGAAATCACTGCTGTAAAAACGGCTGTAGACTCTCCATCACCTAGAATAGTCTGGGGATTCACCGACAGCAATAGATTTGCAGCAAAACGATTTCCAAGCAGGGTGCGGTGTTCGGCTAAACGGGAAAATCCGTGTTCCGCGCTCAATCGAACCGTACTGACAGCTTCCACACCGTAAAAAGCTGCCGCTTGCTTAGCTTCCACTGTTACCTGAATTACCCATTGCGACACAGGCGGGATCACACCTAGATCCCATCTCAGCGTATGTGTATTTACGTCATAGACTCCTCCATGATCCTCAGAAACAAAGACAACCGAAGCATCAAGCACTAGATCCAATACAGCATCGTTGATGGGTAAAGAACCTGGATTTTCGTAGTGAATCGTTAACGAAAACTCGGACCCCATATAGACCTGATCATCACCCGTTAGACCAACCGACACCTCGTTGAGAATCACTTGATACTGGATAGATTCCTCGATATGATTATCACCATCCGAGTAGGATAACACATCCACAAAAAAACTCCCTGCTCTTTGAGCAACCGGTATCTCCATCAATCCGACAACAAGATGAGAGGCTCCTTGAGCCAAGGAAGACGTCACGAATCGTCCCGAGTCATCCATGGTGTCAAGAGGGTTATTTCTATCTACATCGTAGTACCAGACAATCGGGGGTAGACCCTCTTCTCCATCCACAGAAAACAGCAGTACATCCGCAGTGTTTCCCAAATTCTTCATCGCAAACTGTAGATACAGTGTCTCTCCTGGTGAGCTGGATAGAGTCCCACCACCTGTTAACTCTAGCTCGTAGATCGGCAAAACTTCTAGCGCGACTACGTTGCTCACATCCTGATACACACTAGTGCTTCCATGCTCGTAGAGCACACTAGCTTGTGTATTAATCTCTAGCCCGGCAGATGGCCGGGCTAGCACAGGACATGAAAAAGCAATTAGGATACTAAGCGTGAGTATTCCGGCCCAGAACCAGTTATCATAGGAACATACCTTCATTTGATGTCTCGACAACGGTTGCCACCTCACTTTCCTTTAAGCGTTGAGCTGCCTCACTACGGCGAGGCAGCTCAATTACCTTAATTATCAATCTCAACAATAAATCTAAATGTAACCGTCTCGTTTAGGTTGAAGTTCGAGATCGGACTCACGATCCGATCGGGATCATCAAGAACTTGCATATTCCCTGTCGTAAAACCAGATACGGGGTTGGGCAATACCGTTAGGCTGCCAGCCACATAGGTGGTAAACTCGGGGATAGGAATCGTAATAACAACATTCTTAGCCTCTTGGCTGCCGATGTTTTGTGCTGTCACGGTCAATCGTACCTGTCCACCAGGCTCTTGCTTGACGAGCTCTTCAGGAGTCGGTGGATTGGGGACGCTCTGGGTCGGTTCAATGGCCTCTCCACTGATCGTAATGACCATTTTCGGAGCGCTGAGGGTCAAGGTAAAGGTGGCATCCGCAGATACATTCACAT
>SKJB01000054.1 GCA_007116145.1 Limnochordia bacterium | reverse complement strand
TTGCTTTTGGCCTCGGTGGATTATGCCTAATCTGCTGCAAGAGATAGGGAAGTTTGTACCGACAACTTGGGTTATCGAGGGAGCTACTAAAGCCATATATGGCGCTTCAGTGACAGGTGTTGGTCTTGAAATTGGTGTACTGATAGTATTTGCAGTAGTGTTCTTTCTTCTAGGTTCTTGGAAACGTGTGGATATCGCTGCATAAATTTACTTCTACAAGGAGCGATTCTCATGCTTTATCTGTTACGTGGAGCATTCTTTGTATCAGCAATAGTGTTATTAGTAACCCTAACACAGCCCATTTCCGTAGTGGCTGTGTTAGGGTTACTTAGCTTACTTGCTTTAAATATATATAAAGAGAAATATGGATTAGTAGCGTGGATATCTGGTGCTGAGGTTGTTCTATTATTAGGTTTTGTGCATGTTAACCCAGTTTTTTGGCTTTTTTCAGGGGTTGTTGCATTTGATGTTATGCGGTTAAAGACTCATTATGCTTTAATTCCATTGCTTGTTAGTGTTTTTTTGTGGGTGTCTTTACCAGAGATAGTTGTGTTGTTACTATTCCTTACTATATGTAGCTTTTTTGGATATTTCTTGAAATATTATGACCAACAATTAGCGCAACTGATGACTAACTATGATCAAGAACGGAAGCAACGGTACGATTTGGAAAATGTAAAGACTTCATTGCTGCGTTCTGGGGCAGAACAAGCCCATCTAGCAGAGTTGAAGGAGCGGAATCGAATAGCCCATCAAATTCATGATAATCTTGGACATGCATTATCTAGTATTTATATGCAGCTACAGGCAGTGGAGCGGATTTTTAGCGTTGATCATGCTAAAGCTAAATGCTTACTCTCTCAATCAATAATCCGCTTAAGTAGTGCTTTGGATCTATTGCGCAACACGGTGCACAATTTACAGTCTCGAGAGAAGCTTGGGCTAGACTATATTAAGGAAGTTATTGACCATTTTACATACTGTCCGGTAGAATTTTCTGCCTATGGGGATTGGCAGATCGTTTCAGCGTCAAATCTCGAACTTATTTCTACTATAATAAAGGAAGCATTTACTAATGCAGCAAAACATTCCAAGGCTACGAAGATAGTTGTGAAGATAGAGATTACCGAAGGATATCTACGTTTATACATCAGTGATAATGGGATTGGATGTAAAACTGTACGAGAGGGTATGGGTCTATATGGTATGCGAGAACGGGTGCGGAGTGTAAACGGACATCTGTCAATTAGTTCGCAAGACGGATTTATAATTGTTTGCTTTTTACCATTTCAAAGTGGGGTAGATGCTGATGCGAGTATTGTTAGTCGATGATGATTGCTTAATCCAGGAGAGTCTTAAGATCATCCTTGAGGTTGAAGAAGATATTGAAGTTTGTGCTCTTGCTAGTAATGGAGAGGAAGCTTTTCTGCAATGTAAGGAACATGATCCTGATATAGTGTTAATGGATATTCGGATGCCCATATTAGACGGGGTTTTAGGAACTAGGAAAATCAAAGAGTGTTTTCCTAATCTCCCAGTGGTAATTCTGACAACTTTCCAAGATGATGAGTACATTCGACAAGCTGTAGCATATGGAGCTGAGGGATATATTCTGAAAAACCAATCGTCAGAAAGTATTATTAATACCTTACGAGCGGTTATGCGTGGAAATGCAGTTTATCAGCGGGATGTAGCTCATAAACTAAATTCTATGCTTAAAGATGCCCGTAAGGATCCCCAATCTTTGGGACTAACAGAACGCGAATTAGAGGTTTTAATGCTTATAGCTCAAGGAAAGTCTAATAAGGAAATAGCTTCTGAGTTGTTCTTAGGCGAGGGAACAGTGAGAAATTATACGACTGCTCTGTTAGAGAAGTTAGACTTGAGAGACCGAACTCAATTAGCTATTTTCTACTTAAAGAATGTAGATTAGGGGAGACTTTTTTGACCTTATCTGTAACGACGTTGGGGACTAAATTGTATTTGGCTATACTGTAGAGCAAAGAGATAGCAAGTAGCTAAATCTAGGTATGAAAGATGTCCTCAACAGCGATTGTTAAGTCAGGGAAAGCTAGGGAGTAAATCGTATCGGCTTGCTTGTAGGTGCAATACTCTTCTAATTCGTAATCGGTAAATCTATATACTAAGATAAGTTTTTTATCGGGATCAACTATCCAATACTCTCTCACACCAGAAATCATACCCGTATTTAGTTTATCTACCGTGTCTTTCGAGCGTGTACTCGGTGAGAGAATTTCAACAACTAGTGTGGGGGTGCCCATATAACGTCCTTCTTCATTAACGTTATTATCGATGTCGCAGGCTATTAGCAGATCCGGTTGCATTACATCTGGTTCCTTGAATCCTTTCTTAAAAAAGTGGACATCAAACGGAGCGTAAAATACTTTGCACTTTCTATCACGTAGGTACATCCTAAATTCCACATGTAGGTTTCCTGAGTATTCCTGGTGATTTGTGTTCGGTGATGCTAATAGAACGATTTAAATAAATTATTAGTGCTATTCCTGATACCCAACTGGTTTCTGCAATCCGCATGATCACCCATACCCGAAGTATTACCATTATTCGGTATCGCTGTTTGTCCTGAACCCAGATAGCTCTGTTCAAAGGCTGTTTGGGAAAAAACAGGACCTTACTAGGATTTTAATCCCGAAGGAGTTCACTTGTATGCCTAGAATTAGTATGCCAAGGGGCTAATTCAGGAGGTCATAAGAAATGAAAGTACTTTACCTGTTGTATCGGCAAACGAGAATGGTAGAGGCGTTGGGTTATAGACGGCACCGGGTCAAGCAAGTAACTTTGATCGTGGTATTACTACTGAAGTGACCGTTGAAGAGAATACAACCTACTACACAAGGACAGATGCGAGGAGTGGATTCGGGAGACTGTTACGGTAAAAAGTGATGTTGGTCCGACCAGTACTACATATACAAAAACTAGGACTGTGTGGATGGAGTTGTAGGAAATCTAATTGTAATCCTGATGAACAAGCCATGGATGTGGCGAATTGTTGCCGTACGGACAAGTCTTTGATTTGTTGTGAAACTGAAGAAAAGTAGCAGCTTTATTTTAGAGGTGGATACATTTTTCCTGCCCAACTTAATAAATGAGGGAGAACGACCATACTTTGCTAAGGCCTGTATGATTGTAGGTGGTAAGAAAGGTCAAGCTCTTGGTATTGAAGAAACTCTAGCTCCACTCGGTATGGATAACTCCAGTTTTGCCTGGAAGGAGGGATTTCGTGCAAGGATGTCTAACGGCCATGATTTATCAGGTAATACAGTTCCAGTCTATCTTTATCCCGATAGGGCTAGTGTAGATTCGTGAGTGTTGGTGGCTTTGATTGAGGCCTTAGAGGGGATTGATAATTATGAAGTATAATGCTTTCGGCAAGTCAATGGTGTTCATTATGATTCTAATAGGATTAGTATTAGGGGTAATTCTCTTTTATACAGTTGTCCACGAAGGGGGGCATGCTCTTGCGGTATTACTATTTGGAGGTGAAGTCACTCGTTTTGAAGTGAATTTCTTATTTAACTCGCCTCATATCAGTTATGTGGGAATTGCCGATCCCATGCAAAAAGCTGTGATTAGCCTAGCAGGTCCATTGTTTCCATTGCTTTTTCTCGGTGGATTCATCATCCTACTACCAAAGGCAAAGAACATAGTGACGCACGGGATCTTGTTCCTACTCGTTGTATGTATGCACGCTACGATTTTAGTGTCTGTTATAATTGCCATTACTCACGGTTTAGGGTCTGCGCTGCCTAGTGAGGATATATCAAAGTTTATCGTGTATTCCGGGGCAAACTCGTTTGTAGTTGCAGGAGCCTTTCTCCTGTTGCTCGCAATTTTTATTGGTTTTCTTGTACGAGTAGGTAAAGTGAAGGAGACTTTTCAAGAGATATCCAAACTTCGTAACCTCAAGGAAATGCCTGTTCTTCCCATGGGACCTAAAATCCTCAGCGGGTCGGTGTTAGTTTCCGTTCTTTTGCTAGTGACGCAAGGTATATTTTACCAAGAGCCAACAACTCCATCCTTTACGTATCATACAAAGATCACTATTGCTTTTGAGGAACTTGAGTCAGATTCTCCAAGGTTTTATACATTTAGAGTGGAAGAGCCGACTACCTATGATTTTATCTACTCGCTTGAAACAAACTCAGAAGTGATATTGAGTTTACGGAGTTTGCAAGGAGAGTCTTTCGCCTTCAACAATCGAGATTCGATAGTAATCTACAAGGGTGGTAAAAACCTTAAACAAGCGCACTTCACGGGTTTTACTCTTTTTGAGGGAGATTATGCACTAGAGATTACCACTGATGGACCAGGCTTTTTAACAATGCATATTGATACACGGACACCGCAAGAGAGGGAATTAGAATACTTAGACGTATTGGCGGAAGTTAACAGTGGTACATTTTCAGCAGAGAGCTATCAAGAAGAAGGATATGAACTAGTATACCAAGGGTATGTACTATCAGGGGCAGACCAACTACTATTCGCTATTCCTAGTGCTAGTCATCAACGGCAGGTATCAACTTTTGTGATGGGAGATTATCAAGAGTTATCGCTAGAATATGTTGCTGATGGGGTAAGTCGCACTATTTTGGACGGATTTAATGCTGCTATAGGCTATGGATTACCTGCCCATAAAACCCAAGGCGAATTTTGGGTCAAAGTAGAGGAGGGAACGGTTCAATTAATTGTATATGTTAAGTAGTAATTTGATCAAGCGCGAACATAATTAGGAATATGGGAATCAGGTTTACTCCGCTTATTCTAAGCCATTCTGTGACAAACGCTCGTTAGATGCAGGAAATTGGTTAGATAAGACGTAAAGTGAATTATGAAAGAAAAAAACTGCTTGGCACTTTCGTTACGTTAGCCATTTTGGATAAGGTGCTAATAGGGGGTAATGATCATTAGTGATAAGAAAAGACCTAATATATTATTAGTAATGACGGATCAAATGAGGAGTACCGCGCTAGGTTGTGCAGGTGTTGAGGATGTTATCTCGCCTAATCTAGATGAATTTTCCTTGTCTGGTTCCCGCTTTACTCGAGCAATAGCTAACAGTCCAGCTTGTAGCCCGTCACGTGCTAATACAATTACTGGTTTACATACTTTAACTCATCAGTTAGTCAACAACGATGTGCAGTTACGGACCGATATAAAATCGTTGGCTCACTGTTTAAATGATCTAGGGTATCGTTCTGGCTTTATTGGAAAGTGGCATATGGACTGCGCAGATCGTGGTGCATTTATTCCACCTGGTCCGCGACGTCAAGGTTTTGATGATTTCTGGGCTGGCTATAATTGTAATCATAGATACTTCGATGCATACTATTACTTAAATGATAACCCTGAACCAGTTTGGGTTGATGGCTATGAACCTGATAAACAAACGGATCTAGCCATAGATTACATATCAAAAAAGACCAAAGCAGACGATCCGTTCTTTTTGTTTCTTTCTTATGGCCCTCCTCATTGTCCATATCGGCAAGTACCTCAGAAGTATTTAGACATGTATCCCGTAGAGAGTATCAAACTTAAGCCGAATGCGGTTGACACAACAGATGTCGATAAGCAGGTGATTGCCGGCTACTACGCTCATATTACAGCGTTGGATGATTCCTTTGGTCGCTTGCTCAATTCTATTGAAGAAATAGGCATTCGAAATGATACGATAATAATCTTTACGAGTGACCATGGCGATATGCTCTATAGCCAGCATCATGGGTGGAAAAGTAAACCTTGGTCCGAATCGGTTGGTATTCCGATGATTGTGAGTTGGCCGCAGAAAATCCCTGGGCAACGAGTTAGCGATGGTTTAGTCAGCCTAGTCGATTTGATGCCTACCTTATTAGGATTGGTGAATGCTGATGTGCCCTCAGAACTCGAAGGGAAGGATCTATCAGAGCTTTTCTTAGGTGACGAAACGGCATCTCCAGAGTCTGTGTTTATCAACTTTTATGTGATTCCGGACTTCTTTTCATATACTGAATGGCGTGGTGTAATCACTAAGCAGTATACGTATGCAGCTTTTCGAAATCAACCATGGCTTTTATATGATGATAAAAATGATCCTCATCAGTTAGACAATCTTGTCGAGTCCCGAAAACATGCAAATGTTTTAACGAATATGCAAGCAGAGTTGGAGGAATGGCTAACGGTATTAGATGATCCTTTTGAATCTTCAGCAGAAGTGGCAGCGAAATATTACCCAGGGTCAGTAGGTGGAGTAGTCCACTCTTATGAGAATGAAAAGATAAAAGCCGGAAAGCAGAAACGTAGAGTTGAACGCGAGGATGGAAAACGTAGAATGTAACAGTGGTGATCGCTATGATGTGGCGTGAAAGAATTATGGAGAACCGTAAGAGACTGTACTGGTGGCGGATTTAAGTATCTTGCAACGATCAGAGAAATAGACAGTGGCTATGCTTTGTCTAAGGCGGCTGAGGGGTTCGCAGGGGCCCGTGAAGGACTCGTGCTGCAAACAGTCGATTCTCTGATCCCGTTGGCGAATTGTTTGCACTAATGTGATAATGTGGTATTTTTTGGGTATTTTGTCGAGAGGGTAGTGATACTTGGGAATAGAATATATAAAGTGAATTTTTGGGTTTTATATGGGAATAAGGACGGCGGTCGTCGATATGATGAAAAACAAGTTGGATTGGGAAAGAGGCTACTTTTTTCTTCGTGGACGAGTAGATATGTTGGATGTTGATATTTTAGTATTTTCACAGTTAGGATAGAAGTAGTTCAAGATGAGTTAATAAGAGAGTTGCAACTTAATTAGTTTGGGGTACGAGGTATGTTCATTATAACCAGCCACGTCGTTGTGGTAAGCGATATACATGTAATGAATCGGCTATATGAGGGCCAGAACGAAGCTTACGGCAACCGTGCTTTGGGTTATACGTACCTTCTTGGGTTTGATTGAACAGCTCAATGTTTTCGGTAATCGATTTAAAGTGAAAGAACACCTTCCATCGTTTTTAGGTAACACGGAAAATGTGCAGGATTATCAGTACCTAGCTTTTATGGCAGAACAAGATGGGGAGTTTATTACCAATAGGAACGACGCGTTTAGTTTTTCATCTGTGATGCGAATGCTGTACTTTATTCCAGTAGATGAGTACAACCGGATAGAGGGCAAAGATGTGAGTTTAGCAGATAACGAAATCTTGCTTTACTCGAATCGTAGAGCAGAGCATGGCCGTTTTTCTTGCCTCTTGTCACGGCAGCGATTCATATTGCATTTGCCTTTAGATTCATCACCCTGATGTTGGCTATCTTTAATCTAACAAATGTTACCTTATTCTTTTGGTGTACCGTAGCAATTTTGGTGGCTTTCGGTCTACTATATACTCTGGTGTACTCCAGGACAGCCAGAGTGTATTATAGACTTGTTAGTTGAAATACAGTAAGGCATATCAAGGGCGGTTACATTTCTTTATGCAGCTTATTGAGGTAGAACAAGTATAGTATCCAGCGTATAATATATGCACCAATTACCATAAACAAGATCATTCGTTCAATACCCATTAGGATTAGTGAGGCTATTAGCACCACGTAGACGACGTCCATGCCATCAAAGGATCTGGCCTTAGCATAATTATTGATGGTAACATTACGTTCATCTTGGGCTTCGATTTCAATTCGTCGTTGTTGCTTTGGGCTAACTAGGTGGGGCAATAGTAGTTGAGACACGGACAGCCCAAATAGTCCAGATCCTACGCCGATTAGTAAACCTGAGAATATTCTTTGTTCGTTACTTTGCAGTACAAAAGCGCCAATAAAAAATAATCCAATACCCAAAATTGCGCCCGCTAGATAAATAATGTTTTTAGTTTTCATCATCAACATCCGCCTCATAAATGAAAATATCTTCAATTGACCTCCCAAATAACCTAGCAATTTTAAAAGCCAAGATAATCGAAGGGTTGTAACGGCCTTTTTCTAATGAACTAATAGTCTGTCTTGATACTTGAAGTTTTTCAGCTAGATCTTCTTGGGTAAAACCAGATTTTCTTCGGATTTCTTCTAGTCTGTTTCGCAGGAGGGGACCTCCTCTCTCTCTCATCTGTTTTCTGAATGTCAAGTTTGCTTTACATTGAGTATACCATGAACGAATCTTGTGTGTCAAGGATGCTTTACATTTTTGTGATTAATTTTTCAGTAATGCAAATGTTGTGGAATAGTTTTAAAAACCTTACGCATATTTTTGTTACACATGGTCATGGAGATCATTTAGGAGATACAGTTGCTTTAGCAAAAAGTAACGAGAGGCGGGATAATGCTAGCTCCCGACGGGCCCCTGATTTAAAAGTATTTCAAAGAGTGTTTTCGCTTAGATTCGACTACTACACGTCGTCAGTTGATGCCTTATACGCTACCCCCGAGGCTGCGCTGTGACGACAGAAGCAAAACCAACCAGAGTCCGAGTCAAGAGGACAAATCCTCTAGGCGCAAAGCATTGTGGAGAAGAAGTTCCAACAGCTCAAGTTGCCCCACTGGTACCGCTTTAATCCTGGCAAAAAACCAAAGAACTAAATCAGAATTTCTGAAGACTCCAGAACCATTCTGGACCAATGATGGCCGCGGTAACCACCCGGCCATCATTTTTTTTACAATCTGACAATTTGCGTGAGATTCTACCGTCAAAGCCACTTGGAATCAACAACTAACACATTGGTAGATGCATGACGGTTAAGAGCCAATTTACTTTTTTTTGAGTGTTGACAAACAAATACCTATCCTGATATAATGTACTTGTTCAATAAGTACACGCCAAACACGAGGGGGGATTGCTATAGATATTATCATCAGTAGTAACACCAGTAAGCCCATTTATGAGCAGATAACAATGCAAATAAAAGCAATGATAATGAACGGCGAATTGGAAACAGGCGCACCACTTCCGTCAATGCGCTCGTTAGCAAAATCAATTCATGTAAGCGTCATAACCGTTCAAAAGGCATATGAAGATTTGCAGCGTGACGGATTCATTGAAACCACCGTTGGGCGCGGTAGTTTTGTTGCAGCACAGAACAAAAACTTTATTCAAGAAGAACAGCAACGCAGGGCAGAGGAACACTTGTTTGAGGCCGCAGAAATAGGAAGAACAAACGGAATTCCCCTTGAAAAACTTGTTGAGTTGCTGAGATTATTCTATCAAGGAGAGGATTAAGCATGAGCACAATCTTGGAAGTACAGAGCCTGTCAAAGGCATAC
>SKJB01000155.1 GCA_007116145.1 Limnochordia bacterium | reverse complement strand
TCTGCATCTGATTCCCAACCGACCCAAAATCACCACCAACAGCGCCCCTGCCCTCGTTCGTAAACGTGCTATCAATCTCGCCTGTTGCGTCAACGTCAGATATGATCACTTCGCCTGTTGCGTAGTCCATTGATACCACAACAGTGTCTGCCGCTATGCCTGCGCCTGTTACATCGTCTGCGATACCGATTGCCAAGCGGTCGGCTTCGGGAACGGTGGCGAAACTTCCCCCCGCATCGGCTGTCCATGTTAGTCCTGTCAGAACTACGTCAGCGCCGTTGTAGTTGTAGATTCGTTTGCCGTTAAAAGGTGATTCGGCGTCTGATATAAGCTGTCCTGATGCTTCTGCCCATATATCAGACTGAGCAGGCAATGTTACTCCGGCAGGTTCATTGCGTAGTTTGACATCGCCGACTGCAAATGCAACTGCCGCCGCTTCAGCCTCTACTTGCGCGAGCGTGGCCGCGTGAGTCGGTTCGGTTGCGTTGGCTACTGTTACAGGTTCGTCAAACGTGTTGTCGCCGGTGAATGTGTTGTCGCGCCCGTCTCTGTCGCCGTTTGTCGGCAATTCAGTCTCGCCTGTTCCAACATCAACTAGACTTGCGCTGCCAAGATCACCGTTTGTCGGCAATTCAGTCTCGCCTGTTCCAACATCAACTAGACTTGCGCTGCCAAGATCACCGTTTGTAGGCACTTGATTAGCGTCTGTCCCTACATCATGAGATGCCGCAGTACCGAGAGTGCCTTCAGGGGAATCAATAGAAATTTGGTATATATCATCTAAAGCACTAAAATCCGATCCCTCATCCCCCACCTTGAGCGATCCAGTATCTGTCACATAAATCAGCTCACGAAACTTTATTTCAAATTCAGTGCCTGGCGTAGTATTGACCGCCTCCCACTCCGATTTAGTACCACTTCTGGGTCCTATTCTCTCATTCGCCATTATTTATCCCCCTTGGAATCATTATGCAGTACCGCAATATTTATTGTAGGCATCTGCTGCCCTTCGTGTTTAACTTCTTTCTTATCTACCATAAGTCCGGTCAACTTACTCAACAGTGCAATACTCTTATCTCGATCAGCAAACTTAAAATCAACTGAAAACTTCTGAGCTTGGCTTCCGTGATACTTTACTGTGGCGCTATCTATACAAAGGGCTAGTTCTATAGGTAACTCTTTAATCTTTTCCCGTATCTCTTCGGGATTATCCCCTACGATAACATCTGCAAAATCACGAAAATCATATGTAGCCCTTGTTTGTGCTATCCGATAAACATCCGCTTCTATATCTTTCTTCTTTTCAGCTACGTAAGATTCCCGATACTCCTGTAGAGCCTTCTGGATTTTCTTATTTTTCATAAGAATACTTCCAGTAACTGAAAGAGATGTCCGTGCTTTTACTGCGGCTTCTGACTTGTTGGCTTTATCTGTAACAAGCGCCCTGTTATGTGGACTATATCCAGCATCCACCAGAGCTTTCATCCTATTACCGTTGTACTCTACATAATATTTAACAAATAACCTTTGATTCTCGGTCAATTTGTACGTCCGCGCTATCCTCTGTAGTAGTGAATTGGGATCCTCATCTCCCGGTAATAGCGACGTGTAATTAACTCCTGCCATAATATAACCTCCTCTGTAATGGAGGTTATTATATCACATTTAATAACAAATTCACTTATTAAAAAAAAGACCCTCCGGTTAGGGAGGGTCTGGTTAAAACTTAATTTACTTAATTTTCATCTTCAAGATTACTTTCTTCCTTCTCATATTCTTCAACTTCATGTTTAAGAAAAGATAGCGATTTTAGCTTATAAGCATCAATCCATCCTCGCTCAATTCTCAAAACGATTCCTTCATCCGGTACTTTCTTTGATAGATTTCCTTTCAGTGGCTTCTCAAGATAATCTTCACGGAGCTTATTAAGGAAATTCTCATGCCAGTGAGTGTCAGGTTTTATTTCCGGATACATGTCCTTGGCTTTTCCAAAATAATACTCAGGTACATATTCTACCAGTAATTCCCGGCATCTATCCTTCAAAGCAGCCCACCCATATTCGGTGACATGGCCGTCCGGAGAGGTCTTAGTAATCCGATACACATATACTTTATGTTCTCCAGGCTTACATCCATAATCGTAATTCTTCTGGATCCATGCACCATTTGACTGATACCCTACGATTTCATAATAGACCGTCTCTCCTTCAGCCAGTTTGCCCTTGAACACTTGACCAGCTTCAGTCCAAATGTCAGTAGCGTAGAAGCCAGTGTTTGTCGCTCCATTCTTCACTACTCGACGTGAGCTGTAGATATAATCGTATTCAGTAGTGTTGATATCCGCTCCAAGAAGTTTAAGGAATTTATTAAAGATATTCAACTTCTTCTTTACGAGGCAGTGGCTGGTCACCGAACTCGTTCCATGGGCTTTAGATGAAATACTAATCACATCTTCCGGATCCAGTTTATGGATATTACGTGGAAGCTGATCTGTATCGATGTGGAAATTGAACTGACCTGGAATAATACGAGAAATCACTTTACCCTTACCCTTATTCTTCTTAGATCCATCGTTCGGCTGAATCTTAATGGGTGGCTGGTATTTATGACACATAGGTTTTCCGTTCAATTCATCAAAAGAGAAACCTTCCTCCCAGTTAATTGCATTCTTGTCATATTTCTGGAATTTATCAAGTTCAACACAAAGTCCATCGGAGTATACTCCACGAAGTTTGACCGTCTTGACTCGTCCACGCTTCCCCAAGTACCTTGCAAGGTCTGGGTAATCCTTCAGGATTGTAGTTTCCTCCAAACAAAGGTTACTGTCAAAATATACGATTTTTGTTCCATCTACTGTATCCACGCCCACGACCGCATTAGTTACTGATACACCGTTCAGGGTTACTGAAGCCTGTACGATCTTGTCAGCCCCTTCAATCGGTCGAATGTTTTGTAGGGTCGCTACAAAAGCTTTATTGTTTTCCACCCTCTACCTCCTTGATTATATCAATCAATGCCATCTGCATAATATAACCGCCACCCTCTAACAGGGCATCTTCTGCTATCTCCTTGATCCTACCCAATGTAGCACCCCTATGTAGTAACATATAGACTATCCTCTTTCGTTCACTATTCGATGTATATTCCATTTACAGCTCCTCCTAAAATCTATGATCTACTACTTCATTCTCATTCCCTATACGTTTCATTTTATAGAACGGTTTACAAAAGGATTTCCGAGTGGCAATGGATTAAAGCTTCGCTTTAATTTCTGCCCATCCCCTCAGAATTAGGCTATGAGAGATGCCCCTGCTTATTCCAGTAAACTGGAATTACAGAAAATATACTAAATCACACTTCCGGCTCTTGGTCAATTTCCAGCCCAAAGATTTCCATAACTTTATTAGCAAAATCAGGGATCAATGTATCAATGTAAAAACAATCATCGGGTGTTCCGTTAATCTTCTCAACTGCTTCAGGGTACATCGCTGCTGTTGCATTGTATAAAGCCTGTCCTTCACGCCAGTATGGGTATTGATAGCGCATTTCAGCCGCTCTTTTTTCAATCTCCTCCCAAACCAATTTGGGGTCTTTCTTCTTAATTGACATATTACCTCCTATACCAGTTCTCGTAAATCTTTAATTCTCTTAAAGCCTACATCATATTTAGCGTTATGTGGACGATCATACAAGAATGTACATATTCCTGCATTGTTCAATTCCACAAAATTATCATACTTATCATCCACAAAATAATCAATACCTGCTTCTTTAGCTACCTCTACTTTACTCATCTCAAGACCTACGGTATAAAGAGGTACTGATGGAAATCCGTTTCTATCAAGCCACTCCTGAGTCCATTCTTGGGGAATGCCTCTGCTGGTAATATAACAAGCAGGTTCAAATGGTAGATCTTCGGGTTTAATGTTTACAGGCATCGTAACCCAAAATTCTTTATCATTCACTACTTCGTTGAATTTCTCTGCCATCTGGGAATCAAATGACCAAAATATCGGGAGTTCTCCTCCAAACCGATTAGTCCAATGTGTGCAGAACGCTGCAAGCACGTCATCAATATCCAACCCTATCCTCTTGGGCTTCAAATAAAGGTGAGGTCTGTCATCACCTTCCGGGTATATTTTGTAATACTCAGTAATGAACGCTGCGTTTGTCATTACATGCCCCATGTGAAGTTGACCTGTCTCAGGGTCGAAGTCCTCACCTCTCTCATAAGCATCGAGGTGGCGTTTCAATGAAGCCAGAACCCATCCCCATGACATACCTTTCTCCCAGTTACGTTCAGCATATTTCTCCGCACCACGAGTCATTATCTTTGCCATTACACCCACAGCATATCGAGGAAGTAGATCGAATCTGAGTTTTCCTTGATTATACCTCAAACCTGTTTCGTTCATATACTCAATCCTAATATTTCGGAAATCTTATTCTGGAATGTCCGTTTAGGCATGGCTCCTGTAAATACTTGCCATCTGCCTGTTTCTACTACCAGAAAACTCGGTACACTTGTTATACTGAATTCTGAAGCCACATCCGGGTTATCTTCTATATTCAGCTTGTAGAAGTCTACATCTTCCATCTCGTTAGATAACTCTTCTAACATAGATGCCATTGCTTTACAAGGACCGCACCATTCGGCATAAAAATCCACTACAACAGGCTTGCGTGTCTGTTCCATAATATCTTTCAGTTCTTCTATGTTATTAATTTCAACCATACAGCCTCCTACCACTCAACCGTCCAGTGATCTTCAAAAAAACACACCTTATATCCGTTGTCAATCAATTCATGGTACACATCCTTATCGTAGTCTTCCATCTCACATATATAGACAATGCACTTGCGTTGACATTTTGGACTTGATGCGTCTTTTATCAATTTATCCTCTATACGGTTTAGAACTTCCCTAAAAGCACCGTTATCCATGAAATCTTTTCTTAAGTCTATTGCTTTAAGCATTCTTCACCTCCAACTTAATATCTTCTACTACAAATCGAAGTAATACCTTGTTCTCATCTATTTGAACCTCAAAACCTCCGCTGGCAGTATAGCCATCACCTTCTTTATAACTGTTATACGCGTCTTTGAAAAGAACCTTAACGTTATTCTCCATCGCCTTAATGCTTGGTACATATAACCCATCATCATGCAACCACTCCCAGTTAAGGGATTTCATAACCTCATGGACTTTCTTAAAATCAAACCCTGCTAAAGCTGTCTTCATTACTTTCGTTAATTCTGATTTAGTCAATTGATCCTCCTGAATAATCATAAACAATCCCATCTGCTATAACGTAAACCTTACCGTCATCAAACCTCAACTGCACATCATCTGCCGTATACACCTCCCCGTTTTCAATCTCAGCAAATTCATCCCAGTAATCTTCAGGGATAACTCCGATATTGTTATCTGCGCCCGATCCCCATTTTGTTTTATGTATTTCAAACTCAATGTCGTTAATAACAACATTCCCTGTAGGGAAATCTTCGTCTGCCCATCGGTCAAATAGATCAACATCTAAGACCGTTGATACGTTTCCTACGTAATACTTCATATTACCTCACAATCCATAGTGTAATCCAATCCCAAATACGATTCAGGAAGCTGTCTTTATGTCGTCTGCCTGTTACCTTGTTGAATACAATGGTAGATTTACCTGACCTCAGTTTGGTAATTTTATCATTGTCAACCTCTACTTGCCATTTGTTGTACATATTACCTCCTCTTGATTTAACTATATTATAGCACGGTGAACCTTTACTGTCAATAGGTTTATGTATACTTTATAACCTTTTTGCTTTTTACAAAAACCCAGAAGTATGAATGGAATTTCCTGGCGTGTTTTTGGTTCGCCTTTTGCCAGTCAGCTACTATTCTATTTTTCGCTTGCAGAATAAACAGATCTTTCGGATAAAATCCTGCTTTAACCGCCTCGTTCATCACAAACACATGACTGAAATACTGCTTTCCAGAAGACACCTTATCCTGACATTTGAATATCAAGATACCCTCTGGTTTCAGAATCCTGTGGAATTCATTCAAGCAATTGATGTAAAAGGTATGGAGTTCTTTTTCGTTCGGAAATACTCCAAACCTTTTATTTATTTTATTACTTGAATCTTCTTTTTCAAGGGACGCTCCGGTAGTGGCCAGAAACGGTGGATCAAACATCATAGTATTGATAGTGTTCGATCCAATAGGTAGACTTTGAGCATCTGCCTGTGCGGTGTCCGGTGTTTGTGGTTTTATATCAAACTTATACCTTGGAGTGTAGCTCCAGCCTTTATAGAAATTACCTTTACTGTATGTAGGATCTAACTCTATTTCGGTCTTGCAATGTAGGTCAAGTATCCCTGAAATTATCTGCTGTTCGTTATCACAGATGCTTTTGATCATGTCATGTCCTGGTTGGTCAGCCACGCTTCAAGTTCAATGTCGTTATAAAAATCTTCATCCATATCACTCTCCCTTTCTGCATATTTTACACGGCATCTGAATATACCGTTTGTTTGGTCCGTAAAAGTAGAATAAGCTCTTATGTCTATACTCACCACAACTCCTACATCTTACATTATCTCCATCCCAGTCGTAAAGATTCTCGTCAGTCTCCGGTACGTAATCCGGATTATCTTCTCGCCACTTACGTTGCTGTTCTCGATATTCCTCTCTATGAGTTTCACGCCAATGGTTTATCATGGCTTTGTGTTTTTCTTTATTATGTTCCCTCCACTGGCGGTTGTATTCCCTGGCACACTCTTTACAATAGGATTTACGTCCAGATTCCTTAGAGCTATCCCTATGGAACTGATCTTCAGGTAAATCCAAGTTACACTTGGTGCATGTGAGATGTTTCATATAATCTCAATCCTCCCCCTCTTCCTCTTTACGTTTAGCTTTAGCTTTATTATATTTTTCAAGGACCTTTTCAGCCTCTTCATGTATCTGATCAATGCGTTTGTAATCCTCTATATGTTTATCCCAAGGGTCTCGTAGCTTCTGCATCTGGTCAATAATTTCTATATTCTCTTGAATGTCAGTAGATTTGTTACATTCAGCAGCCAATTGATTATATCTTTCAGTCCAGTTTGTTTCCTGGAGTCTACGACCTTCTTCTAAATGAAGTTCACCTTCTCGTATGGCTTTACTTGAAAGCTCCTCGTATTTATTCCACAGCAGATCCGATTCTTTTGGTAATAGGTAATCGGAGTGCATCCACGTATTACTTTTGATCCAATCTATGATCTGCCCCTTGGTCATCTTCTCAAATACTGCAAACTTATCCATGTAAACTCCTTTATCTTATTCTACCACACTTTGGTCTGTGTGTCAACCCTTATTTCACAACTCGACAATGTTATCGTACAGTATCGACCATTTATGCTGAGGAAAATCCTTATTATTGAACAGAAACCCAAAGTCCCCAAGAATAATAAGTGTACCACCTTCAGAACCTTGGAATCTTTTGCTACTTAGTTTTCTCATTTCACCAGTAGCATTGCCGTGCGTATCACCTGTTAAGCAAATTTTGTTCACGTTGTCCCCTTTTAATGGTATATTATTTAGTTTTCTGACTTGCTTGGTGATTCTCTATCAATCCATACCCCTTAAATTAGGATTTAACCAAAAATATACAGCCTTTTCGCTTCCATAGGATTCCATCGGTGCTTCATTATATAGAAAAGTAACATAATTTGCAAGCCGTGTTTTGTTCAAAGAATCAGCTTTAGCGGCCGCCTTAAATAAGTCATTTTTAAAAACAGCTAAAAGAAAATCACTTGGCATAAGTCTACTATTGAGGTAATCATATAATCCTCTTTGCATATAGTCAGGTATTCCATGCTTATCAGCTTTCTCTTGGAACTTTTCGTAATTAAGTTTTTCCATTTTTCTTTCCTTGTGTGTTTTTAGATCCTTCTCTAAGATTTCGTGTGGTTCATAGTAACTGCATTTTCCAGAAGTATGATTATATGGTGTTTCTGTAAACCGTGATTGCCAAAAATCGTTTGCTGGTGCTAAATGCCTGTAACAACTTAATCGTAGTTTGTCAGGACAACCGTCTCCTTCGCACATTGTCAAGTCTGCCATTTTTTATCCTCCTTTTTCTGCTTAAAGTCTCCTACATAGTAGCATAAAATTGCTACAAAATCAACCGCCGAATTACACAAAAATCCGAAGTTGTCATATCGCTAGAACCTTGTACAACTTTTCAAGAGAATCAAGTAAAATCTTTTCATCATTTACTTGTACTTCCTTTGGTGATCTTCCACAGTCGCAGTCATAAACATAGTAAGTAATCCATTCTCCTTCGCTCGTAGAAAAACAGCTTTCCAACAATTCGATATAATTGTCAAAGAGATCAGCTCCAACATCGAATACCGCGAAAGAAGAAGAGCATAGAGATTGAACCGCCTTATTTGCCTTTTCGGATTCTTTTTGAAAACGAAGTATAGCATTAAACCACTTTTCAAATTCTTCATATTTCATAATTTTCCCTCTCTTTAATGTTCATAGTCTCGATAATCAATTTCTAACGGATTAGGAATGTACAATAGCGGATTCATTGGTACATTGTGTAGCCTGACTTCAAAATGTAAATGATTTCCTGTTGCTCTGCCAGTCCTGCCAATCCTGCCGATGGCCTGCCCCGCCTTTACTTGTTGACCTGTCCTAACTCTAGTCCAACTCATGTGTGAATAATGTGTTTGAAACCCATTCTCATGTTCGATTATTACGTAACCTCCGTGTACTGGATGTCCTTTGAAGTAACCATCTGGTGGAGGCCAATGTTCTATTATAGTACCGTCCGCAACAGCCACAACTTGACTGCGCCACACTCCGCAAATATCAACACCTGTGTGTTTTCTTTCAACTCCAAGAATAGGCGAAACTCTCATGCCGTATGGCGAACTAAAAAACAGAAAATCTTCTTTAGCTATTGGAAAAAGAAACTGATAACCTTCTTCAAAAGTAGGTGTTCTTCTCTCAACCTCTATTTCTACACCTCCTGTGCCTTGTTCAAAGTCTTGTGTTGCCCAAAAATAGCCTAACTGAAAAGAAGCCCAGTATAGTATAGCGAGCAATACAGAAACATAAATTAAAGAATTAACTTTCATTCACACACCTCCGCAAAACCGCCACCTTTGTTTTATTGTCGATCTCCATCACTCACACTCCTTGATTATTTTGTCGAGAATATAAGTTGTGCTGTGCGGGCAAGGAACTGGGGTATACTCCCCACAATTATTGTTTCCATTACACTCACTGCCATCATGGTCACATTGCCCAGCACCAGCACATAGTAAACCTTCTCCATGGCAGAATTCACAGACAACAGGCTTTCTGGCTATGTTGTTTATTTTTTGTTGTAGTTCAGCAAAGGCTTCTTCCGTAAGATAATATACTTCTGAATTTAACCATATACTATATCTCATGCCATTTGTATATGGTAAGCTAGAAGTATTTAGTTTCAT
>SKJB01000104.1 GCA_007116145.1 Limnochordia bacterium | reverse complement strand
GACAAAGATTTCACCCACAATCTGCAGAAACGACACATTTTCTAATAACTGCACATCGCTTGAACCTGAAGCCACAATGCCTAAGCAACCGTAGAGCATTCCGCCATAAACCAATGGAACAATAACAATGGACTGAACCCCGTTGTTCTGCATCCACAGTTTTTCTCGCTGGGCGTCCTTCGACAAATGTTTAACACTCTCGACAAAGACATTCTGAAATCTCTCTAACTGACTGTACCAATATGGCGTTATCTCCTTACCAACGGTGCAATGCCCAGACGGACTTTCCGGCCATGAACAGTATCGCTCAAACTCATTGGTCTCCTCGTTAAGTAAACAAAGGTAGCTACAACCCATGCCTATCTGCTCTGTTAATACCGCTAAAGAGAGTTTTATCTGCTCATCTATGTATGCTACACTCACATTAATGAATTGGGATGAGATGCTATTTACCACCGACTCTAGATGCAAACGTTGTTGTAAGATCTTCGCCATACGTTGGCGTTCCTGCACCTCGTGTTGGAGTTGTTCAATGCGAGAATTATCGCCAACGAACAAGATAACACCGGCTGTCTGAGGCACACTGGGTTGGAATGGTACTATTCGGATTAATAGACTATGCCCATCTTGGGTCAAAACTTCTTTTTCCAGGGATGTGGACGTGGCGAGAACCTTTTGCAGCTCGGCAACCGTCGGATGCTGCGTTTCTAACCCGGTGGCAACATGGTCAAATGAGCCCCCGATATCCTGGGGACCAAGCTTGAGGAATCTCGTAATCGCCTGGTTAAATTTGCGGATGTTTAACGCACCATCTAGGAACACAATACCCTCCTGCGTGCTATTGAGCAGATTTTCATGATCAGCGAGCAGTTGAGCTAACACTTCCTTCTTTCGTTCTAACTCCGAGTTTACAGTATGGAGCTCCTCAACGGCAACTTGGAGAGTAGCTTTTGTGTCTTGCAATTCCTTTTCGAGTTCTTGGATACGCTGACTATTCAAACTACAACTATCTCGCTCCAATGGATTCACCTCCGCCCTCTGAAACCGAGTGGTATTTCGCATAATTATGCACTTCGATGACTTTACACATTTACTCCTAGGACAACAACAGAATAATCCGATTCCCGCTCTCGTTAAAGACCAACGTTCCACTCATCAGCTGTACCATGGCTAATCCCCTACCCCGTTCAGAGTCTAGGTCTAAACTAACCCCATTCATTGTCCTCGACTGCCAATCAAACCCTCGCCCTTCATCCTCAACAGAAACGGAATCTTCGCTCAAATGAAGATGGACAAATTTTGTCGAGTTCGCACAATTTCCATGCTCTATAGCATTAGCCACAAGCTCATGGACAGCCATCGCAATTACATCGACGTCACTTCGGAGAGCATAAAACTCATTGACATGGTCCCGAACTTCATCGAGAAAATGAAACGCACTCGGTACCAGTATTCTCCAAATTTCCTGCTGCTTGTATACGCATACCTCTGTGGCACCCATCTTGGCTTGTTCTAGACAGATCTCAACACAATCTTTAGGAATCTGCATTACGCACTACCACCTTTATGAAAAATTTTCCGTCTAGAAACACCAACGAAATTTAATAAAATGCCATATTTTGATAATTTAATGTTAATAAAATTCTACAAAGGTCGACTAAATCCCTTTTTTTAAAAGAAACAAATCACAGGGCTGCTAGGGACAAATCAGAAGCCCGCTTGCGATCTGAGGATCAGACTCACTCGATTCCCCGTGGGGCTATAGACCAGATCCCCCGCAAGCATCTGCACCAAGGCTATTCCTCGACCTCGCTCTAGATTGATAGCAAGGTCGAGTCCGCGCTCCACCCACCCCCGCCAATTAAACCCTGCACCTTCATCCTCCACAACGACGACCTTGGCAGATAACAGGATGTGTACCGACTTCTCTTGCTCAAACCGATTACCATGCTCGATAGCATTGGCCACCAACTCATGGACTGCCATGGCAATGGCTGGAAACTCCGAGCGCTCTTTGTAATAAGCAAGTACATGCTCGCGTAGAGCAACTAATGAATCGAAAGAGGACAACAGCGTATGCTCTTCAAGCTTTTCTGTGGACAGAACAAGAAAAGCAACGTCATCAGACTGCTCGTATTCACCGCGGAAATCACAGAAGTCGTTATGAACCAAGTCCGCTATCGTATCCTTTGGCAAGCCGTTACACTGCTTAAGCAAAGCGAATAACCTTTGTTCATAAAGCTCTGTTCCGTTGTGCTGCTCATAAATACCATCTGTGGCCATAAAGATGAAGGCATTCTCAGGGAGTTGCAGCACATGACGCTCAAAATCCATGACCTCAGTGGGCAGGTCTGGGGAAATGGGCAGACCTCTGCACACTAGCAGCTCGGTATCTGTATGCACGAAAACAGGAGGATTCTGGAACCCTGCAGCGGAAAAGACCAATTCTTTCGTCGCTAGGTTTATAATCATGAGAAACACAGCCACTGCATACTCGCTTGGATATTCACCTTTATGTACCTGTTGATCAAGGTATCCTAATACCTTGTCTGGCGAAATCTCTGATTCTGACACTAATTCTATATACGATTCGATACAACCTTTGACGAACAAACTAAACATCGTCCCTTCAAGGCCATGACCTGTAATATCCGATACATAGAGAATTAGCAGCTTTCCTTTTTGGATCACCCCATAAAAATCTCCACCGATGTAGGTTGCTGGTTCGTGTGTTGATGCTATGGATATCCCTTGGACCACAGGCAACCGCTGTTGCACTAAACGTTTATGTGCTTCCTTAGCATTTCGCATTTCTGCGTCTAAGGCAACATACAGTCTATCCCGCTCCGCTCTGTTTCTCTCAAGCATCTCATAACGTTCGATATTGGATAACACCAAAGACAGTACCGGAGATATGCTAATAGCAAAATTCAAATATCGATCAATATATTGCGGAAAAGCGAATCCGCCTGCTTCGATGACCCCACTTCGTCTACCGTCTTGATTCAGAGCCACATAAAACCGATCTCCGCCTTTGAGAAAAGAGCTACTCTTTTTTCCTTCCTTGAGCCAACGCTTTATACCATCCGGTAAGCGCCCAATAGCCGATTTGCCGCTATGAAACAAAAACTCGTTCGATCCCATGATCACTGTAAAGATTTCTCTGATTCCCGCAATGACTTCAGTCTTATTCTTCTTTGTGGCTATTTTACCGATTATATCTAGAATGGCTGCATACTCAGCAGACTGCATTTTTGCTTCCGGAGTGTCCGTCGTATCCTGCGTCAAAAGGTTCTCACTACCTACTCCATTTCGTTTATCCATTGCACTGAATCCTATCTAGCGGGTAGGTACCATAGAGACGTACTGCTTCAGATATCTCAAGGAGTACCTGCTCAGGAACTTGCAACGGTATCTCTCCATGCCCATCAGATACGATTAATCCGCCCCCCTTACCCGCTGCTCGTATCGTCTTTCGCACCTCTTCATGAACCTGTTCTCGACTCCACTTCACCATTTCAATCCCATTTAAGTTACCTAATACGCATAGTCGGCCAGCCGATGCATGCTTCAGGCCACTTAGATCCTCCTGATGACCGACTCCTACCACCTTTGTTCCTGTGTTAGCAATTTCGTCCAGAAGGGGCAATGCTATTCCTGAAGCCAAATGAGTCGCCGTAGGTCCCATAATCTGTGGTAAAGTGGCACAATCAATCGGATAACCTGTCGCCAAGTACGTTTCCTTCTCAATCATATTGGGCGAAGCCAACGGATTAAAATAGCAAATAGCAGTAGCTCCCGCTGCAATTTGGGCATTTGCCCACGCTAGACAAAACGCCTGATTTTTCTTCATCAGACAGTGAAAGTGATCGGGATGGAAGTAGAGCAGCTCAAGATACTTTTCAAAACCCATCTGCATTATCGGCAAAGAATACGGTGACATCACAACCCCAATGATCGGCGCTGTATTCGTCACCCTCTGCTTTAACTGACGTGTAGCGTCAAGCACACGAGCCAAACAACTGGTAGCTTGAATATCCGGAACTTCCATCCTCGCAATATCCTGGTACGAGGTAATAAATGGGGATCCAGCTATCGGAGGTCCATCCTCCACAAAAATCACTTCTCCTCCAAAGGCCTCGACCTCAATGGCTGCATAGAAAAATGTATAAATGCAATCATTACGATACTTCTCCTTCATCCTTAACTGTGCAGCCACAATATTTTGAGCCTCTGCAAAATAGTCTTTAGGTGTCATACCAAGTTCCTTTGCTCCATATAGTGATAAGAGCAAAAATAGCGGAACCCGATCGGGCTCTTGATGGTTAATCGCTGCTAGGGTCCGCTCTAACGACGTCATTTGTTCGTTCATGATGATTGCACCACTCTTTCAATAATGCCTATGACATCCGTTGCAGATGCGCCACTCCCATCCGCTTTTACAGTTTTCCACAATTGACTATCCATCCTAAAAGGAGCTCCACCTGCAATAATTTTCATAGACACACCCTGCTCATCGAGCCTAGTGCGGACTGCGCGGATTTTTAAAGCAGAAGGCAGCAGCAATGTCGATATAAGGAGTACCTCCGCTTGACTCCTTATGGCCCCTTCCACGAGCTCATCCACACTCAAACCTTGCCCCAAGTCGATAGGTTCGTAACCGTTCGATCGCAGTATAGCATACACTATCCTCTTTCCCAGGGTGTGATGGTCCAAGAGCACGCCAATTGCTACTGTCGGCAATGCTTTTGGCTTGACCATTTTAGGCAAATATGTGTCTAACAACTCCTCACATAGAATTGCACTCATATAAACTTGGGCAAGGGAATAAACCTGACGCTCAAAGCCTTCGCCAATTTGTTCCAAAGATACGACAATTAGATCGTCAATTCGTTGAAGTATAGTTTCTGCACAAAGACCTTGCCGAAAAATCTCGGCAGCTCCAATTCTATCAATGCTAAGCAATGCATTCTTAAACTCTGCGTTTAGCGTACTTTTTGCCTCCATAGACCATGCTCCTCATTCTATTAACAATCATAACAATCATCTTCTCTAATTATACTATTCGTGTTGCGACTTGCATACCCCTTCATGGATTTCCCTCGATTAATGGCGACTGGGGCATCAAGTAACACCAAGTAGTCTTCCATACTCTCCGTCAGCATCACCTCCGTGGCGTTTTGCGATTAGTTAACCCAAAGAAAAAAGCCAGCATCTGTGACCGCTCAGTCACAGATGCTGGCTCCTGCTGTTTACGAGCCCGTCTATAGCTAAATAGAGAGTCCTCTGTAGATTTTCTCTACAAAAGACTCTCTTCAATGGCCCAACCGGACTAAACATGCTATTTCTTCAGATCTGACACTTTAACTCTTGGAGACTCTTCTACACTAAGATCCATGCCTTTATCGGCATCTTGACAGAATACAAGGCGAGCGATACTAAAATCTGTGGATCGTCCGCTTATTTGAATAACGTTTAATCCTTCTTCTAGGGTGTTTACGGCATGGCCTCTATTACCATGACTAAACTCATATTTTGTCTGCCAGGTCCATTCGCAATTCTCCGATGAATACGTTTTTAACCACTTTGCATTATTGACTTTTATCCACGCATCATTATTCTCTGTTCTATCGGGATGGTCATGGCGATTATAGATAAATAACTTATACTCTCCTGGATTCGTTACATAAAACTTATAGGTAAGAATCCCCTGACCAGGTGTAGTAAAGAGGTTGGGTCCCTTCCAAGTATAATACCCTTTTCCTGTATAACCTGTTAGGGCTGTCTCAAAAGCCCATTCTCCAGCTAAAGGAGCAGATTCTATCTCAATAGCTAGTAAACCATCTTTTTCCAGAAAAACAAATTCTTCATCATGTGTTAAAGTACTCATTAACAGAAAACCTCCTAATACATTGTTCATTCAGCTAGAAGTAAACTCGAAAAATCATCGAAGCGATGAACTATACGGAACACTCATAACTCACTTTGTCAATTATATAAGTTAGAATTTGATTTGTCAACGAAAACTCTAGGCAGGTTCAACATAGATTGGTGGTACTAGTGCCCATCCCTTCAGTTTTCCATATCGAATAAACCTGTCAGCGGTTAATAATTCTTGCTTATAAAAATCGAGAAAGAGCGTGCGTAAAGCATCATTCCGTTGGGTATCTAGGACAGCTCTTATATGCATGTCCACAGAATCATCTATACCTTTATAAAGTATCTGGTACATAAACCGATCCTCTAGGTTCTCGGGGTCAATGGGAGTTGCTAGTGTTGCTGGAGGTCTTTGGGGCAGCTGCACCTCATACATTAACGCTTGGTTTTCCATTGCTTTTATCTGCTTATTGAGGCTTTTTAACCCTAACGTTAGTAGTGCGACAAATTCTGGATCGTGGGCAAACCCCAGGAATAATTCGGATAATTGGCTCTGGATGTACCTGTCATTTATATTGCGCCACACATAGAACGCTTCCCCTGTAGATAGGAGTTCCTTCTCTCCTGGCTTTGCGGTCTTGTATGCAGGGGCTATCTCTTCCCACCCTTTCAGCTTGCCATACTTATGAAGTAGTTCCAGGCCGTCTAAGTGGGAAAATAGAAATCCCTTAAATAAACTGCGCATGTTATCGTTAGAAAGAGTAGTTCGCACCGCAGAGTTCAAAGATAGTAGTTCGGCTATCATATCAGCGGTTGCCCTCTTATAGATAAATTTATCCGTAATCTCATCAATTCGAGTCGAAGTCCTTATGTCAATAGCGGGTCTTGTGGGAACTTTTACCTTAAATTTTTTAGCCTCTTTTTCGAGCAGCTCGCTCTGTGTATGGAAATCTTTTAGCAAAGTGCCTAAAATATAATCAAGATCCCGATCATGGATAAAATTCTTGAGCATTTGAGTAGACTCAATACTATCGTACCTAGCTCTTAGCAGATTCCATAGATTATACGTGGTGGAAACATCCAACAGTTCTTGGCCACCTGTAGATTTTTTGAAAATAGAAATATCCATATTTGTCTTCCTCCTCGAATACGACGTAGTTACCTGGCATCACATGGGTGAACGGGATGTAACAAAAAGTAGTGACTTAAAGATGGGTGCGGTGGGCAACTGCTTCTTGCTGCCTGTTAGTCGAGAGACACACCCGATCTTAACGACAGCGGGGTACCTTATGTCTATAATCTTTCCGTCAAAGCCATATAGTATGTCTCACTCGATCACGGTAAATTTTCCTAATGCCAACTAGAACTCTTCATGACGACACTATGCAACATGAACGTAATACCTCGCGATAATTGCGTTATTAGGATGTTTATTCAAGGTAATGGATGGATAGATTAATAAGGACTAAGTTTACAGGAGGCAGACCCATGGATAGATTTTATCGAGGATTAACGGCTGGCATGGTAGCGGGTGTTCCCATGATTATTTGGGGTCATGGCGCCTACTACCTTGGTTTGGGAAATTTGCGTTTCCTTGATTGGGCAGGGGTAATCATATATGGCAGTCTACCAGAAACCCTTTTTCAGGTGGTGTACGCTCAGATTGCTCACCTACTCTGGTTAGGATTCTTGGGAATCGTATTCTCTTATCTAATTCCAAAAGTAACTTCTCGAGGACACATAGGAAAAGCTGTTATATTTGGTTATGTTGTTGGGTTTTTTACCCATGCGATTCCGGTGCTCTTCGCAGTACCCCATCTCGCTGCAACACATTCGCAAACAGTAATACATAACCACGTCGGTGGTGTTATCTGGGGGTTGGGACTTGGTTACATTCTACGGGTATTAGACCATTGAAAGAAGCGCTGGTACTCCCACACGAAGGATTTGCTCAGGATCGTTCGGCTTAGATGGCTCAAGGTAGCGCAGCGCTCTACAGCTATGGGCAGGCGTTCGTAGGCATAGCCAGGGAAATTGCGGCCAGATCGAGGTTGTGATATGATTACTCTTGTTTTCAGGCAGTCCCAGTTTCTTAAGGGAGTGCCGAAAAAAATAATAGGAGTTGAAATTTTTGTGGATGTGGATTTAAGCAGTGATGATGTAAAAAGGATAGTAAAAAAGGAAAATGTCAAGTTTATTCAGTTGCAGTTTACCGATGTATTTGGTCGATTGAAGAACATTGCCATTACTCCTCGAAAATTAGATGAAGCCTTAAATAATGAGATCATGTTTGATGGCTCATCGATCCGTGGTTTCACAAGTGTGGACGAATCGGATATGTATCTAGCACCAGACCCGACAACGTTTAAGATTTTTCCTTGGCGTACCAACAAGCGGGGTAGCACAGCTCGAATGATCTGCGATGTGTATAACCCAGACGGTACACCCTTTGAAGGGTGCCCTCGCTATGTGCTAAAAAAAGTACTAGAAGAGTTAGAGGAATATGGATATGAGTTTTGTGTTGGCCCAGAAGTGGAGTTTTTTCTCTTTCAAACGAATGATAACGGAGATCCTACAACCAAAACCCATGACGAAGCTGGCTATTTTGACCTAGCACCCAACGACCTTGGGGAAGACGCAAGAGAAGATATGTGCTTAACGCTAGAAGAATTAGGCTTCAACATAGAGGCTTCTCATCATGAATGCGCCCCAGGGCAACATGAGATAGACTTTAAATATGATGGTGCGTTAGCTACTGCTGACAACGTCTCTACATTTAAATTGGTGGTAAAAACGATTGCTAAATCCCATGGTCTACATGCAACCTTTATGCCAAAACCCATTAAGGAAGCCCATGGAACCTGCATGCATCTCAATCAATCATTAATGAAAGATGGTAAGAACATCTTCTGTAGTGACAGTGATGAGCTAGGCCTAAGTCAAGAGGCTTATTACTATATTGGTGGATTAATTAAATATGCACGACAGTTTGCGGCGATCACCAATGCTAGTGTGAATTCTTATAAGCGTTTTGTGAAAGGGTATGAAGCACCAACACATATCTCTTGGGGAGCCGCTGATCGAAGTCCTTTAATTCGAATTCCCGCAGCTAAAAGAATGGCTACGCGAGTGGAACTGCGCAATCCCGATCCCACAGCTAATCACTACCTGGCTCTTGCTGCGGTATTGTCTGCAGGTTTAGCAGGGATTAAAAATAAAATTGAACCGCCAAAGTGTTTCGATGGTTGTAGCTATGATGTCGATTACAAGAAAAAAGAGTTCTCTAATATTGAAGAGTTTCCCAGTAGTCTTGGGGAAGCACTAGAGGAACTAGAAAACAGTACTCTCATGCGAGAAGCCCTCGGTGATCATATTTTTAATATGTATCTCACTGCCAAGAAAAATGAATGGCGGCAATATAATGAAGAAATCCATACCTGGGAATTGAAGAAATACCTGTAAGAACCAAACCTCGGCGCTTACCTAATGAAAGCTGTGAATTTATCAATTCACAGTGCGACTGCCTGTCGCACAAAAAGAGACCACCAAAGTGGTCTCTAGCTGGTAATATTATGGTGGATCATCACGGGCTCGAACCGTGGACACCCTGATTAAGAGTCAGGTGCTCTACCAACTGAGCTAATGATCCATATTTCATACAAACATGATTATACCTAATATCGGTGGTACTTGTCAAGTATAATTATACCT
>SKJB01000146.1 GCA_007116145.1 Limnochordia bacterium | reverse complement strand
TGGCTGGTGCAAAACTCATTATATCTTACAATGGGTACATCACGATCCCTCTTATAGCTGGCTTTAAAGCTATAAGAGGGACTCGAGTACCCATTATAGATGCCCTTTTGCACCAGCCTCCCAGGCCTTCTATGAGTTTATGGATCCCTCAACGATATCAGCAACCCAGTTCTCGTACACTGTCTGGCATGCACTATACATACAACTCGTAGAACTCTCAAATACTTACTTATTTTTAAACGCAAGCAAAGCACGGCTTAGACCCCAAAACCGTGCTTCACCCTTCATGCATGTTCCCTTACGGAATAAAACAAAACAATATACTAATTCGACAACAAACTGTTAATTCCTGTTAATTCTTAAGAATACGTTTTAGTCTGCTTTTTACATCACTCAATTAAACACGCTGATCAGTCACCCTATCTATCTCTCTTAAGAATTCGACTCTCGCACCGGGGTCTGATACCTTATCGCACCGACACACCACATAACCACTAAACTTTCAATAAGTCCAGTATAAAGACAATCACAGAAAGACACACACGGTGTCTGACCCCTACTGAACCAGCTACCTAAGAGGTATAATTCGTCAACGAGAGGATTTGACAGGTTTAGAATTACGCTAAAATTACGAAATTCGTTAAGATCTAGCGCGTATTTTGTGTTACAACAGCCGTTATGCTTACAATTGCTTCAAGCAACAGAATTGCAGGAATGCTTTCCAGATAAAACAGACCTATAAAGACTTTACGCACAAAGTTCCCATTAGATATTATTGTAATGTGACCACCCGTTCACCAAGCCTAGCACCATAGATGAAATTCGCAAGAAGCGATCCCGAGCATTAGTTCTGGGCTGTATAATTGATGACCAGGAATACTGGTGCGATATCCGCAACAAAATTCTGCATCAACTTCGAAAAATGGACCTATTATACTCGTTTTTATTGTATTTCAAAGTCTGATCTTCGATTAGTTGTTAAGTGGATAAAGGTATTTAGCCTGTTAAGTCGATTTCATCTGCAGAAAATCAATTATATACTATTGCGGAAATTTGCCGATTATTGGGGCCAGGCACCTTAGACGCATTTTTGCCTTCTCGTCCATTTATATACCACCACCAATAGAAGCAAACTATTGGGGGCCTAGATCACCGATCCTGTTCGTTAGTACATTTTCCAACCTGGCTAGTTCGTCCACATACTGACCCTTAATGTTATTGGCAACCAATATGGCGATCGCCTCGTTATAAATGTGTGCCATGCGATTCCGGTCCTGTAAAATTGCCAACCAGAGCTCCTCATCTTCAATAATTTGAGCTGCATAAGCTTCTCGCAACACGCTCTTTGGCGAATTAAGACCAATTAACCCCTCGTCTTCAAACACAGCCTTAAGGGTTTTCCAAGCTAACTCGAAAGTAAATTCAAAGCGCTGAATTAGGCCATCGCGGGCCAAATCATCCGCACCGTCGTACCTCTGTACTCCTTCAACAAGCTTACCTATTGCTTTACTATAATTTCCTAGCTTACTGTGAAGGTCGCCCATAAATCACAACCCCTTCCCTTTCAATGTTGGTAATTAGAGCTTTGTCGGTATGCATTGAGATAAACACGTGATCAATTTTTAGCAATGTATCTAGCTCATCGAGATCACTTTCCAGGAGCCACTCTTTTGTGGAGGCGGTAGGGTATATAGCGAGATCTATGTCACTACTAGGATGGTTGTCTGAACGGCTTCGAGAACCAAACAATATAACCTTCTCCACCATGTGCTTGTGGCCGAGTTGCCTGATTTCCCCTATAATCTTGTCATTTAGGTCCATAATAATCCCCTTTCCGCGGTCCACAGATAATTAACATAATTATATCACATAATCACTGGAAATGTCTTTGCTTAGATTTGACGCCGTAGAACTCTCCCACATCTAGTGACCGTATTTCGTACTTTGGAGTTCGAATCTCGCATCAGGGTTGATACCTAACACGCCGACACAGCTCACAGCCACTTGACTTACAATAAGTCCAGTACAAAGGCAATCATAGAAGGACATTCACGATGTCTAACCCCTACCGAACTAGCTATGAATTAAGCATAATTTGCAACGAGAGGAGTAATCAGGGTTAGATTTACATTAACTACAAAATTCGTTAAGATCTAGCTCATATCTGAGATTAAAACCCCAGGTTCCTTTCCACAAAATGCTGGTACATTTTTGAGCGATTACCAGAAAAGTACCCTAGAATACTTTCCGCAGAAACTAGTTGATCTTGTTTTAAACCTAAATAATTCCCATAACTGCTCCACGCATACTCAATCGGAAACTCGACGATATTAGCACTTACTGGATTGAGGTGAATATATTTGCTTATCTCTATAGCATAGGAATCTGTTGTGATTAACTCAGCTCTATATCTACCTTGGAAAAGATGTCCGACAAAGTTATACTTTGCATTGAAATATATCACATACATCATATTTACACGCTGCATCATATGGCTGATATGAACATCTGTAGTCTCAAGCTGTAAGTGAACATGATT
>SKJB01000052.1 GCA_007116145.1 Limnochordia bacterium | reverse complement strand
TTCATCCACATTGAGCTCTTGACTGAGCCCAGCAGTGAGAATTCGCTTTTGAACTTGGGCTCTATACCGCGGGCTTTGAATTCGAAGGGCGTGCTGGAGAGTAAAATTATGAACCAGAGTTCGAGAAAAATTGATGATGGGGGACTTGGACTTTTGAGGTTCATCCCCAGAGGCCCAGGCCAGGGCTTCACTGTCCGCATCATTGGTGAAAACAGAGGTCGTGAACAGATAGACGCTCAGCGCTGCTAAAGCCAGGGCACTGATCAGTAATATAAATTCAAAGCTTAACATCTGCCACTCTCTTGTGTTCTAACTCTATTATGCTGCAAATCCATTTGGTCTCTCAGTCTCCTCGCCGATCACAACTCCTCACAGAGGCGGGATATGAAATCCTTGTGGATTCTTTAAAAGTATCGGAAATAATTGAAAAAAACTTGAATCTCGAGGAGGCCCTTTGTCGGGTGGCTCAGAGAAAGTTAGACTTATTTGTGCAAAGCGTTAAGAATTTGAATTTTAAGGATTATTTATTTTTATCTGCGGATACGGTGGTGGTCTTTGCAGGTCGGGTTCTGGGAAAGCCTGAAAATTCTGAACAGGCTCGAGAGTTTTTAAGTCTTTTGTCTGGGCAAAAGCATCAAGTCAAAACAGCCCTCTGCCTTCTTCATGGCCCATCGGGAGATCGCTTTTGCCAGGTGGAAACGACAGATGTCACTTTCAAGCCACTTAGTGAACAGCAAATCACCGACTATATTGCCACGGGGGAGTCCACGGACAAGGCGGGAGCCTATGCCATACAGGGAGTGGGACGGGCCTTTGTCGAGTCCATCGAAGGATCCTTGAGTAATGTGGTGGGCTTACCTATGGAGTTGTTGGAGAGAGTTTTAGATGAAAAAGAGTGGAGAGTCCGTCGCCGAAAGATGGGCAAGGATACAAAGGGAGATTGAGAAAGCTCTCCAAAGGCGTCCTGATTCCTGGAGCCATCAGGTTCAGGTTGTGGCGGTCAGTAAGGGGCAATCTCCTGATGTCATTCGCGAGGCAGCAGATGTTGGCTTGCTGGCCTTTGCTGAAAATTACGTGCAGGAGGCTGTGGGTAAACAAGAAGCTCTGGTTGACCAGAAGCTGGAATGGCACTTTATTGGTCACCTGCAGAGCAACAAAGTCAAAAAAATCATTGGGCGATTTCAGTGGATTCATTCCCTTGATCGAATGAGTTTGGTGGAGGAGTTGGAAAAAGGGGCCATGAAAACTTCTCCAGTCCTACAAAAAGTTCTGATAGAAGTTAGGCTCGGAGGGGAGGCCTCCAAGTCAGGTTGCACTGTAGAGGATCTCAGTGCTCTAGCCTCAAGAGTGCAAAAATCCCCCCACCTTCAACTGGAGGGACTCATGACCATGCCACCCTTTCAGGAAGATGGGGAAAAATCTCGCCCCTACTTTCGTCAACTGGCCACTTTAAGACGAGAGCTGGAGCAGCATCTTGGAGTCAAGCTCCCCCATTTGTCCATGGGGACCAGCCAAGACTATGGAGTGGCCATCGAAGAGGGGGCCACTTTCATTCGTTTAGGAAGGCAGTTGCTGGGAGACAGAACAAGGAGTTGAATTTGAAAAGCTATGGTTTTTTAGGGGCTGGACATATGAACCAGGCCATTATCAAGGCTCTATTGGAAACGCAGACTTTGCAGCCTCAACAGATTTGGGTGAGTAATCGCTCTCCAGGGAAATTGGACCGACTGGTCGAGCAGACCGGAGTGCATAAAGTGAGTCAGAATGAAGAGCTTTTGGGGGCTTGTGAGATCATTGTTTTGGGCTTAAAGCCTCAAGACTTAAGCCAGGCCATTGAACCCATCTCTTCCAGTTTTGAGCCCCAACATGTGGTGGTCAGCTTAGCCGCCGGAGTCAGTTTAGCCTCCTTAAAAAAGCTTATCCCGAATGTAACTCAATTTGTTCGGGTGATGCCCAATGCAGCGGTGAGCATCCGACACTCAGTGGTGGGCTGCGCCGTGGCGGGGGAGGCGCCTTGGCTGAAAAGCCTGACCCAGCAGCTTTTTTCTCCCCTAGGTCAGGTCATTTTTGTGGAAGAGGGGGAGCCTTTTGAAGCTCTCACGGTCGCCTGTTCCAGTGGAGTGGGCTTTGTCTATGAGTTGATGGAGTACTGGCAGGACTGGCTTTTGGATCATGACTTTTCCCCAGCGGAAGCTCGGCAAATGACGGTGGAAACCTTTTTAGGTGCGGCCCTGCTCGCCGTTGATAAATCTCGAACTTCTCTCGAGGAGCTGCAGAACAAAGTGGTTTCTAAGAAAGGAGAGACTGCTGCAGGTTTGGACTCCATTCGGGAGTGTGAAATTGAGCGCCTGCTGAGAATTAGCTTTGAAAAAGCGGTTATGCGAGATCGGGAGTTAGGTCAGCTAGACTAAGGTCTGGGCGGGGGTCGAGATTCCTCTCAGAGGCTTTGAGGAATGCTTTCGGACCTTGATCTCGGGCTCGGCCTTCCTTAAGCTGTAAATTGAGGACAGGGGGAAAAAATGAAAATTGCTCCAATAGAC
>SKJB01000005.1 GCA_007116145.1 Limnochordia bacterium | reverse complement strand
AACTATTATAAGTATAATTCGATTATACTGTCCGTGTTCCCTGTCAAAATGAGTATCTTAATTTAATCTAACAGGGATTCCACTGCAAAAAGTCCTTAAAAAAGGCAATTCCAGGAAAGATTTGGCAGGATTTCTTAAGTTGTATATCGAAGTAATATAGAGAAAAACAGCGATATCCTGCGTAAAATAGACTTAATTGACCTGGAGGCGTTTCCATGTTTCGCAAAAATGATGATCATAAACAGTTAGAGCTTTTTAATGCAACGACAGGAATGGACGAGCGAATTCGTCGTCGGTTAGAAAACTCCTGGGCACCCCTATTTTATGAACATGTTTTTTGCCAAATTAACGAAGAGCCTTTCTCGGTACTATACTCAGAGAATTGGGGGCGTCCTAACTTCCCTGTAAACATTCTAGTAGGTCTAGAGATTATTAAGCACTTTAGGGACTCCACTGACGAAGAGCTCCTCGAGGACTTCTACTTTAACATCCAAGTCAAATGGGCGTTAGGTATTCGAGATATCGGTGAATGTCCTGTAGCGGAGCGTACTTTATATGAATTTCGTCAACGACTTTACACGTATGCATTAGAACATCGAGGCCAAGATGACCTTATCTACCAGTAATTTCAGTCTATCTCACAGCACTTCGCGGACTTTCTCCATTTATCTACAGAGGAGATGCGCATGGATTCCACCCAGATTATGTCCAACATACGTCGGGCGGGGCGTTTGTCGCTTGCTTACGACGTATTGTATCAGGCTGTGAAGGCGTGTCCAGTTGAGATCCTTTCAACAGAACTAATGGAGGTTACTAAACCGGAATTTAAGAAAAACCTTCTGTACCGGGTCAAAGCTCGGGAGATTTCGGGTCGTTTGCATGAGCTCCTCCAATTATGTGCTGAATTAACGGTTGTTGCGTCCAACAACAAGGACCTTGAGCAACGAGAGGAACTTCAGCTATTAGCCAGATTCCTACTCGAGCAGGCAGAATACGATTCTGAAACCAAGAGCTGGGCGGCAAAGAAGAACCAAAAAGGAAAAACATCGAATAACTTACAGTCTGCCTATGATCCCGATGCTACTTGCCGAAAGAAAGGTGATGAGGTTCACGTTGGCTACGTGGCCAATTTGGCTGAAACATGCGCTGATGAAAACCCAGTTCAAATAGTAACCGACTACACGTTTGAGAAGAATAACGTAGCTGATACAACTATGGCTCACGAATCCATACCGCGCTTATCCAAAACATATGGAACTAAGGAGCTGTATGTAGACGGTGGTTACTCTGGAGAAGAGGTACATAATACTGCTAGTGTCAATAATGTGTCCATGTATTACACAAATATGACTGGTAAAGAATCTAGTAAAATTCCCATTAGTGATTTCACCTTTGAAGAAGACAAGGTAACGCATTGTCCAGCTGGTCACCCCAGCGAGCTATCGTTCCATAATCCAGAGAATGGTAAAATCCTGGCCCACTTTAATATCGAAGTATGCAACAAATGTAAGGCAAAGCATTCGTGCCCTACACAACCGAAAAGGCAGGCTGCAACCATAACAATCAGTCGGAAACAGCGAATAGCTGCTGAAACCAGAAAACAAATTCTAGATAAAGACCAACATCGTATTAACACAAGCAAGCGAGCTGCAACGGAAGGAACGAATTCGGCGATGAAACGTGCACACGGTGCCGACAAATTAGCGGTGCGTGGCGAAAACAAATGTCGAACTGTATTTGGACTGAAGACTTTAGCTCACAATTTCAAACAGTTGGTTCGATGCGTAAGAGGTGACATAAGACGATCCCTCCAAGACGCCGCTCGAAGGCATAGGCGGGAGCAGTTGCTCGCGTCTCAATCGGCCTGAGGAAGCAAAGAGGTGGGCATGAGCACCACACTCGAGTGAGATTTAGCCCCACTTACAACTATTTAAGCCATTCTTCTAGCTCTTATTCGTTTTAAAAATTGATAACGCATTTGACGGCGATTTATCGGCTGCTAATCGCAGTGGAATCACTACTGTATTCGACCTTTATAGTCATACACATCTGCATCAGCAAATGACAAACTTATTTACTCGGGAGCCCTAAGTGCACATTCGGACACTGACTATTGGGATCCCATTGAAAGGGAATTCTGGAGTCGCATAGAGTGTCTTCGTGATGGTTTATTCGTGGCAGACGGACTATATATAGCGAGGTTAGAGCGTGCGCATATCGATGTAATTAACCAGTATACTACTACCCAATTGACCTCAGGAAATCCAGCAATTTTTTTGTGTCCCGAACGCATCAAACATCGTGCAGAGACGGTAGCACCTAGCAGGAGAATGTCCGCAGAAAAGGCATTTTCTCAAATGTTTGCCTATGTCGTATACCATGAACTAGCCCATGCCTATAGAGCAATCTAGCTTCTACCTCTATTCCGCCAACCTTTCTTCAAAATCACGAAATAAACCTTCAAGTGTACCGCCAATTCCGATTTTGGCTAGATCTTCCCCTTACCCCATACTATTACACAGTTTATTCAGTTACCTTCCTCTATCCGGTATCAAAAATCAACCGATCGTCGTATCTCAACATATACAAGCCTTT
>SKJB01000113.1 GCA_007116145.1 Limnochordia bacterium | reverse complement strand
GTTGTTACTCCCACTTGGAAATGACATTAAACAACTCATGTATGATATAGCCAATAGGTATCATTTTAGAATCGTTGAAATGGAAGTAGATAAGGATCACATCCATTTGCTTATTCATTATAAACTTGCAGGTCTTGTAATATACCTCATGCCTTTAATGTTGCTCTATATCCATGATGGCATTGCAATATGGATTGTACTGATAGTTATCCTTCTCGCTGCAACGGAGGAGCTAGTCATCACAATCAAATACGATGAGCCGTTGCTAAATCGAAAAAGTATTTTCTTTGCGCATCAGCGGCACAAGTAAGCAAAGAAGAGCGGGGTTTTCGATTTTCTCTAGGGGACGCGGTGGGATTAGAGGCTCTCAATTATATCTATGACTGGAATAATGTCGATCAAGTTGTACACCCAGCTCCTGTCAACCAACGAGATGAATGGAATGCCTTTAGCTCTGGAGAAATTGCAGTTTTAGTTCATGGCCTTGCTTTCTTACCGCGAGGGCCGAAAAATGCGATTTTGCAGAATTTAATAAAATTAAACTATATAGCTGCTTTTTTCAATTAGCATAAAAAAAGAGGAATTGAGAACACTGTGTCGAATAATTGTACTAACATGCCCAGGGCGTAATAGTCTCCGCCTTGGCTTTGACGCGCCAAAGTGGAGAGAGGAGATATCATGCAATTACACGAACTATGTCAATCGAAGTCTCAAGTTGAAGAATGCATCAAATGTAGATCGTATGGGTATAGACACATCCCAGCCCCCTGTGGTTTAGAAATGAAAGAGATTACGGATCTCAAACAGCATATTACGGAACCGATTATACTCGAAGCACTTAGGAAACTAAGTGTAAAAAATACAGTAGAAGAAACACTTGATAACCTAACCTAGGAACCTGCTCGAAAAGTTACATTTTCGACGCACGTTAGTGTAATCAGGACACAAGCATGACCAACGGATCCGTTGGTCATGCTTACGAGCTTATATTAATCTTTCTCTAGTTTTTCTTATCTTAGCAGGAATATCCTTGCTATTTGCAGTAGATAGGTACATAAGCCATAAACCCTGAATTCAATACATCATTATGGATGTTAACATGTGCTAGTCGATACTACGACGCTATGAAAAACGAAGGAGGTGAAAACCGCTACAAGAGTAAACGGCTTATAAAACGTGAAAGTGATATTCGTAACGTTCACCAACGAATACCCAACGTATTCGTTGATTCTATACATCGAATGACTTTACGGATAACAGTAGATTTTTATAAGTTTCTTGTAACGGTGCAACATGATTCGAGTAACAGCACCAGGTCGAGCAGGACTTATTGGCAACCCAACCGATGGATATGGTGGGTCTTTAGTCTGCTGCTCTATTAAAGAACGGGCCGAAGTCACCATCGAACCAGCGGACCAACTCATAATTGAAAACCGCTTTGGTCAAACCACATTAAAATGGGAGAACGATTTTAATAATCAAGGAGACTACTTCGACATCGTTCGGTGTATCTTGCGATATTTTAAACTCTATCATCTCAAAGCCAAGATCACAACCACAACCACCATACCAGAACAAGCAGGCTTAGCGGGATCCACTGCGGTACTTGCGGCAGTTTTATCTGCTATTACTGCTTATGCGGGACAAAGATACCATTCGTACCATCTAGCTGAGTTAAACCGGATCATTGAACTCAACTACATGAAATGTCACTGTGGGTACCAAGACGCTTATATGACAACCTTCGGTGGTTTAAATTTTCTGGATTTCCGCGGCAAGGAATACTATAAGCAACTTGAGAAGGAACAATATGCAACAGTGGAACCAATCGGGCAATTTGTCACCGAAATCCCCATAATAGTAGCTCATACAGGAGTGAAACATCACTCTGGACAATTTCATAAGCCTCTGCGTGATCGATGGTTAGAAGGGGATTCAGAAGTCGTTAATGCTTATAAACAAATTATCGATATAAGCCGCGAAGGCAAAAAAGCCATTATCAACAACGATTGGGATACCTTAGCCAGGCTGATGAACATAAACCATGAAATTCAAGATAGTTTACAATCCTCAGGCGAACAAAATAGTTACATGATCAAAGTCGCAAAGGCAAACGGAGCCCAAGCAGCGAAATTAGCAGGAGCTGGTGGCGGTGGAACAATTATTGCTTTGAGTTATGAACCTGAACGAACGAAGGAAGCCTTATTGGCCGCTGGGGCGGAGTGCTTTTTAGAGTTAGATCCAGGGGCTAGTGGAGTGACGGTGGAGTATATAGGGGAAGAAGCACAGAGGCGTGTGGTAGCAACGGGTGAGTAGATTGAGGAGTGACCATTCCTACTATCGTTGATCAAATAGAGAAGTAGCATTATCCTTAGGTGTGCCAGAAGAACACGTACGTATCCTAGCGGGAAGTGCTTATTGTACTAGTAACGTCAAAGTATCATTCTCTTCGATCAAAGCTTATCTTTGAACGCGCATTGAGACATCTAGACCGAGAAATAACCATCCATTCAACGCCGACTACATATGATAGCTTCAATGAGAGATATTGGTGGAGGAATAGAGAAGATCTGAAGCGAGTGGTTACAGAGTATTTGAAGTTGGCAAGCTTCTTTGGGAGAGAGGGGCATAGATTGTGGTGTGGGGAGACGTCATAGCATTGTTACCAAACCAGCGCGAGTATTATGGCAATGTGGAACGGGCTAAATATCCTGTTTTCGGGCTAATTATCTTGATAGCATTGCTTGTTACAGGCTGCGGGGAATCACTGTTCAATGCAGATGTAGCTTTTGTTGTTTCTAATGATGAGGAACTTGGTGTTACATACACTTCTCGCTTAGCCTTAGGCGAGTATGAAGATGATAGGTACTTTATTTGGGGAAGAGAAGCTGATGGGTTTTCTTTCTACGTAAGCGATGTAGCTAAAATCGATCTTGGGCAATATGGATTTGACATTAATGTTACCCGAAAGATAGATGGGCAAGAGGTTGAACCGTATCCAGAAGTTCGCAAGATAACCGTCACATTAGTCAATAAGGATAACACACCTGTATCCGTTCGTTATAGGGATTTTGTTCTTGTTGATCCCGAAGGGAAATCATATTTTTTAGTCAACAGGTTTGCCGAAGAAGTGCTGTACAAAGCAGGCAGAAAAAGGATGACGACGAGCCATGAAATGACTATAAAACCTAGCAAGACTATAGAAATTCCTCTCTATTATGAGACGGATAAGAACATCCATCAGGGCGGTTGGCGGCTACGTTATAGGCGTTTTGGTCGATCTTCGAATCCAATTTTTGTATGGGCACACGTTGCTTATGACAAGGAACCAGTTATTCAGCAGTGAGATTAGTCGTTATCACAACAAGCATACAAGCTGATAGATACAAAACGAATCTGGGAGACAAACGTTGTCTTTTCCAGATTTTTTTTGTGCAATACGCTAAGCGTGTAGCTTGGCTGCAGAAGCAACTGCCATACTTATGCTGATTGAGTCTACGTCGTCAGTTGTGCTAACATGGTTAATCTTACCTTAGCAGGAATGCCCTTGTTGTGTGTAGTAAACACGTATATAGAAGTAACAACCAACGAGCACAACTACAATTAAGTGGGGTCTCGCATAGATCCATGCTATTTCTAGAACGTGATATCGATTTTAGAGATGAAGGGAGAAATGAAATGAAGGTTACCATAGCGGGAGTTGGATATGTGGGATTATCTAATGCTATCCTTCTAGCTCAAAACCACGAAGTTGTTGCCATAGACATCATTCAAGATAAGGTTGACCTAATTAATGATGGAAAATCACCGATTGCAGACTCAGAAATCGAAGCTTACCTAGCTACCAAGGAGCTAAATCTAGTAGCAACCACCGACATCTACAAAGCATATAAAGACGCAGACTATGTGATTATATCTACACCTACGAACTACGATCCAGATAAAAACTATTTTAACACCAGAACTGTAGAAGCAGTAATAGCGAACGTATTGTCCATTAACTCAGATGCAGTAATGGTTATTAAATCCACAGTGCCAGTCGGATACACAGAAAAAATTAAAGAAAAATTTGAGACAGACAACATCATCTTCTCCCCTGAATTCTTAAGAGAAGGCAAAGCACTCTGGGACAACCTCTATCCCTCTCGGATAGTAGTGGGAGAGCAATCTAGAAGAGCAGAAGTATTTGCTAATCTCCTAGCGCAAGGGGCAATAAAAAAAGACATCCCCATCCTCTATACCTACTCCACCGAAGCAGAAGCGATTAAACTATTTGCCAACACCTATCTAGCCATGCGAGTCGCCTTCTTTAACGAACTAGACTCCTATGGAGAAGTAAGAGGATTAGACACCAAACAAATTATCGACGGAGTCGGACTTGATCCTCGAATTGGCGTTCACTACAACAATCCCTCTTTTGGCTATGGCGGATACTGCTTACCTAAAGATACGAAGCAGCTACTCGCTAACTATGCCGACGTACCCAATAACATCATGGCAGCTATAGTCGATGCCAATCGTACTAGGAAAGACCACATCGCCGAGATGATCCTAAAACGCAGTCCCAAAATAGTTGGAATCTATCGCTTAACCATGAAAAAAGACTCCGACAACTTTAGACAATCAGCCATCCAAGGAGTAATGAAACGCATCAAAGGCAAAGGTGTAGAAGTAGTCGTTTATGAGCCAGTGCTTAAGGAAAAAGAATTCTATCACTCAAGAGTCATAAACGATCTAGACGAATTCAAGCAAATTAGTGACGTAATCGTAGCCAATCGATTAATAGACGATATTAAAGACGTGGCAGAAAAAGTCTATACTCGCGACTTGTTTAGCCGAGACTAAATATAAGGGATAAGGGCCGAAAAACGTGGGTTTTGAAACTATTAGTAAGAATTAGCAGGTATTAGCCTGTTTGTTGTCTAATAGATCCTAGAACCGAAGTATGCTGTTATCCTTTACGTAGGAGTTGCCTACCTGAAAGTGAGGAATTTCCATGAATGCTAGACTGCTAATTACCGGCGCTGCCGGATTCATCGGCTTTCACTTAGCAAGCTTGTTGCTCGATCAAGGGTATCGAGTCATTGGGCTCGATAACCTGAATGATTACTATGATCCAAAGTTGAAGGAAGATCGGTTGGCGATTTTAGAGAAACACCAAAATTTCACATTCCATAAAGCTGATTTGCAGGACAAGCCAGCTGTAGATACCATATTTACGACTGACAGACCAGATTGTGTCATCAACTTAGCAGCCCAAGCTGGAGTTAGGTATTCTATTACTAATCCCTATGCCTACTTGGATTCAAATCTAACGGGCTTTATGAATATTCTGGAAGCGTGCCGAAACCATCCGGTTAAGCACCTTCTCTACGCTTCATCAAGCTCTGTGTATGGTGGCAATAAGGTTGCCCCGTTTTCCACCAACCACAATGTCGATCATCCTGTGAGCTTGTATGCTGCCACTAAAAAGTCGAATGAACTGATGGCCCATACCTACAGCCATCTCTATAATATCCCAACCACGGGCTTGCGGTTTTTCACCGTCTATGGCCCCTGGGGCAGGCCAGATATGGCATATTTCTCCTTTACCAAAGATATTCTTGAAGGCAGACAAATTAAAGTGTTCAATCACGGTAAAATGCAACGGGACTTTACCTATGTAGCTGACATTGTCGCGGGCATCCATAGATTGATAGATAAGCCACCAGTCGCTAATGAAGACTGGGATGAAAGCAAAGATTCATTAAGTACTAGCTTTGCCCCATACAAGATCTATAACATCGGAAATAATCAACCCGTAGAACTAATGAAATTTATTAATGTCTTGGAAGACAATATAGGCAAAACAGCCGAAAAAGTCTACATGGACATGCAGCCAGGCGATGTTCTAAAAACTTATGCCGACGTATCGGATCTAGAACGAGACATTGATTTTAAACCAAACACGAGCATAGAAGAAGGGCTCGGTAAATTCGTTGAGTGGTATAAAACCTACTATGGTGTGCATGTATAGGAGGTTTTTAGCCTTGCCAAACGAGTGCCACGCAGCAGCGGATTGAAATAGACTAACCAAAGTAGGTGTAATCATTGATTAAAAAGGCCGTCATACCAGCAGCAGGTTTAGGAACAAGAATGTTACCCCTAACCAAGACCCAACCGAAGGAAATGCTACCCTTAGCCAATAAACCCTGTATTCAATATATTGTTGAAGAATTAGCATCCGTTGGAGTGGAACAGATCTTAATTATCACTGGACAGAAAAAACGGGCGATTGAAGATCACTTCGATAAAGATAATGAACTTAACAACATGCTCCACCTAAGCGATCAACAAGAACTGCTCCAATCTCTCGAATACGAAGACATGAATATCCAATTCTTCTATACAAGACAAAGTCGAGCAGCGGGCTTGGGAGATGCGATTAATCACGCTCGAAACTTTATCAACGGTGATCCGTTTATCATTGCGCTTGGAGACTCAATCATCCATTCGGAAGAAGTACAACCTCTCCTAGCGCGGATGATGTGTACCCATAACGACAATCCCGGATCCATTGTCTTAGGAACTAGATCCGTATCTTTAGAGAATGTATCTAAATATGGGATAGTAAAACCCAAAGGACCTGTTACGGATAAGATGGTAGAAATAGAGGATGTAATCGAAAAACCATCATCAAAAACCACACCATCGACTCTTGCATTTGCAGCCCGGTATATCCTCCCAGCTAGTATTTTTGATGCCTTAGATCGCACCATTCCTGGTAAAGGTGGAGAAATCCAATTAACCGACGGCATCCGCTTATTACTGAAAGAAGGTACCAGGGGCTATTCCGTTAGTCTTACAGCCAATGAAAAACGCTATGACATCGGCAACATGAGCTCTTACTTCGAGGCTTTTGTCGACTTCGCCTTAAACGACGAAAAATATGGGTATCAACTAAAACAATACCTTTACAATAAATTTAACATCTAAAAGACTAGATGAGGACTTCCTTGTCTCTGTGATAAAGGAACTTTCCTTATCGTTAACTGTAATGTTATCGCTAAGCAAAAAGGGGTGGTTTATATATGGATTTAACAGGTAAATTAACGGACGAAGAATTATTTGGGAGGTGGGATTTAGCAAATTCTACCTGGAATCTCAAAGGTAAAATGAACTATGATTATAATGCAGACTTAAAAAAGGTTGAGCATCATGTTAAAGTAGGTAACTATAAAGAAGCGAGAGACGAACTGTCTAAATATTACAAAAATAAAATTGTAAACGAAGCAAAGAAGGCACCAAAGAAGGAACCAAAGAAAGAAAACGTATCATCGCTTTCTCTTGATACCTTCTGTGATGGTATCTATTCTGTTATCTGCCCTATCTGTCTTATCAGTGTACCAGCAAACGAAGACTTTATCCTTGTTGATCTCCATAGCTATATTTGCTCAAAACTCTCTCAGAATATGCGATCAATTTCATTTCTGCTAATGGCGAGATACAAAGGAGAAAATCTGACAGTATTCAATAGTCGAGAAGCTGGGGTTAATCCTCCTGTCCTCGAGATCACGGTTGATCAGCAAGTGAAGCGATATGAGGCTTGCAGTGACACCTATATTAGAGCGGGGAAATATGAGGGAGACAACTTTGGTAAGGATAAATATTTATGTGTACGAGATTCGGGCTATCCGTTGGATGATAATAATATGAGGTCCTATCTGCAGTTTGAAATGGATGATCTAAGTGCTGATAGCGCAGTAACATCTGCTGTCTTAAAGCTATACGGTAAAAATGATTCTGATCAAGAGATGAAACTCATTGTATTTGAGTCTGAACAACCTGTTGTGAGGGAGACAGAAAAGACCTGGTTAAATTCGAATATAAAGGTTTTTTCCTGGCAGGGCAATACGGAGAGTTTTGATTGGAGAGAACCAAACGGTGCTGATAATCAATGGTTAAACATTTTAATGAGATTCTGGCGCCAGATGGGGCTTATTGCGAAGTATGAGAAAATTGGTGATGCGCAATACCTCAAACGATTTATGGAGATGTTAGTTAGTTTTATTGATCAATGTGGCGGAGGAGAACTTAATAATGAGCATACGATCAGTAGGAATCAATCCCTTAACTGTGGCTTCCGCTTACACCAGTTGACGAATGCGTTTCGAGTACTGAGCAACAGTGATGTTATGGATACAGATAACTGTATCAAGATTATAAAATTCTTCTGGATGGAAGTCGAATACCTTATGAGTGCTGATACGTTTTGGAATTCTCATGCCGGCTTAAATAACTGGGGTATGAATCAGACGTTAGGACAGTTACTAGTCTTAATACATTTTCCAGAATATCAAGACTGGGAAAGATGGTACAGTGAAATCAAGAAAAGAATGGATTATATGGTTAATAACTTTATACTGCCTGACGGTGCTTATGTGGAGGCGACAAATGGATATCCGGTTAGCATTTTAAGTCATCTACTATTCTATAAGGATCTGTGTGAAGAAAAAGGGTATGAGTTACCGGTAGGGTTTGACAATAAACTTATTGCTTTTGCGAGATTTTTTATGAATTGTCTCGAACCGAACTGGTGGTTAACGGAATATGGGGATGATCATTATCGGAGTTCAGAAAGACTCTTAAAGATGCTTCATACATTAGGGCAAATGTATGATGATCAGGAGTTGTTATACGCTGGCAGTAAAGGAGTAGAAGGAAAAGCACCTGCGCAGACATCCCTTTATTTCCCCTATGGCAAACTAGCTGTCCAAAGAACTAGCTGGGATATGGATGCTCTGTTCTTATTTAGCAATGTACGGCCGTATGCTACGCATTGTCATAATGATGATTTGCATATCACTCTACATGCCTATGGTAGAAGACTCCTGGTTGATACTTCAGACAGAAGCTATAATGATGAGGAGATCTCAAACTGGCAGCGTAGACGGCGAGGTTCTCATAATGTAGTTGATGTTGATAAAAAGTCAGTCTATGTTAACTGGTCGACAAATACAGATAAACTTGCAGCGAATGGTAATATGCTTAGTAATACGTTCTTTGACTTATTTTCTGGTTATCATCAGGAAGAGTGGTCGGAGAACGAGATAATGAAACAGCACAGAAATGTACTATTTATAAAAGCAGCTGGTTTTTGGATTGTCTCTGATTATGCTAGTGTACCCCCAGGTGAACATGAATATTATCAAAACTGGCACTTTGATTCTCACGCGGACATTGTGATCGATGAACAGAGTAAAAAATCATATTCAAGATATACACAGGGGTCTAATTTGCTAATTGTTCCCGCGGAAGCAAATGAAATAAGCAGTAGGATAGAAAATGGTTTTATCGGAAGTAACCCCCATAAGTATATTTCGTATCGAAAACAGGAGAATGGTGATGGTACTTATGATACCATCTTGTATCCTTTTCGTGGGACAGTGGATAAAAATAAAATAGAGCTTCATCGGATACCTCTTCATGTACCCCTTACTACAGCAACCTGTTTCGAAGTTTCTATTAAAGAGCCAAACCATATGGCAACGGGATACTATTATCATAGCTATGAAGATACATTGGAGATTAAAGAATTTGGAGAATTTGCAACCGATGCGATGACAGTCTATATCCAAACAAAATGTGAAAAACTAGAAATGCTATCACTTTACGCAGCTAGATATTTAGAGCATAAGGGAAAAGTTTTGATGAAAGCGAGTAAAAAGCTTGATAATATAGGTATTCTATGGGATAAAAATCGACTAGAGATAAGTTCGTCTGGAAATTGTATCGAGGACAAGGGAGAGATAACGATCCGTGTCCAGGATACAATTAGAGAAGTGATCTATAATGAAGAAAAGATAAAGTATAATCAAGAAGGAGAATATCTAACGTTTTAAGCCTCAATGCCCCATGAATTGCAGGTTCTAGGCTCTG
>SKJB01000096.1 GCA_007116145.1 Limnochordia bacterium | reverse complement strand
GGTCGCTTCAACATCAAGAAATAGAGATCTCCCCGGTGTTGAGTGTTGTAAGCGGCCAGACGAGCATAGTCTCCCTCACCAAAGTAAATATCCACTCTGGCCTTGCCGCGAATGGCACCCCCGGTGTCTTGGTCAATCATAAAGCGGGAAAAGCGCTTAAAGGGAATATGCTGAGTTTTTGGGCGTTGGGCCTGAATGTAGCTCAAGAGACCCTTAAAACTATAAAGCCTTGAATCCGTGGCAATGGAGCGGTTGTCCGTCAGAGGCACCATATCACTGCCCAGAGGGGGGGTGGGAGTCACCTTGAAAAAGACATAGCTAGGGCAGTAGGCGTAGATCTCCCTCTGTAGCTCAGGGTGCTTGCGTAGGAAGTCTGCCTGTGCCTCAATGGACCTATCCTCAATGTAGCCCTGTTCTCGCATATAGAGAGAAATAAATCGCCATGCCTGGCGGTTGGTCCCAGCATAGGTGATATAGTGATACTGGGACCTTTCTCCGTCTCGAACTACCACTCTGCCTCCACCTTGAACATGAAGAAGATAGAGCTCAAAGAGGTCAGCGGCATAAAAGAGCTCATAGCCTCTGCCGCGCAAAGCCCCGTCAAAGTCAATCTCCACTCGACTCAGGCGCGCCAGTTCCTCCTTTCTGGGTAGGGCGTAGATGGGGTATTGAAACTCACCCTCAGGAGCCAACTTCACCTCAATCAGGGGGGTGTAGTAACCCGTAAAAAAGGTCTGCTCATCCTCCCCGTAACGAGGATCTTCCGCATTCAACTTGGGTCGGTAAACGGCAAATCTCTGTTTCAGCTCAAAGCGAAAGCGTCTATAGCACTCAGCCCGATCCACTCGACCTGAGGACAGACAGCTTTGCCCCTGACTTGCCAATTGACGAAAAATCACCAGGGAGTCTTTGATCCTACGTAGAGGATAGACATCTTGACCCAGTTGAATTTGCCCCCTGAGAGAGCGTCTTTTGTAACGCTGAATCTGCCGCTCAATGGCCAAGGACATTTCAGCAAAGTCCAAGTCATCCTGAAAACCGGGCATTTCCTCTATGGGAACTCGCTCAGTGGGCGTTTGATGCAGTCGTTGGCCCCAGGACTTAGTGGGGCCACATAGTAGGACCAGAAAAAAGGCTACCCAGCCAACAGCGCCTGCCTTCCGTGGTTGCATTGCACTCTCCTTGTTCATCCGTTAACAAAGGAATTATTTGATTTTCGTTTTATTTTATGGGGTCTGGCTCCATTTGACAACCCTTTGGTCGATAACCCCAAAGATGCTATGCCCTTGGTGATCTTTCATCTCAATGCGGATTCTATCGCCTTCCTTCATAAAGGGGGTGCGAATGCTGCCCTCATTGATTTTTTCGAGCATTCTCTTTTCAGCCAGACAGCTGCTGCCGCGCTCGGGGTCCTCATTCGATACAGTCCCGCTGCCTATAATGGTCCCCGCCCTGAGACGCCGAGTCCTGGCCGCATGAGAGATCAATTGACCAAAGTGAAAGTGCATCTCCCCGGCATCTGCCTTGCCAAAAGACTCCTCATTGTAGTCGACCAAAAGTGGTAAGTGAATCCTGCCATCCTTCCAGGCCGAGCCCAACTCCTCTGCAGTCACTGCAAAGGGGCCAAAGGCCGAAGAGGGTTTGCTCTGAAAAAATCCAAACCCCATGGCCAACTCCTCTGGAATCAAGCCTCTGAGGCTCACATCATTGACCATTAAAAACAATTGAATGTGTTTAAGTGCCTCCTCGGGGCCAATTCCCATTGGCACATCATCAGTCACAACGGCCACCTCGCCCTCAAAGTCGGTTCCATGATTAAAGTCAACTTGGGGAATGTCCTCTGTGGGTGCCAGAAAGTCGTCACTGCCCCCTTGATAGAGCAGGGGCACTGTCTCCAGAAATTCTGGCAAGGGGGCGTTGCGCGCCATTCTCACCAGTTTCACATGGTGAATAAAGGCCGAACCATCCACCCACTGAAAGGCCCGAGGCAGGGGTGAGTGGAGTTCCTGATGGTTGATCTCAAAACTCTCTGCGGCCTCTCCTTGGTTCAATCGTCCTGCCAACTCCTCCAACTGAGGTTTCACCTCAGCCCATCTCTCCACGGCCTCTCGCAACGAAGGGGCAATATGAGTGGCCAACACTCCCCTTTGATTGTCCCGAGAGACCACAATCAAGCGCCCATCGCGACTGTCTGGGCTTTTTAAAGTTGCTAGTTTCATGGCACTGTTTATCTCCTCGTCTGAAGCTCTTGGCAAGCTCTTAGGCTGTATGCGTCATCCCTGTACCCTTTGGAGGCTCTTGGATAAGACTCAAGATCCACCTCAGTCACGGGAGAAGTCCGATGAACGCGACACCCATTGAGCCCAATCCGGCCCTGGAACTCTTTAGCTATTTCCGCAGCTCTTCTTCTTACCGAGTGAGAATTGCCCTGCATCTCAAGGGCCTTTCTTACAGCTACAAGTCCATTCATCTGTTGAGAGATGGGGGCGAACAACACCAGGACACCTACTCTGGACTCAACCCCTTGCGAGAGGTCCCCAGCCTACGACATGGCGAGCTTGTCCTGGCCCAGTCCATGGCCATCCTGACCTACTTGGACCAGCTTTTCCCCACTCCTGCCC
>SKJB01000045.1 GCA_007116145.1 Limnochordia bacterium | reverse complement strand
TGTTTGCTTTGGCTTTTGTGTGCATTGGCCTCGATTCTCGATTGGCAGATATGGCGAAAGTATGTAGGGGTAAAGCACCTCTGAAACTATATGTTGTTGGTCAGACGTTTAATGTTATTCTAACCTTACTTGCAGCTTGGATCATCTTTAGTGGTAGATTTTTTGGTTCTCTGCATCTATAAAGGCAGATGTTTTGTACTGGTTATTACAAAGACTCGTTTAATTTCGAGTCTTTTTTCTTCTCTTCGATTTGCCTAAAATGGTGCGTTTAGCTGCAGTACTGCGGTTGCGAATAATGGAAAGTACTAAGAGAAAGGGTATAGCTCCGTAGACAAGAGCAATCCACAAATAATTAACGATCTGAATAAAAGATTTGCTATCTTGTTGGTTGGCGGGAATGCGCGCCACAAAAAAAATCACTACACATAGTGGCCAGACAAAATTTTTGCCTGACGAAATCGTAAACGTTTCCGCCAGCTGTTGACTAACCATATATAGCAGAATCACAACAGTGGAATAGGCGGCTGCGATCCAAATCGAGAAAAAAATTAGATCGACACGTTCCAGAATTAAAACAGGTACAGGCATATACTTAACAACCTCAAACACGGAATCATTCATTTTGGCTACCTGGTCTACAGTTAGTGTACCAAAGGTAACCAAAACGATAACGATGGCAACAGTGCCAGCTAGGAGAACACTAAGGATACTAGCGGGTATGATCCTGCGTTTATCCAACACATAGGGAGAAATGATCAGCAATAGCTCAAATCCAGCGAGGGTAAAAACGGAAGTTGTCATTGCCTCGAGGAACGCCTCTCGTCCTACTTGGAACACTGGTAATAGTGCACCCCAATCAAAAATAGCCCAAATCAGTGGTGTTATAAGTAGTGGAAAAAACAGAAGTAGCACAATAATCTGGCTAGCCCGGGCAATTGGTGGTAACCCGTTACGGGCTAAGAGAGAGGCAGCTAGTAACATTGTTAGCATAATAACTTCTAACGGGGTGCGCAGTAACATTAGTACGTTTGTGGTGTCGCTAAACTCCCGTAGCACGATGGCCGCAGCAAAAAGTAAGTATCCGGCAAAGGTCAGGTTAAAGAGGAACCCGCAGAAACGTCCTAACAGTTTGGGACTATAGTTGGCAATGCTTTGATCTGGAAAGCGTAAGACAAGCAAGCAGATCAATAAGACACCAATAAGATTAACGCCTACTGTCGCAATGAGAGCGAGTAGTCCATCGGGGCCCGCTGTGCGCGCAAGCAGACTCGGTAAGTTTAATAACCCAGCTCCAAGAATAATATTAAGGATTAAAACAGGTACTTCTTGACAGAGTATGCTCTTTGATTGATTCATAGCATCATCACCTTAATCTAAGATACCAGTTCGTCGTATTTGGAAGTCGGTTTCCAGTGTAAATTGCAGAGTGGGGAAATACTGCTGACTCCAATTGTCGTTATATTGGCGCATAAAATTCGGGTAGCGCCGCCTTATTCGTTGCTCAAAACCAATGGCATCAACCTGCAAGTATTGTAGTTTGTTCAGCAAATGCATTACTTCTTCATGAATGAGTTGGTTAATTTTTTGATTAATCTCTTTAATAGAATGTAAGCTCTGATGATCCTTGGTATATGAAAAGACTTCGACGATGTTGCCTTCAGACTCAATCTTTATCTCCATGGACAATACCCCGTTTTGTAGCAACGGACGAATCCTAGTCTTAGCCGTAAGAATACTGTAGGTATATACCATGGTATCGATAGTAACGGTCATCCGGCCACCATCCACTCTGTTATGAAGAAACTGGGCTGCACGTGCTTCATTCTCATCAAGCCAGGCAATAAGTTTCCAGTCTTTAATGAGCGCACCACCACCAATGGTGAGTTCGGTTTCTGTGGCGCGCACCCGGGGTAATATTGCGTCGCCATTGTCTTCAAGGCGAATGAGACTATCCTGAAAGTTTCTGGTAATCACTCGCGATGTTTTTGCTTGGACTTCCAGCATGTTTTTTAAGTATACAGAGGCTAAAGGCTCTCGCGGGTTTTCCGCTTCAAGTACCGTTCTAGCCTCTCCTTGAGCAATGACTAGATTCAGGCGTCGATCAATATGCGGGTTGCGGTCGAAGAAATCGATAAATGGTTGAATCCCCTCTCGTGCCAAGGCTTCGCTGATGAGAACGATTTTCGTGTGACCAAAGAAGAGCTGGCGCCAGTTGCGTCTCTCGAAGTGAGTAGCCATTTGTGCTGGTGTTTTACCAGTTGTTGAGAGTAAAACCGAGGTCTCCTCATTTGCTCCGTTTTCTCCATTTATAGTCATCAAAAGCGGGATTTCTAGAGTCATCATCATTTCGGCGTTTTCTTCTGTTTGATCAAAGGCAACTCCCAATACAATACTGCGTTGATCAATGTCTCGCAGATCCCAACAACCACCATAGAATAGCAGACAAAAAATGAAGAGAACCGTAATCGCGGGTTTTTGCATTAACGTTTCCTCGCCTTTCTTTGTTTCTTTGATCGGCGCGACTGGCGTGCTTGATCAAGTGGTTCGGTAAAGGAGGGGCGGTTATTTAGTTTGTGCCAGGGTGCACGAAAGATAGAATCTCTGAGGTCGTGCACATTAAGGGGAGCCCAAGGGGACAGGAAACTTACCCCAAAACTAGTGAGTGTCGCTAAGTGGCCTAAAAGGACAAGTAAACTAATGGTTAATCCGTATAAACCGAGTGTAGCTGCCATGAACATCAGATAGAAGCGGGTCACCCGTAAGCCAAATCCTAAACTGTATGTGGGAATAATAAAACCAGCAATGGCTGTTAGCGCTACCACAACCACCATGACTGGACTAACGAGGTTTGCTCGCACTGCGGCATCACCAACAATTAGACCACCGACAATCCCAATCGTCTGACCAATAGGACCTGGTAAGCGCAAACCAGCCTCCCGCAGTAACTCTAAAGCGAGCTCCATGATAACCGCTTCGACAAAAGAGGGAAAGGGAATGCCTTCACGTGCTGCTGCGATAGATAGAGCTAACTGGGTGGGTAACATTTCTGGATGGTACGCCACGACCGCTATATACAGAGCGGGTGTCAGCAAGGCCACGAAGGAAGCCACAAAACGAATAATGCGAATGAAATTTACCGCTGGCCACCGAACATAGTAATCTTCGGGAGACATCATCTGGGTATTAAAGGTAGCGGGAGCCAATAGGGCAAACGGGGTGTTATCGACAATGATTGCCAAGCGTCCCTCTGTTAAGCCTGCTGCCACTTCGTCGGGGCGTTCTGTATCTTGGAGTGTGTTAAAGGGTGACCACCAATCGTCTTCAATGATTTGTTCGATATAACCTGAGTCTAGGATGATATCCATGTCAACTTTTTCTAAGCGGTTTTTAACCTCAGCAATTAATTCTGGTTTAGCGATTCCTTCGATATAGGCAACGGCTATGTCATTGCGACCACGCTGTCCGATTTTCATACGGTGAAAGACTAAATTTGGATCGCGAATCCGACGACGAACTAGCATGAGGTTTTGACTAATGGATTCCGTAAAGGCATCGCGTGGACCGCGGATCACAGCCTCGGTCTGAGAGGGTTCAATACCGCGCCGATCCCAACCCTTAGTATCTACGGTGAGTGCTCTGTCTATTTCGTCTAGTAACAAAACAACTTCACCTGACATTATGGCTAACAAAGCGCTCTCTAGATCATCTGCTTCTGCTAACTCTCCAGCAGGAAGTACCGAATGACTGAGATAGGTCAATATATCGGCGTCTGGGGGTTCGTCAAAGCGGCGAGCATCGAGTAGTAAAGGGCGCAATATTTCCGAGTTAATGGTGGCACTCGAAGCCATACCATCTAAATAGCATAATGCCCCTTTGATTTCTGGGTACTTCTGAAATGAAATCGTGAAAACGCGCACAATGAGATCGCCCGTTTGATGCAGTTCCTGTTTTATTAGCTCAATATTGGCGACTAGTTTTTTGTGAAATGCTTTTTTTTGCATAGGAAAACCACCTCACTCTATCTTTCATTTTTTGCCAGAAGTGAGGTGGTTATACATTGATCTGCTAAATTAATACATTGTAAGATAAATAATGTAGGTTAAATACAGTAGAAAGGCCACAAGCCCTTGCGCTTTGCTTATTTTCTTGGTAATAAAAGCTGGCATTACTAATACTCCCATTAATAATAATGTCATCGGAATCTGGGTAAATAAAACGTCTCGAGTGATGGCTATAGGGTTAATCGCACTACTGACGCCCACGACCATAAGGATATTTAAGATATTAGCACCTAAGATATTACCAAAGAATATGCCGTTGTGACCCTTAATAGCAGCCGCTATGGAGGTGACTAACTCAGGTAGTGAACTCCCTACGGCAAACAAAGTGACTGCAATCACTGCTTCGCTGATACCATAGATTCTAGCGATGCTGATGCCCGAATCTAGTAGAAGCCGCGCTCCGACAACAACTAGAAGTAATCCTACGAAGAAGTAAATGCCGTTTTTCCAGAGATCGTTGGTTGTATACGGAACTTTATGGGCATGTTTACCATTTGTGCTAGCCCAGATATTAATCGCAACATAGGCTGCTAATAAGAGTAATAGGATCCAAGTCTCGATGCCGCTTACCATGCCATTGGCTCCAAATATTCCTAATAAGACTACGACACCAATCATCGATCCGACTTTGAGAAACGTGTCTGTATCCTCAATGATCGTCGGGCGTACGACATTGTTAAGTCCAAGGATAAGTCCGGTATTGCACAACACACTACCTAATGCTGTTCCAATTACAATATCGCCGCTGTCTGCTATGGCCGCGAAGCTACCGATCATCGTTTCTGGTAAGGTGGTACCCATACTAACAATGGTTGCACCGACAATGACTTGGGGGATGCCTAAGATACCTGCAAGCCAGACAGCGGACTCCACTAACCAATCACCACCTTTAATAACAGCCAGCAAACCGATTACAAAAAGTGCATAAATTGTCCAATTACTCACAACCCTCTTCCTCTCTGCTGTAGCCAAGTAGGTTGCGCAAAAAAAGAGACTTTTAGCATGATGTATTGCTCATATCATGCTAAAAGTCTCGTCTCTTTGCTTGCACAAAGACATAAAACCAGGCCGAAGGCCGAGATTGTTGGCTTTATGTAAATGACTACTCCCTCTTAGTGTACATTTGTTGGATATGAAACCTAATGAAGAACGTTAATTGATACAAAGGATTCCACACCTTTGCGGAGATTAGCGGCCCACATCTCGGCTAATTGTGCAGGAGTCGCTCGATTATATGTAGAGTGAAATTCATCAACTTCCACAATTAAAGTACCCTGCAAAAAAACGGCGGCTGTATTGTTTTCACTCAAACCAGTAGTCACCATCTCTGGTGTGAGCGCTTGTGGATCTTGACCTTGATCAACCCAATTTAGGAACACCTGGTTTAGGCGGTCCCAAACGAGATCCACTTGCATATAGGGAGGTGCATCTTCTGTATAACGCATAAGAAAGAAGTGTACATTGGTGCCAGGTACATCAACGGGTAAACTTTTAACCTGCGCACTGGCTCCAGCAGTGAATAGAAAAACAACGAGTATGGAGACGACAAGCCAATTGTATGTTCTCATCTTAACCCCTCCAAGATCATTTTACAACATATATTCCGAATGAGCAATAGAAACTCCTGCTTCTATCCCACTTTTAATTTCATATCACCTTGTTTAATCCATTTAACTTTCATTAATAGAAAGGTAAAGGCGGCACTAAGCAGGGCTGGTAATAAGAAGTGAAGAACAATCATACTCGGCCAGGCTTTTGTTCCCATGGCTGTAATCGTACCAATTTGCCCGATAAACCCACTTGTTCCCATCCCTGCTCCCACTGGAATGTTTTCCATCTTAAATAGAATGGTTGCCACAGGTCCTAATATAGCTGCGGTGAGGGTTGGTGGAATCCAGATGCGTGGGTTTTGTACAATATTTGGAATTTGCAGCATGGAGGTGCCGACACCTTGTGCGAATAAGCCGCTCCACCCATTTTCTTTATAGCTGCTAACAGCAAATCCAACCATCTGGCAGCAACAGCCTACAGTTGCTGCACCTGCAGCTAATCCGCTTAATCCCAAACTAATAGCAACTGCTGCACTGGATATGGGTAGTGTAAGTATCATGCCCATGACGACGGAGACTATGATTCCCATGGGGAATGGGTGTAAGGTGGTGGCTTCATTAATAAAGGAGCCTAAGCCAGCCATAAATGCAGCGATAATAGGAGCAATAGATTGTCCAGCTAATCCTCCGACAAGAATGGTTAAGGCTGGGACTGCAAGAATGTCAATCGGTGTCTTGCCGACAATTCGCCGTCCTACTTCGACAGCTAATAGACTGGCAACAAAAGCGCCCACGGGCTCGCCAATTCGTGCCAGGATAACTCCGTCTACGAAGTTAAAGGTGCCTGCGCCTAATGCACCAGTGATAGCGGCAGCTACCTGCACTAATGGAGGCGCTTTGAGTGCAAAGGCAACAGCCACCCCAATAGCTGGTCCCATTAACAGTTTTGCCACGGTGCCGATGGTTACGAAAAAGCTAAGATGGAATAAAATTCCCAGTTGTTCAAGGATGACGCCAATAATCAGTGAAGCGAATAGTCCAGTTGCCATTGAGTTTAGGGTTAGAATTGCATATTTTCGCATGGATATCTCCTTTTCATATAGCTGATTTAGTTAACGGTATATTGTAAGCGCCCGAAACCAGCGAAATGATCTCGCCAATAGGCTCCATTGGTGTTTGCGTTTGTGATGATCACCTGGCCAGCATTGGCGGATGCAACAATAAAATGAATAACACTACCTTGCATATGGGAAAAGAGACCAACACCGATAATACGATCTGCAGTGTTTTTAAAGAAGATCAAATCTCCTGGTACCAGTTGTTCCTTTGCTAATGGTTGCGAATTATAGTGATATAGAGCAGAACTGCTGACGTCGGCGAAGGTGCTAGTCTGGGCTTCGTTTCCCCAAAATCGGATATTAGGGATATGGTGGCGATAAGAATTTAGAACAACTGCCGATGAATCTACCCCAATATCTGTGCCTGGCTCTTTTCCTTGTGCCAACGCCTCTGCATATTCAGTTAGCGATAAGCGTCCGCCCAATCGGTAAGCTACCTGATTGGTGACATAGCCCATAGCATATTCAAAGGCATTGTTAGCTTGCTGTGTGGTACTAATCCATCGTCTTGCATCTACAGATGATACGATAATTAGCTGGGCTAGCAGACAAAATCCAATAATAAGACAGGCTGGTTTCTTACTTTTTGCATACATACTTATTATCCCCCTTTATTCAGAACCTCACTGGATTTTTTTGCAAATTACCAGTTCATTTCTATTATATATGGAAAAGGGACAAGTCGCAAGAAAATCCACGATAAAAAGCAAAAAAACGGGTTGACATTTCGCTATGATGCTGGTATAATTTGAAATTGTCTAGGGATGTAATATGCTCTAGCTACCATGTGGGCGAATAGCTCAGCTGGGAGAGCACCTGCCTTACAAGCAGGGGGTCACAGGTTCGAGCCCTGTTTCGCCCACCACATGAATACGTTATACAAGATTTAGCGGTAGTAGCTCAATTGGTAGAGCGTCGCGTTGCCATCGCGAAGGTTGCGAGTTCGAGTCTCGTCCACCGCTCCATTTTTATGCCGATGTAGCTCAGTAGGTAGAGCACTTCCATGGTAAGGAAGGGGTCACCGGTTCAAATCCGGTCATCGGCTCCAGTAAAAGACTTGGAACCGTGGTGTAGTTGGTTAACACGCCGGCCTGTCAAGCCGGAGATCGCGGGTTCGAGTCCCGTCGGTTCCGCCATGTTGGGGTATAGCCAAGTTGGTAAGGCACAGGACTTTGACTCCTGCATTCTCTGGTTCGAGTCCAGATACCCCAGCCATTTTTTTGCCCAGATAGCTCAGTCGGTAGAGCAAGGGACTGAAAATCCCTGTGTCGCTGGTTCGATTCCGGCTCTGGGCACCAAGATTTTTTTAGCGAGGTTCCTTAGCTCAGCTGGTTAGAGTGCTACCTTGACATGGTAGAAGTCACTGGTTCGATTCCAGTAGGAACCACCATATATGCCCCCATCGTCTAGCGGCCTAGGACACCGCCCTTTCACGGCGTAGGCACCGGTTCAAATCCGGTTGGGGGTACCATTTTTTTATTAGGGCCCATAGCTCAGCTGGGAGAGCGCTTGAATGGCATTCAAGAGGTCAGCGGTTCGATCCCGCTTGGGTCCACCATAAAAAGATCAGTTAACTCGCTTACTTAGGTGGGTTTTTTTTGTGCCTTTTTTTGTGCCTTGAAAAGCTGATCCTCTGCAAAACGGTGAGGGCCCTTTGGGTGCGCTAAAATAGATTAACGATACCCACTCTAATGGTGTGCATATCTGGCAAGGACATATTCTTATTGTATTGTGCTCGGACATTCAGCCCAATTGGTGTTTGATACGTTAGGCCTCCACCAATGCTGTAAAGAAGGTCACTCTGATCCCAGTTGGATCCATCCTCCCAGATCCTAGCTAGCTCGAAATTTACATGAGCCGATAAGTCGTTGGTAAAGTATCTTTGCACTTCTAGATTAGAAAATACATACATCTCTCCGATGAACATTGGTGAGTTAGTGCCTAATTGTCCGTTGCCTCCCAGACGAAACCTTCGATCAAAGGGGGTATCGCTTTGGGTCCAAGCTGCAGCGAATTCTAGACGAGAGACAAAACCTCCACCAAGATGGGTTGAATTTCGAGCTTGCAAGTGCAAGCGAGGGTAATACTCCGTTAGGTCATGTTGATTTCCGAGCACTGCTATACCGATTTGCACTGAAGTTCCCATTGGTGTCCATGTCGTCTTGCCAGGGAAGCCTGATTGTATGGTTGTACCTAAGGTGAAATATTCCTTGCTAGGCACCACTAAGCCTGTGGTTGTATTTACGTCACTTACGTCACTTCTCGAATGTCCTGCTGTTAAGGTTATGGAACTGACCCATCCAAGGGGCACCAGGCTACTGATGGAAAAATCTGTTCTTGCCAGTGTATACTCACTTCCACTATGCTCTCCCCAAGCCAAGTGGTTGCTGGTGGTTTGAGACTGGTAGCGGATGGTGGTGGGCTGTGTGAGTAAGGGTAGTGTAAGATAGGCAACTCTGCGATTACTCACTCCAAAGCCATATTCTCCGCCTACAGAAGCTAGAGTGCCGCCTACATTATAATACCGCATAGCAATTGTTCTCTGAGATAAGTTTAAGATACTTTTAATTACAAATTCAACGGGATCCAAATATACCCCAAATCCTTCACTTATTCGGACGACGATATCCACCTGGTTTTCATCTAGTGGTACTACATACATTTTTATGGTATCTAGTGCTTGCAGCGCTTCAATGCGTCGTTCTCCGGTACGGAACTGGGCAGCGTCAAACAATGACCCTGGTTTAAGCGGGATAATCTGTGAAACTAATGCTTGATTTGTTTTGTGTGATCCAAGAATTCGGACATTTGCGATCTGAAAACCATCATACTGGCTATACAAGCCCGGATCTTTAACAGGCAAAGCTGGAGGAGCTTTGAAAAACTGGGCAAAGGCACTATCTCTAGTTGTAAAGGTATACCGGGATCCTATTAGATCCATGTAAACAGGCTTTTGGAGGCCAGCTTCTGCTAAACGTCGGTAGAACGTAGTATTACCTCCTAAATCAGCGACCCGAATATCTAAGGCTGCTTGGTAACTTGCTAATGCAGCACTACGATTCCCTGCGGTATCATGGAAGCTCCCGAGAATGGATAAGGCCTCTAACAGGTAAAAGGGTTCAGCAACTTGGGAACGTTCTGCTAGAGTCTGGAAAAAATGTTGGGCCTGGGAGTTATTGCCCAAACGTAAGTGGATATGGGCTTTCAAGTTAAGGACTGCTTCTGCCTCGCTAAACTCCTGATCAAGCTGAGCTAAATAATCCAAGCTTGTAAG
>SKJB01000076.1 GCA_007116145.1 Limnochordia bacterium | reverse complement strand
GACTGAAAAATTTTTTATTCTCATCATCTCAAGCAATGCTCCAGACTCAATATCACCGCTTCGGCTTGCCATTACCATACCACTACCTGGAGTAAAACCCATTGTTGTATCAATGCTCACATCGTTTTGTATTGCGGTCAAACTAACCCCACTACCAATATGGCAGACGATGTAATTTCCTCCTGGAAAAACATTTCTTTCTCTAACCATTCGAACCACACCCTGAACCGATAAGCCGTGATATCCGTATCGTCTCACTTCGTGTTCAGTGTAAAAGTTATCTTCTATTGAATATCTATACGATGACTCAGGGAGTGAACTATGAAATGCACTGTCAGACACTGCTACAGTTGTAACTTCTGGAAATATGACTTGTACCGCCCGAAGCTCTTCTAGTAGAGGAGGTACATGGAGAGGAGCGAGATAACTGTGTGCAGAAATATACTCGAGCAAATCTTGGTCGACTTTTTGATGGGACTGAAATTTATTTCCAGGCAACACTGTTCGTACCCCAATTACTTTCAAGGAAGATATGTTAATTATATCTTTACCTTCAAGGTAACGCAGGGTAGTTTGCAAACTATCTGCGAATTCTTCTTTAGAAACTGTTGTCTTTTCTTTTTTAGTATCATACTGCACTTCCATCTCAATGAGACCTACTACTTTAGCCAAAGAAACAGTAACGACACATGCTTCGTTCTTATAAAACGCATATTTTTTGGTAGAGCTTCCAGGATTAACTACGAGCGAGATTCCCATGACCAAGATTTTATTGCCTCAGGATCATCCCCATGAGCAATAATGTATGCCTTATGATCAGCCAGTTGACTTCGAAAACCTGCAATGCATTTTTCTAAAACCGAGGAAGAAAATACCTTACCTCCCTCTAGACGTTGCAACACTGCTATAGCAGTTGAAAATCTGTCTACTCTATTACGAACCATCATATCAAATGGTGTTGTAGTAGAACCTTGTTCTTGATAACCAGCAATAACCATATCATTACTGCTGTAACCATAATCAAATAAAATTTGCTTTAAAGTTTGAGGGTAGCCATGGAAATTAATATGGACTGGAATATCTTTACCAAAATAATGAGTGATATCATGACGCAAAACGGAACAGCCAACACCTAGAGATGATAAAGCACAGATATTTACGTACTGAATTCTAAGTTCAGGGACCACCTCTCTTAAAAGTGAAACAGCTGCTAAAGTTTCTTTAGTAACATAGTCGCCTGAAGACGCCAAAACTACGTGCGGATTTTCATCACTAGCGAATTCCCAAATAGAAATACCGTCGGTAACATCTTTCTTAGCCTCTGAAAGAGTGCGCCAACTCGGTAACGGTCTCTTTCCGGCTGCTAGAACATTTATTTCATTTTTTGAGTCGAGCATTTTTGAAAATGCTACTAATGCAGTGTTTGCATCTGCAGGTAGATACACGTTCGAGAAACACCCTTGACGTTGCAGCACACCATCAATGAAACCAGGATTTTGATGTGAAAATCCGTTATGCTCCTGTCTCCAGCCCGAAGAGGTTAAGATATAGTTTAAAGAAGGCACATCATCTCGCCACGGTACCTCTCGAGCAATTGAGATAAACTTTGCGTACTGATCTGCCATACTAGCAACAATCTGAACAAATGCTTCATATGATACAAACACACCATGACGACCAGTTAAGATATAGCCTTGCAGCATTGCTTGCAATGTGTGCTCAGACAACATCTCAACCACCTTACCGTCTGGTGCTATGTGCTGATCCCATTCTTCTTTTGGCCACAAAAAGGTTCGATTAGTAACGGAAAATATCGCATCCATCTTGTTTGAATAGGTCTCATCTGGTGAAAATAAACGTAAATTATTTTTATCTAAATTATCCTTCATTATTCGAGCAAATAGCTCCCCTACTCGCTCCATAGTACTCACCTCACCACACTCTGGATCATCTACTCGACAAGTACCATTAACAGCAAATTCAGAAAGGTCAGGCAAAGCAAGTGGCCGATACACCCTCTCACCACCAAAAGTACGATAGTTATTACCCATAGCTCGTTCTTGGGCAGGAATCAAAGACTGAATGGATTCTGTAAAATGCTCACCATCAAACAGTTCATCAAAATTGTATGACCTCATCCAGGTTTCTAGTGCATGCAAATGACCTGCGTCTGTTTTAGCAAGCTCTGCAATCACCTGATGGGAGTAGTGATTGTTTTCAATCTTCTTACCGTCAAGCTCCTTAATACTTGACCAGCCCTTAGGGGTTTTGAGTAAAATAACTGGCCACTTTGGCACCTTTTTCAATGTTCCTTCTCGAGCACAATGTTGCGTAAATTGAATTCCAGAAACAGCCTTATCTAAAGCATCTATCATTTGTTGATGCACATCTTTCTCATTATTATCAACAAAAATCGGCTCATACCCATACCCTACAAAAAGTGAATGTAACTCTTTATCAGACATACGACCGTAAATGGTAGGACCAGAAATCTTATAACCATTAATATGAACTATCGGTAAAACCGCACCATTTGTTTTAGGATCAAGTAGTTTGTTGCAGTGCCATGCAGTAGCAGTCGGACCAGTTTCTGCCTCCCCATCACCAATAAGGCAAGCTGTTATTAACCCTG
>SKJB01000088.1 GCA_007116145.1 Limnochordia bacterium | reverse complement strand
GAAGATGAAGTTGCTGTCCTCAAAAGGGAATTAGCTTTGTTGACGGTCGAAGACTATGCAGCAACAGTCAGAGACGTCAGGTATCCGAAGCGATCTGAAATGAGGGTTTTCGAAAAGCAATATTTTGAAGAGGATGTATACATTAAAATCCGAGTAGAGTTAGTGAACACAACACATGCTAGTGGTGGCAGCTATATTTTAGTGATGTCGTTTCATTTTTCTGATGGTGGTTTTAATGTTAGTGACTTTCCATATAGAAAGTCGAGGGGAATTGAATGAGAAAAATTGGAAGCGAAAAAAAGTTATGTCTGATCTGCATGGAAGAGCATGACGTAGATATCATTGCTGTGGTGGATGATGAAACCTTTAAGGGAGAAGAAGTGTCTTTCTCAGCCACCTATGAATACTGTCGAGATGTAGATGAATGTTTGGAAACAGAAGAGATGATTAAAGCGAATAGCCTGGCCATGAAGGATGCGTACCGTGAAAAAGTGGGTTTGTTAAAATCTAGTGATATCATCGCCATAAGAGATAAATATGGAATTAGCCAAAAGGACTTCTCTGAAGTTCTTGACTGGGGCAAAGCTACCATAACGAGATATGAAAACCATCAAGTTCAAGACAGGGCGCACGATGATGTTTTGAGGAAGATTGATTCCGATCCGAAATGGTTTCTTGAAATGCTGAAAAGGTCAAAGGGTAAACTAACAGACAAAGCGTTTACAAAATATCATCATGAAGCGAGAACCCAATACAAGAGGAAAGAAAATCAGTACCTTATCGATTCCATTAGTGCGGTATATGCAGATTATGAAGATGAAATGGCAACTGGCTGCACCGAACTAAATTTGATAAAGGTTGTTGAGATGATTAACTACTTAGCCACAAAAGTCAGTAGCCTTCATAAGGTGAAGCTTATGAAGATGTTATGGTACTCCGATGTACTACACTTTAAGAGAAACAATGCAGCAATCAGTGGCCTAGTATATAGTGCTTTACGCATGGGGGCAGTGCCGAAAGCATATGATCAGATTGTGTCGCTGGAAGGCGTTACATTCGATACTGTGAACTATGGCGATAGTGAGAGCATTGCCTACCGGTTCCAACCAACCTCTGGGTTCCAAATTAGGGAGCTGAAACAGTCAGAACTGGAAGCGTTAGATACGATCATTTCTACGTTTGGAAATTTGAACACGTCAGAAATTGTGAGAAGGATGCATGCTGAAGTAGCCTATAAGTCGACACCTAGCGACGGAGTTTTGTCGTTCGAATTCGCCAAACAACTATCAATAGATTGAGTTTTAGAATAGAAAGCCTGGAGTCCATCACTTAACACGTGGTGGGCTTTTTTGTTGTCGATTTCTGTAATACATAACCTGTCCCCATAAATACATCTATTCCGTATGGTAATGTCTTGGGCGATTAAAGCAAGTTCATCAAGTGGTCGAATACTATTGGATTGGTTCACAGTATCACCCCCTCTTTTATCGGGGTTATTTTCAAATAAAATATACCAAAAGTATAATAATAATATTATTCAGAAAATATGCGAAGAGTAAATTCATTTTAGTTTTGTGATTTAGCTACAAACTGCTCCACTAGATAATCTGCTCTGTTCTGCATTCTCATACCGTTGGAACCATTGACTCTAAATCAAGCCCCACGCTATGCGTGGGAGAATTGAATAGGATGTGCTGTGAGGCATGATGTCAAGCTCCTCCTATGCTATGCTCGAACTCGATTCGTTTTCGAATCGAGTCTAAAGGGCCTGGCCCCAATAAGCGGTAAATTTTCGCAATAGTATATAATTGAATTTCTGCCAATGAAATCTATTTAGCAGGCTAAATGCCTTTATTTACTCAACCAATAATCTGAGAACAGGCTCTGAAATATAATGAAAACAAGTATAATAGGGTGGATTTTCGGAGTTGGCACAGAATTCTGTTGCGGATATCGTAACTGTCCTCATCAAAAGGTATTTTTAGTAATTTTGACGAAAAATTGCCAACAACTGGCTAGTGTTAAATGCTAAAAGTGGTTCTTGCACGCTACGAACCAGTATGAACTTTGTTTGTCACGAAAAACGAAGGTATCGCAAAGAAGCTTCTGTTTTCTAGGCGAACAGATAATCCTATTTTGTCAGACCGTTTAGCACTTAATCCCGGTAGACCGTCATGCGCAAAGGTGCTGCGGAAGCGGTTGGTTGTACTCCAATGATTACCATATTTTTCTCGAAAACAGCAGGATTCGGTTCGAACCACATAGAATACTCACATAAAGAGCTGCGATCCTATCCTAGGGTCGCTTGCGTGGTTTTTGGGGGAATGTGGGATATTGTCGGAACGTAGCCTATGAGAAAATACAGAATGTTCTCCATCGCTTTACTGGCAAACCAGTGGATGGAACAGGTTTATCGTACTATGGGGCTCGCTTCTATGACTCTGAGCTTGGTCGGTTTATTACGTTGGATCCGGCTATGGATGGGTTGAATTGGTATGTTTATTGTAGGAATAACCCTTTGAAATTCGTGGATCCTGATGCTGTGACATGAATAGAAAGAACAATTGCTCGAAAGAGACTTCCCCTCCGCTTGGGATGTCCCTACTGCCACATGTGACGGGAGTAATCCCTGGCATGAAGCT
>SKJB01000142.1 GCA_007116145.1 Limnochordia bacterium | reverse complement strand
TTGCCAAAGCTCTATAATCATCCAAATGAAAATGGTTCAGCCTTATTTTTAGATATAAGCGATGCTTGGTTTTGTGGCCAAGGACCTTCAATGGCTAAAAATGGAATTAGTAAAGATGGAGTTATCCGCAAAAAGATCGGCATACTGCTTCTTTGCAATAAAGAGGGTCTTCCGCTGAGATGGCATGTTGTACCGGGGTCAGCTACGGACAATGTCACAATGTACGAGACTTTGGACGAAATAAAAAAATTTTCCTGGGTACAAGGGGTGCCCTTGGTTTGCGATCGAGCCATGGGTCGCTCTTCCATGTTGGAAAAAATGTATTCACAAGGGATTCATTTTCTTACAGCACTAACGCGAACAGAATATTTGAATTACGCAAAGGAACTTTTTCAATTTGAAAATTTTCGTGTCTCTGAAGATCTAGATGAAAACAATTTGGTCATTGCAGCTAGGGACGCCATTGCTCAGAACAAAAGTTTTGTTCAAGTCAGTGACGATATGTTTTCGACTGATCTTGGATTTGTCGATGTTTGTATCGCAGGTGAACAAAGTGATTATGGTCGAATGAAAAAATACAGCGGCAACAGAATAACCGCAGCTATGGCCATGGGGCGTGAGATTAAACGGCTTGTGGCTGATGGGGAATACGGCTCATTCAGCGCGGCAGGAAAGGCTCTGGGATTAAAGACAAGCCTTACCTGTAAATATAATTCATTAAACCGTCTCCCTTTAGATATACAAGAGGAAATTTTATCAGGTACGGCAAATAACTGTTCCATCAACAAAATTTGTGAAATTGCAGTAAACATGCCTCCCGAGAAGATGGTAGAAGCTTTTTACAGGCACGTCGAGCAAAGCAATAGAGCCCCTGTAAATCCCCATAGAAAATTTGAGACTGAAACAAAAGGTGCCCCCAAGAGAAATCAGTTTAGGGTGCGAATTGTGGCCTACTTTAATCCACAGATGTATGCAAATCAGAAAATTCGTGCAAAGCTCTGGCTTGTCAAAGCGGAGAATTTTACTGAAGACTTAAATCGAAGGCTATCTTCAGCAAATAGTCGGCGAACCAAAGATAGCATCTTCGCTGAGATCGATAGGTTTATAAGAAAAAAAGATCTTCTGCGATGCTTTGATATAAAGATTTACGAAACAAAAATTAAAAATAGAATGTCATTTAGAGTAGAGCTAAATCTATTGTCGGATGAGTGGGCTAAGCGGCGACAGTTTGATGGGTTTTGTATCCTGGCATCGCATCCAGACTGTAAATTAACAGCGCCGGAACTTTGCCGTCTTTACAGGGAAAAGGATGTTGTTGAAAAAGACTTTCAGACAATAAAAAATGTGTTAAAGCTGAGGCCTGTTCGCCATCGCAATGATGAAAAAGTAAGGGCGCACGTGACGATATGTATGCTATCGCTTCTGCTTGAAAGGCTCTTACAAAAAAAATTAGCTGGCAAGTTTAGTGTCGCCGAGGCTCTAGAAACATTGCACCCCTGTCATCTCAATAAATACAAAAGTGACGACGAATCGCTTTACACGATAACTGAAACCGACTCCAAGCAAAACAAGATACTCAGCCAGCTCAATATGACCTATTTGGCTGACGACGATTATCTGCTTGAACGCATGACAAAATAGAGAGTTGTTACTACACTATTTAAAAAACTGCCGTAAATTCAACAGCTTAATTTTAAAGTGGTCAAAATGGGATCAACCTCAATATCCACTTCCACCAACTCTACCTCGATGGAGTCTATGAGCTGGACGAGGAGGGGAAGCCAAGTCGCTGGCACAGGGCAAAGGCCCCAACCAAGGCTGAGTTGAGTGACCTCTTGAGCAAAATCATCGAGCGCATCACCAAGCTCCTTGAAAAGAAGGAGATCATCTGTCGGGATGAAGAGGACCACTTACAAATCCATCTCGAGGAAGACGACGCCCTGGCAAGGCTTCAGGCAGGGGCTGCCACCTACAGGTTCACCATGGGGCCCAACAAAGGAAAAAAGGCCTTCACCCTCAAAACCGTCCCTGAGAGTGAGCACAACTCCAAATCAGGACTTGTCGCAAGCCTTTCGGGGTTCTCGCTCCATGCAGGAGTTGCCATGGCCGGCAGCGAGCGGGACAAGATCGAAAAGCTCTGCAGGTCACATCGCAAGGCCTGCTGTCGCCCTTGATCGGCTCTGCCTAAACCCCCAAGGCCAAGTCGTCTATACCCTAAAGAAGCCCTACTCCGATGGCACCACCCATATTGTGATGACTCAGCTTGAGCTGCTTGAGCGCCTGGCGGCCCTTGTGCCCCGGCCCAGGGTCCACCTCACCAGGTTTGCAGGAGTCTTTGCCCCCCACTACAAGCACCGAGCCCTGGTGGTCCCAAAACCCAAAGTCTGCCTTCCAGAGCCCCAGCTCGAGGATCAAAACGAAGGTCCGCCCCCAAAGCCCCATACCCACAAGAAGTCCAACTTCACCTGGGCTAGGCTCTTAAAGAGAGTCTTCGACATCGATGTTGAGACCTGTAGCCTATGTGGGGGCAAGATAAAGATCATAGCCAGCATCGAAGACCCGGTGGTGATCAAAAAGATCCTTACCCATCTCGGTTTGCCCTCCAAGCCTCCGATGCCCTGGCCGGCTCGAGGCCCTCCGTCTCT
>SKJB01000151.1 GCA_007116145.1 Limnochordia bacterium | reverse complement strand
GGATTGTCAATCTCACCTTTGACCGTATTCTCTATGGGTCGAGTTCGCTAATTTTCGAGATAGAAGACAATACAGGTTCAGAGACTAAGAGCATCTCTCTGTCTGCTGTAAGGCTAATAGCCATAGGTAGGAGTCTCCAGTACTATGAAGATGCCATTGATCAGTTTTTGAGCCAGAGTTCTGGGGATCAGTCGGAGTGGGACAATTCGTGGTTGCGGTCGGCTTTCTGTGGTCTGGATATAGAGGCCAGGGCCCACATTGGAAGCAGTCTCACCCGTCGGATAGGCCCGAGCGATGCCAGTGCTCTGTTGCCAGACCTATTCTCCGCCGCACCCTGCAGCTCTCCTAGGGTTGGTCAAATTATTAATAAACTAAATGAAATATATAATGACAATCAATTCACGAGCCTTAGCACCTGCAAACTTGATTTGGTTGAGATAAGTGAGCTTAGGATGCTTGGGACAGTGACCTCAGCCTATGGTAGAGTCTGTAGTTATATCGAAGTTAATCACAGCTTCAATATAGAAACAGAGCAAAGGTGCTACACAGTTCAAAGAAAAGTTCTGGATGAGCCCACCTGCAGAAGGGGCTTTGGTTATTAAATTCTGCCCTTTAAATTAGGGGTCAAACAGACAGGAAAGTAATGGAGGTTTAAGTGATGAGAAGTAGATTTAGATGGACTGTTATATAGATCTACGCGCTGTTTTAAGTCACGGCAGCAAGCTTAAAACAGGTATCCCGAAGAGTTGGGGCATATTTTAATGTTTGGCTTCTTGTTTCTATCAGAAATGTGGTATCCCGAAAATAAGGAGACCCTGAAATAATGCGATGCTGAAGGTGGAAAGGAGTGTAGATTTTCTCTCCAGCATGAGAGTCGGCGAGCCTCGGGGCCAGCGGTGGATTTTATGGAAGAGACGTATATAACGAGCTGTCGGGTTTAAATACGAAGGCCAGAAGTCCCGGCGGGAACGCTCCTGCATGCAGAGATGAGAGCTGCAACCATCGACCAAGAATGAAAGTGGTAAGTCCTGCAATTGGGGCAGCCGGTGCAGGCGTCGTTCTTGGGGGGCCTTTTAATGGATTTGGCGATTTATAGCGAGTAGTTCGATACCCCGCAGGGTTAAGCGCGGCTGATTCTTGTGGCGATCTACCCCCTCGATATCACATGGCTTTTATTGGCCTATAGGTTTGGGCTTGCTATTTTGTAGCGTGTGCGCTACTATTTGTGGTGTGGAAGCTACACCGAAGAAAGTCCTCAACTACATCACTTCGAACGACGTCTGCCCCTTCGATGATTGGATGGGCGGCCTTCGAGACCATAAAGCGGTCGCTCAGATCCAGCGCAGACTCTATCGAGTTGAGCTTGGGAATATGGGTGATGTGAAGGCTGTGGGCGGCGGTGTCTCTGAGCTGCGAATTGATGTCGGCCCAGGCTACCGAATTTACTTTGGGCAGGAAGGCAACCAGATCGTCATCTTGCTCTGTGGTGGAGATAAAAGTTCGCAGTCGAAAGATATTAAGATGGCCCAAGAGTATTGGGTTGATTGCCAAAGAAGGAGGCAAAAAGATGGAACAAAATAAAGCGACCAAGTCCTATCGAGAAGGTCTTATTAATCGCCTTCGCGTGAGCGAAGAACTCCAACTTGAACACCTCAGTGCTGCCCTTGAAGACGATATGCCCGATGTATTCTTACTCGCCCTAAGAGACGTGGTTGAAGCTCGCGGCCTTGCCAGATTCGCTGAAGAAGCGGACTTGAACCGTGAGCATCTCTACCGAATCCTCTCTAAAGATGGGAACCCGAAGCTCGATAGCTTCTTCAAAATCCTGAAGGCGCTCGGCTTCTCGCTCTCTTTGAAAAAGGCGGCATAAAATGGGTCAAGGCCTTCAGGGCGATCAAGCCTTCATTGAGAAGCTAAAAAACGACCCACAGAAGCAGCTCGATTTCTTGAACTCGATTTTTAATGAAAATTGGGATGAGCCGGAGACCATTCTTTTTGCAGTCAATCAAGTGGCCGAGGCTCAAGGTCGTACAGAGAAACTTCACTCCTCCGACCTTCAAGACATCGTTCGTTTCGCCAAAGACCTCGGCTTCGAGCCTGTTCTGAGGATAGGAGATTCAATGCAGGGTTTTGGGCCAGGTAGGGGATAGGGGTCGAGCGGGAAAGCGGAGCGGGGGGCCCGCCAACGGCCAACAACCTCAGGGATGAAGGTTGCCGCAAAAGAAGGGCGCCGGGTGCTCAAGCACTTAAAACGAAGGCCAGAAGACTTGGATCCCGAACGCCACACCAGGGATGAGCTCACACCATCGGGCCTGAGGAAAAGTTATAAGCCTCTCTATGCGCAGTATTAGTCTGGGAGCCCAGGAGCTTTTGAGTCGCTTTTTTGATACGGGTAAATCTAAATGTCCGGGCGTTTCGAGGCCCGAATAATCTGATAGCTGGACTTGGAGGAAAAGGCTGATCGATCATAATCGCCATATTTTCCTACTATCTCAAGCCCATGAAAGTCCATTAGTTGATCAATCTCTTGGGGAAAATAGTTACGCAGACTAAGAGGGTGAGAAAAAAAATCCTTTTCATCTTTGGTTGAGTAATACCAGGTGTTACGGCTCACCTGGGTTGCCAAGTCGTAGGCAGTTGTCTCTTCTAT
>SKJB01000110.1 GCA_007116145.1 Limnochordia bacterium | reverse complement strand
TCAGTGAAAGACTACGGGAGGATCCGTCAATTCTCACTGATGACGGTGTAAATCGCATACGTGCACATATTCAGCAGATCCATCCAGAGTTTGATCGCAAGAAAAGCGCCGATATTTTAGCTGATGCGATCCATAAGTCACTAGACAGGTATCTGCCGGGCTTTGTTGAGTCTGTGCGCCAACAATTGCGTGTATGTATCCTGACTGATGCAATTAATCGCGGATCGTTTTACATAGACTTAGAGCATGTCTATAGTGCTTCCCTTGAGACCACAAGGGAGGAAGCTTCTTTCTTTAGCTGTCTAGCTGCATGGCTTTCAAAACATTTAGATGAAGATATAAGTGAAAGCAGGTTCCGAGAACATATTGCACAACTGGATGTTACTGCTACTGGACAGGCTGACATTGAAGTCAACGCAGAAGAAACTACCAGTACGGTACAGATCGAAGAACCTCCGCACTTGCTGACTACGGCTTTCCAGAAAGTCCTACAGGTTGTATCTAGTTTTGTTGTGGTTTTAGCACTTGTAAGTACTAGTATCAAACAACAACTCATTACATTGTTCAGTGACGTTATAGTCTTTCTTAACAGGTTCTGGACCTATCTCCTGCTCTGGAAAGCTAGCATATGGTGCGCATGGACTAGACTTGAGCTTGCTACTAAGATACAACAGGCAACTCTGCACATTACTCGCTCTTCGACGATGATAGGTGGAAGCTTACGCCAAAGCATACAGGTTATATTTAGTTCAAAGAGCAAGCTCCTTTTTATTCCTTATAACTCAACAGAAGAGCAACAGCCGCTCCCAATCACTAGTCCTCTCGAAAAAAGGCACTGGCTGTCTATGTTTTTCCAGAAAATTCTACAAGCTGTATGCAGTATAGGAATAGCTGTAGCAATTGAGAGTGCAGGCATCAAACAACATCTTCACACATTTTTTACTGCTACTACACTCCTTTTTACTAGGTTTTGGACTCGATTACTACACTTGAGAGTGAATATCTGGATCTTTTGGATAACACTAGACATTACCTATCATATACAGCAATTAGTTTCTAACGTGATTCATTCTTCTAGGGTGATTAATCAGAATTCTAGCCAACGAATATTCGCCTTACTAAACTCAAAGATCAGTCTTGATTTTATCCAGGACTATATCCATACTGCTAGAACCCTTGTATCAAATGTTTATGAGGGTATGCGTAAGTGCAAGGCAACTATCGTATCCGCAGAGAAGAAGCAATTGCTCCATGCAGCAACGATGGTGTTGCTGCTACTGACCATCCTACCGTCCTATAACCTATGGACAGAAGTATCGTCACTAGCATCAAGTGGACACGGATTTACAACTTGGCCAGAGTTGGAAGTTCATAAACCTGATACATTGGACACTCCTGATGGAATCCCGATTATGGCTTCACCAAATAATATGAAAGTAGCTTCTCCAACCCAGATTAAAGAAGAACGACAGATGGTTCCAGCGGTCCAGTTGAACAGGCTTAATAAGCCGACGGTAATGCCGTCACGTACAAGAAACGCTATGACCATGATTGCTACGGCTTATGATTTATCGGTGGAGAGCTGTGGCAAAACACGTGATCATCCAGCTTACGGCATTACCTTTACGGGGACTAGAGCCACGTACGGAAGGACAATTGCTGTCGACCCAAAAGTTATACCGCTAGGAAGTACTGTTTATATCCATTTCCCTGAGGAGTATGCACATATGAATGGCATCTACATAGCTGAAGACACGGGGCGGTTGATTAAGGGCAACAAAATCGACATTTTCTTTGGTGAAGATAAACCCGGAGAACGGGTTGTTTACCAGCAAGCTCTACGTTTTGGTGTACGCAGAGTCGAAGTTACTGTCTTAAGTAGATAGCCACGGCGTGGAAGCTCTTTGCGATGTGGTTCGTTATTGAGGTTGCGGATCTAGCACTGAGTTAAAAGGGGCTGACCTCAATAAGTGGAAAGTTTTCACAATAGTATATAATTGAATTTCTGCCAAGGAAATCTACTTAGCAGGTCAAATCCCTTTACCTACTCTGCCAATAATCTGAGAACAGACTTTGAAAAAGGTAGAAATGATTTGGCACAGAGAACCAACCTAGGCTCAGTACTTGGGGGCACTTGGGGGAAAGTAAAATATGGAAGAATGGGTGTAATGCAGACAAGTCTGTACGAATTGTGCTCTCTGGCAGGGCTGTGGTTGTTGAAGATGAAGGTGATCTGGGGTCATAGTATTGGTCTTCGTCTTGTAAGGACACACTTTTAGATTTTGCGAATCTCAGACTGGCAGTCTGAGATTTTTCGTTATTAGCAGGAAAACGAATAAACAAAGGTCAATTAGTCTACTAGTTCTACTTTTAGTGGCCATTTCCTAGCAAAGGAGTTAAAACATGGTAGTACCTCACAGTTTAGTTATCAATGTTGCCTTACTTCTTGCTATTATGTTTTTTTTGGTTGCTATAAACCTCAGACGATTCGTTGAGTACCAGTCTTGGTCGTTGTTTAACACGGCTTGTAGCTTTGTTTTTCTTGGTTGTTTTGGAACTCTCATGAACATTGTAGGCTTAGGATTAAGGGATACTTCACTGTACTTATGTATGGCTTGGAGTGGTTTTATCGTCGGGGTCAGCGTCTGGATTTGGTATCATTTCACACTCACTACCTTAAGTAGTAAAGAGTTACGCTATGTATTTACCGGTATCGCTGATTTAGCATTAGTATTTGATTATGAAGGAAATATTACAGACGCTAATCATCCTAAACAGTTCGCGGCCCTGTTTCAAGGTTGTACAAACTTAGAAGCGGTGCTTAATACCTTATCAGGGAAGGATCAGGTTGTAGCAATCAGTGGAGAGACGTATGATTCCTGGGAATTCCAACTCGGTGATGAAGATCGGGACTATCTTGTTTCTCTCTTTCCTGTTATCCATGGAAAATCAGTATTGGGTAATGTGTTACTATGCCATGAGATAACGGAATTAAAAAACTCTGAGCGCGATCTCGTTCTTCTTAATCAAAGGCTCGAACAGTCCAATGATCAACTCGATCATTATATTAAGATGACCCATTTGCTAGAAGCGGAACAACATAGAGTGCATCTAGTCAATGCGATTCAGGGTAAGCTTGTTGATGAGGTGCAGACAATACTGCAGTTAATCGACAAGCAGCAGTGTGATGCCACTTATCTTGCAAAACGTTTGCGAGACATATACACGAATACAAGAAAAGCTGTGCATGCGGCCTTTCAAAAAGGGGTGAATTTGGATGATTAGGGTGCTAATAGCCGATGATCAACGACTATTTCGTTTAATGCTAGAGGAACTTCTATCAAAGAGTGGTTCCATTGAGGTGATTGCTTTAGCAGATGATGGGCAATCAGCAGTCGAATTAACTCGGCAGCATAAGCCAGATATCGTCTTGCTAGATGTTAAAATGCCCAATAAGACTGGAATGGAAGCATTACAAGTGATAAAAACAGAATGGCCAAAAACGAAAGTGATTATGCTTACCACATTTGAGGATATGAATAATAGTCGTCTCGCGTATACCCTAGGAGCCGATGGGTATCTAGTGAAGGATGTGAATACGCAAACTCTAATTAAAGCCATCGAATGCGTCAATGAAGACATAGTCGTTTTTCATCGAAATATCTGGTGCAATGTTCAAAAGGCGATTCATCAGCCAATAGCTCGCTCGACTCGACGGTGGCAGCAAGGAAATCTATCGTTCGATGCTATAGATCTAGCCATTATTGAAGGAATTGTTGAAGGGAAAACGAACAAGGAAATCGCGCAGATGCTTAACTATAGTGAGGGAACAGTCAAGAATCGCATATCGAAGCTACTTAGTGTAACAGGGCTAACACATCGCACAGATATTTCGGTCTTTGCTCTTAAGAATGAGATATTATAGTACAGTTGATTTTAACTTTTCTTTCATAGGGAACCAAGTATGGATCGCAAAGCCCTTTTCCCCATCGGAGCTATAGCGCACATTTCCACCAAGCGCTATAAACCGATTCGTCATTCCCTTAAGTCCATAATTTTGCGAAAGTACTTTACAGCCTACTCCGTCGTCTATAGCAAACAGATCGAAGCGGTGCTCACTGTATCGGAGAATTATGTGTATAGTCTTAGCTTGACCGTGTTTTATGGAATTTGTCACAGCCTCTTGAACGCAGCGGTATACCGTTTCGCTTTGGGAGGTTGTTAGTGCATACGCTACCCCTTGAAGTACTAAGTCAATTTGCAGATCCATACTCTGTAGCTCTAATATGGCTTCATCTAAGTCGGTATTACACCATGCTGGCGTGTCTTGAAAGGAAGTAGCTTCTAGATCCTTAATACTCTGGGTTAAGCCAAAATGTATTTCTTCGAGTTGCTGCTTACGGGTTTCACTATTTTCTTCGCACGCTGCTAATTCTGCTTTAGCAATCGCAATAGTCAGACTATGGCCGAGGATGTCGTGCATATCTTGGGCAATTAGACAGCGCGCCTTGGTTAATGCTAAGTGCCGTTTTGTTTGAGCTAACTCCTTAAGTTCGTCATTAATTTGTTGGAGTTTGGAATGCTGCTTAAACAATAGATTTTTATTAGCGTCAATCGTTGAGATATCTGTAACTATGAACATACTTTTACCATGGTGTATTGGTATGTGATCAATTTTATACGCATGGTTATTATGTAGGTATACGACGTCATCAGGGGTACGCCTTTTAAGACTGGCGAAGAAGCTTTCTAGATTCTGCCCCATAGCATCTGCGCCAAACATCAGGTTGAAGCTCTTGTTTGCGTCATAGATCGTTTGATCCTCGCGAACAAATAGGACCCCTTGAGGGGATTTTTGGAATATTTGCCAATGAGAGATGGTGGATATATCAAAGAAGCGAAACTTGACAGAGGGATAGATAAATAGTGCTAGAGACATTGTTGTGGTGATCGGTGTAATATCAAATACGTGAACGGGTAATATCCATTCTACAAGGTCCGTTTTGAAGGCTACATAATACAAATTAATTAATAGAGGAAACATGGTCATAGACGCTAATACATAGGCCCATCCCTTCTTGTTTTTTAACCCTGGTTGTTTTGTGTAGTTTTTTGATACTATCCAGACTCCTGTAATATATAAGACATAAGTTATTCCTTGTACGAGATAAAATGCAGGTCCAAACCGTGTGCGATAGTACGTAAAGGTAGAATAAAAGCTCATATGCCAGGGATTTGTTATAATTGTTAGTAGGCCTAACAAAGGTGGTATTGACAATAGCCAAAGTGTTTTCTTGGATAGTTGCTGGTTTTTTATATAGAGGTAGGCAAAGGCTACCAAGGCTACACCGAGGAATTGTACACCAATATATTGGGTAATGACAAAGAACCAACGAAGACTTAGGTTCGGAGACACGGTCTTTAGAATCTTAGACACCATCCAAAGCAGAGTCATAGCAGATATGCTAAGAAAGCTAAACAGTAGGGGTGTCTTTTTTGCGCGTAAATAAAGGTAATAGCTAATACCAAATAAGATAAAAACTGTGATTACATGATAGAGGATTGTATTAAATCTGCTCTCCCATAAATGCTCTGTCACAATCATACTCGTAACCTCCAGCGGATAAGAACCTTAATTTTCTTACTTCGCCATTATCTGTCACTACGCCTGCACACAATCGTAATTCTGTGTGACTATCCTTGTCATTATCAGTGACTGATGTCTGCTTTTTCTAGCAGTGTATTTAGACAATCGACACTAGTTAGTGTATTCATCTTCTAATACACTAAGAATAGCGATTTAGCTCTAATAAGTGGGGGGAATACGGATGAAGGATAACCACTTTATACAAAGCACTTTAAGATTGTTGGTAGTATGTGTAGCTTGTCTATTAGTATTGGCTTCGACTAGTTTTACTGCATCAGATAGATTAGAGGACTCTGTGAATATCCAGTTTATTCTTGATGCTTCTCTAAGTATGAGATCTCGCATTCAAGGTGAAACTCGGATGGATATTGCTAAGGATGTAATGCGTGAATTAGTGCAAGGTTTAGAAGCGCGTCCAGGGTTAGAGATTGCCCTGCGAGTTTATGGTTCTAGATTAACAGATCTACCTCGATGTCGTGATTCTGTACTTTTTCAGGATTTTATGCCAGTCGATGTAGGGAGAGCATCAATACTAGCACTAGTTGAATCTTTAGAGCCAAAAGGAATGACACCGATTGCTTATTCATTAGAACGAGCCGGTGAAGACTTTCGTGATCGTGTAGGACAGAATATAGTCGTGTTGATTACAGATGGCCTAGAAAGCTGTAATGGTGATCCGTGTGGGGTTTCCCGTAGATTACAGAACGAAGGGATATTTCTTACTCCTTATGTAGTTGGTTTTGCGCTTGCTCCAGACGAAGCTGAGTATCTCCGCTGTATCGGTCATTACTATGAAGCGACGGATCGAGAATCACTCACTCTTTCGTTAAAATCGATTATTACTCAGATTGTTGAACCATCAGTACTGCAGGTGGCAGTGTGGGCTGAGAATCAGTTGATAACTGATCAGGTACAATTGAACCTTATTGATGCTTGTGGGAACTCGCGAGTGTTACCAGTCAAAGAGTTTGAAACGTGGGCGAGATATTATTCATTGCCGGATGGTTCTTATACGCTTGAAGCTTTGTTCACCGATGGTCCAGTGGATCTAGCTGCAAATAGTGATCCCTTTGAAATAAGTAAAGGGATGGTCTCAATTGTGGAGTTAGATATTGGAAGTCTTAAAGGTATCTTAGGGGTCACTGCACGAGCTGGGGGAGTCGATATTAGTGATCGAGTAAATATTTCGCTACGCAAAGATGGCATGCAGTATCTAGCAACGTGGAAAGATAATCCACCCTATACGAAAATTGATGCTGGTCGTTATCAGGTACTGGTAACAAATCCATTACATCAAACTGAGTCTTTTGAGTTTACAAGCTGGATTTTACCCCAAGAGGAGACCTGGATTGAAGTAGATTTTGGTGAACAGTTATCTACGCTCTATGTGAATGTGCTTTATCAAGGGCAGCAGATAAATGGGGATTGTAATGTATATGCTTATCGTGATGGGCGTTTACACAACATATTAGAAGTTGATTGCTCAAAGTTTTCTTATGTAGCAACCCCTGGAGAAGTTGATATACTCGTGCAATATAAAGGAAGTATTTATCCAGTTGAAAAACGGATTAACAGTGTTGCTATGGGTCCAAATGAGACTAACCATCTTGTTGTTGAGTTAGATGACCTATTAGGTCACGTCAAGGTGCAGGTTATAGCTGACAATAGTAATGTAACCCAGTCATCAAGCGTGGATCTTTTGGAGTTCCCTGATTCTCTCTGGACAATATCTCCTGATAATGAATGGATGGAGACACTATTGCCTGTTGGATCATATACCATACTAGCTCAGTATAACAGGTTAAGCAATCAAAAATCAATGCAAGTTCCTGCTGGAGAGGTCACTTATGTTAGGATTGAAATGCCTACCGTAGGTGGAATCAAGCTTATTCCTAAGTTCGGAGACTTACTAGCACCGATTGAATTAATTGAAGCTCACATAAGACGGGATGGGCGCTACGTTATGCAGATGTCTGTCGGAGATGATAGTCTATTTGTGGAAGTGCCTTCGGGTAAATACAGTGTTGAAGGACTGTATCTTACGTCCCCGGAGCAACGTCAAGTGGCGGAGACAGTGTTTGTTGCAAGTAATCAAGTCCAAAAAATTGAGATGCAGTTCGTTGGACCAGGTTCCATATTGCTACAATTAACAACTCAATCAGTACCTTTTACTCATGTTCACTATGTTGAGCTACAGCAACAGAGTAAGCCTATTCGTCGCTTAGAGTTAGTTGATAGTGATCGAGGATTGTGGCAAGGTGATGTTTTAGCGGGAGTATATGACGTACGTGTGGTATCCTTAGCCACACTGCGTTTATCCGATGTCTGGTTACGAAATATTGTTATTCAACCTTTAGAAACATCCACTCATCAGATAGAAATGCCTGGGGTTGGTCATCTTACTCTTTCTGTCTACTCTGGGGGAGATCTCTTTGGGGATACAGCGGCGCCACGGGTTTTTCCTAGTTCGAATCAGACTACTAGCTTAGCTATGAATCGTCAGGGAGATAGCGGGGTCTGGGAGCGCGAATTTATTGCTGGAGTCTATGATATTCAGGTTAGACCAAATATCCGTGGGATGGAGGAGCAATGGCTTCGTAATGTTGTGGTGCAACCAGGAGAATCCACTAGATTGGAACTGGAATTTGGAGGTGCTGGTACCATACAGCTTACAGTATTAGCAGGAGGAGAGCCTTTTAGGGATACAAATGCACCTAGGGTATATGTAGCTGGTCAAGGTAGTTCCTCTATTCAATTGCAGCGCCTCTCAAGTCGATCAATTGGTCAATGGAGTCGGGAACTATCTTCAGGGTGGTATGATATTCAGGTTAGATCGAACGTCCGTGGAATGGAGGAGCAGTGGTTACGGAATGTTCAAGTTCTTCCAGGTGTAGTTAATGAGCTAAGTATAAATTTCCCGGGATCAGGCGAATTAAGACTACAGGTTCTCAAGGGCAACACCCCGTTAACGGAGATAAGTAGAATTAATGTCTATCCCTGTCAGCAAAGCAGTAGTATCACGTATTTAACTGCAGAGCGTCCAAGAGAATTGTCAGTTTGGAGTCGTAATATGCAGGAAGGATGTTACGATTTAGAAATCAGGACTAGAACCGATGGTATACATTGGTTACGAGATATTAGGGTATATCCTAATCAAGCAACAGATTTAGAGTTTGATGTTAAACCCTAAATGACTATTTCTATACTAACAGAAGGAAGGTTTTTACGTTGAATAAACAGAGTCTAATTTATTTAGCTAGCATAGCAGTCTTAGTTATCTTGCTACCATTGATGTTTTCTGGATGTGTGAGGACTAGTGTGGATCAATCAGTGCATACACTGATTATCGAAGCGGATGGGCAAGGTCTAGTAACTCCGATAGTTGGTGTTTATAAACACAAGAAAGAAGAAATCGTTGTTTTAAATGCACAACCGGTTGATGGATGGCGATTTATTGGTTGGGAGGGAACAATTGGAGAGATCAAGTCAAGTAAGACCACAATTTCAATGAATAAGAATCATAAGATTAAGGCTGTGTTTGTTCAAGAAAATGCTCTTGGTAAACCGGTTATCATTGACCCTAAACAACCCACATATTTTGCAGATGGTGTTTCGTTAGATTTTACTGCTCTTACTTTGCCGGATGGAGTTACGGTAACAGTAACGGAAGTTGCCGATGATGGATTGCTTCCTGACGGATTATTTAGGGCCGGAGCGGTAGTATCGATATCTTTTAGCCATGAAGAATTAGACTTTTCTTCTGGTGTACTCTTGGAGTTCCCCCTTGATGATCCAACGGATCATAGTAATATAGGTGTTTTTCATCGAGTTAATGATCAGTGGGAATATCAAGATTCCATAATCGAGAACGGAAAGATATTCGCCGTAGTTACGGACTTTTCGATCTATACTGTATTAGCAGCAAACCGAGTAGAGCCACCTGAGTCTAGCCAGGCAGGTGAGTCTATCTTACAAGGAACACGATTAGGTGTCACATGTCCAACGCCTGGTACTACCATTTATATAAGCACTACAGGAGGCAATTGGCCTGAAGAATTTGTGCTTTATAATGATATGTTTTTTATGCCGAATCATGATTTCACAATATATGCAGTAGCACGTAAGAGTAATATGCTGCCAAGTCCAATTGTAAAATTTGACTACTATTTAAAAGAAGTAGTACCACCTCTTTCTTTCATCCTTACTGTAAATCAGCAAGGACAGGGGTTAGTGTCCGTCGATCCAGACCTTCCTAACAATAGATATGAGGCTGGATCGGAGGTTACGCTAACCGCTGAAGCCTTGGAAGGTTGGCAGTTTGTCCGCTGGGAAGGTGATGTTACAGCTACTACTCCGGAGATAACTGTAGTAATGAATTGGAACACGAGTGTTAATGCAATATTTGAACAGCATCCTTATCTCACCTCAATCGATCAGGTACCTGATGTAACTGTGGAGATTGGAACCGATGAGTCACAAGTTTTTGAGCGATTAGCCTCTTTTACAACCATTACAGATAGCAGTGGTTCGACCCACACTGTTGAGCTTATGTGGC
>SKJB01000051.1 GCA_007116145.1 Limnochordia bacterium | reverse complement strand
TTGTCAAAATCCGACAAATCCACACCACAAAACCAGTAAATAATGGCGTCCCCGACAGGAGTCGAACCTGTGGCCTTCCCCTTAGGAGGGGGACGCTCTATCCAGCTGAGCTACGGGGACATCGGCGGCAATTATAACAGGGGCGCTTCTGCTATAAACCTTCGATTTGGCTTATCCTGTAGAAGTGCAATATGAACGGTGGTGGAACGGTGTGTAATGTCTTTTATTCCAGCTCCTTCATTAACAAATTCGTTTTAAGTGGTTTGTCTGCATGCGTGTAGTTAACGCCACAAATCAAGACTCCTTCATTCCCTGTTTTTTTTATCAAGTCTTCTTGTGAAATACCGCCAGTCCAGCGTCCCCCAGCATTCAGCTCATAAGGTAGATTTGGTCCGAAAGAACTATCCATTACCACTCCTTGTGTAATTAAATTTCTCCCGAAAAAAGCATCAAGGCGATTTTTGTAACGATATATAACCAAGTGGGTTAAAGTTGTACTTGCCGATCCAGTATTCGTGACCTCAATGAAAATTGACTTTTCTTTATTACCCGTATAGAGCACACGTGTCATATCGGGCTTTGCCTTTATATTGAGTTTTGGACCCGACTTCATCCACTTATATATGTCCCAGAGTAAAACAATTGTTGATACCGCTGCTGCGTACCACGCTACATAAATAGTTTGAATATCCATATCAAATCAGTCCTCAATATAATAATCCTCGTCAGCCTTCATCAGCTCAAACCTTTGCTCCATACGGACCCCAACACCATACTTAATCATAAGGCTGGTCAGCTCATCTCCATTAATCAACACGATTCTTTGGGGTAAATTCTCAACGTATGCTATTGCACCTACTGTGAAGCTTGAAGTGGTTACAAATACACCCTTGTTGGCACTACGGCCAAGTAAACTCCCAGCAAAGCCTTGAAGAGCCTGACGGCCTACCGTGTTCCCCACAGCATAGCGTTTGGCTTGAAGATAGATGCGGTCAAGCCCAAGCTTGTCTTCGTTAATAACTCCGTCCACACCGCCATCATTTGATTTACCTACATGCTCAGCAGCTTCTTTCAAACTACCTCCATACCCCATGCCGATCATCAGGTCGATTATTAGCTTTTCAAAGAACTCCGGTGAGCATGCCAGAATACGTTCCATGAGATCGGCCTTGAGAATTTGGTTTAATTCTCGATGGGCTTTCTCAATACGCTCTTGGGGTGTCAAGCTCGTTGATTCATCGCTCTCAATAGGATCATTCACTGAGTCAATCGCCTTATTGGGCGAAATGTATTCTGCATATTCTGGAAAGCGGCTGAGATACTGTCTGCTGAGCTTGTCTTTATCGGTCGCATGGACATGCCTCCCGCGCTCCGTAATGGCGTATATGCCTCGCTGACGCTTTACCAGCAATCCTGCCTTCAACAAATCAAAAGAAGCCCAGTAAGAGCGGTTATAAAGCACTTTCTGCTTGCCACTTGGAAGAGTTTGTTCACGCTCTTCTTGTGAGAGATCAAACCGATCAGCGATTACATCCATACATTTACGAATTGCAATCTGATCTGCGTCGGCTGCAATATCCAGAATAACCGGCATAATCTGTTCAAAAGTAGGTATTGTCATTGTAATTTCGACATCCATGTTTAATATTGGGTGAATCCTATCAAAAAGGTTGCCTAATGTAATGGAATACGCAATGTTTGCTGATGAAAGCGGCACAAACGACGGCTCACCGTGCTTTACTATTGGATGTGTACTGATACCCATAGAAGAGTTGGATCAATTTGAGACACAAATAAAAGGCCTCATAGCTAAGCATGGGCTTCCAAATCAAGAGCTGAAATGGGCAAGCATCAGAAGCTCACATGGCAGAATCAACTTTTTGATTGATTTGCTCAAGTTACTCCTTGCAGATAATTCATACGTCTATATGTGCAAAGTCACTCTTAAAGCTGCTTACCGCAAGTGGCAACTAGATGAAGAGAGAGCCTTTTATACTTGCCACACACACTTAATTACTTATTGCGCGGATAGCTTGAGAGCAACGATCATCGCGAACATCGATGACAAAAGTGATTCTTATGGTAAGCATGACGAAGTTGTTCAAATCATTGCAAACTATAATCTGAAGGGAAAAGACGCCCGAGTTGAATCTGTGAACAAACAGAATTCCAAAGAGCTTCTGCTAATTCAATTAGCTGACCTTCTGACCGGTGCGGTGAACGCGGCTCACAATCTCTACCAAGCTCCTGACATCCAACTTCATCTTGGAAAACATTTAGCTATTGAGAAACTAGCGGCATGTTTAGGCTGGCAATACCTTCATCACGATACATATCCAAACGCCAACTTCAACATTTGGCATTTCCCAGAGAAAGAGTTCAGAGCAAATCCAAGTTCTGAAAAAGTCATCTCTAACCAAGGTGTCAAATACGTTGTAAGAGAGGACTTTTAGAATAACCTTGGCTTCCTACCTAGGCTTGCTAAACTGGCTTTAAACAAGCCACAGAGCCGATCATAGACTATAAACACAAGCTTACCCCTGCTCTCGCGACCAAGATGAACAACACTCCCTGTAGTGGTCAACTAATTCCGGACACGGGTTTAGACAGATCTTCCGCCTTTGCAGGTGGACATCCATCGTTAAATTGATGTGGCCGCTGCCAGTTGTAATAATCCATCAAGTAGTAACTCA
>SKJB01000093.1 GCA_007116145.1 Limnochordia bacterium | reverse complement strand
TATCGTAGCTAGGATTTCTCCTAACTCAGTCTGGTGAACTTACCCTTGAAGAGACAAACCTAAAGTTACATCGCCTCTTTTTCAGAAGCCACGACACCTTTAGGTTCGTGGTAGTTCACTGATCTGAATCAACGAGCCAAAAAGGGCACACCGACACATGACGGCATTTCCATCTCTCCTGCAGGAACCCCTATTTGTCCAGCAGGCATCCCGATGAAAACGAATGGCTACGATCAGAATCGGGATCGTCAGAAATGGCGTTGTCCATTAGCCGCAGGTACGCACAACTCGTGTGCATCACCTTGTTCGACCGCAAAATACGGACGAACCTTTCACACCTATCCTAAGTGCGACGTACGTCTAAACCCACGAACACCACGTGGTTCAAACGAGTGGAAGCCCATCTACAAACGACGCACCTCGGTAGAACGGTCAAATAAACGAGAGAAGGTCGACTACAAACTGGAATCTGGTCGACACCGCTCAACCATGATGTGGTACATAAGACTTTATGGCATCATGACCTGTCAGCATGTCGATGCCTGGTATACGCACTTTCGAGAAAATATGGCTAATCAGAAGTCAGCACTCTATCCTGCCATCGCATAATTTAAACACCGCTTCAAAAAAATCGGCCCTAGAGGTCTTCTTAAGGTTACCCTTCTTTTCTCTACCCATCGATTCCTATGATCAAACCAACTATTCTTAACACTTCCATAATATCAAGACAGCTATCGGCCGGTTAAACCCCATTCATTTCCGAGAGTCTATTGTTACAGTGAAGATAAAGTATCATATAGACACTTTATCTTCAGACTTTACATTTGTTGTAGCTGATACCGAACATACATAAGAAAAATCTTAGAAAGACCAACTTAGCATGTTATATTTGATAGATCAATTTCCGAATACTGAATCATACCATTCAAATCCTGCCTTTTGACCTTCCATATATCCAAGCACAGTACCTGCAGCACCACCCACCGCAGTACCATATCCTGGAACTACTGACCCTGCAGCCATACCTGCTAGGCAACCAATGACAGCTCCACATGCGCCAGCGACCCAACCAGCAGCATCTCTCCACCAACTACCACCTTCGATTACCATTAACTCGTCTAACGATAAATTGATCATATTATGGTTACACAATAGGTCTATGTTAGTCATCTAACCCACCTCCCTTCTAATTCAACATGCCCACTCTTTCATCCCGCGGTCAATCTCTTAAGAATGAGGCATCCTAGTCTATATTAACTGTCGTCACAGTTAACATCACAACTTATTATTACTAACACCAATATATATATCAATTGCTGAAACACTAATACCTTCACTTATTTGAACATCCTTAACTCCAACATTATACCCAGTAGTAATCTGATGTAATTTATTTTGCTTAATGTATTGAATTAACTCTGCATAAGCTACTTGTAACTTGGATGGGTCTCCCTCATATCTAGTGTATAAAGCATTTGTAAGAATAAATTGCGGTTTAAGTATATATTCAGATGGTACATCGGTTAATCTATCCATTGGAACCAATAGCTCCATATCTAATGTGCCATCTTGATCTACTGAGTAAGTAGTGGTTACGAGTGGTCCATCTTTTTTAATCCCGTTATCAGCCAAAAATTTCCCTACTTTAACCAATTCTTCATTTATCTGAGCTTGCTTCATTTTCTTTCTCAGAGATAATACATTGCTTAGATGCAATTCTTTTCCAGTTTGGATTGTGTACATTTTGAACATCTCCTCTGTTTTTCAATATATGTGTGTAGTATAAATTCAACAAACAACTAGAGTAACAGGACTTATTTAAATATTAAGACTAAAGTTCCGCCTATCATTGGAAAATACTTGTCCCGTTTAGGGTTGTGAGAACAACCTTTGTGTCTATTATTTAATTTATGCCTATTGTTTAATTTGTGTCTATTGTTTAATTTGTGTCTATTATATATATCTAAACAATTTTTGTCAACAACTTTTGTTGTAATCATGTAATGATTCCATTATTGAATAGAAGGCAGTAAGTGTTCACTGAACCCGCTAAAAAGATAAAAAACCCCCTCAAAGAGGTGGTGCGGCATTGAAGTTCAAATCTTGTTTTTTAGAACTGCTTCATAGTCTCGTTGCAAGGGGTAGACGAAGATGTCTTTAATTGTAAGTTATCAAATTATCTCCTTTTCACTGAGTGATACAGTATCAAATAGTAGTAGGAGACATTGAAACAGATACCTAAGATAATATGAGAGTAATTATCGCTTTATTTTAGGATAAAATTACCTTTATGTGGGTATAAAGATGGTATAACCATTTTTTCCAAGAGGTGATGACATCATGCAGTTTCAATTCCAATGCGAATCAACGGTTGAAAAATACGTGACCGACGGAACCAATTTTGAGTTCCCCTCCATGAAGCGCTGTAAAAATCCAAAATGCCTCATTCATTGTCCTCCAAAAAAGCATGGCTTTTATTGGCGGTACTACATTGGCCCACGGGACACGTATAGGATTGCGATTAGACGCTATTATTGCCCCTATTGCGGAGTTACCTTCTCATTTCTACCTTCCTTTTGCTTCTCGTTCTTTCAGTATTGCAGCACAATAATTTCAGAGATACTAGAAGAACGCTTTCTTCATAGGCGATCGTTTGCTCGTATACTAGAAACCATAACGCAAGCCTATCCTACACTTGATATATCCTTATCGCATATTAAGCTCTATACAAAACGGTTTCTCATTAACTTGCCGACAATAGAGCT
>SKJB01000044.1 GCA_007116145.1 Limnochordia bacterium | reverse complement strand
CTTGTTTCGTAGGCGCCAACCGATCTTTATTGCCGGCTAGAGGAAGGATAATGGAATACGATGTGTAATATGTGTAATTAGAAGAAGAAAGAGGGTTTCCACTCAAAATCAGAAGAGGTGGTAGCAAGTGAAGAGTATTCGTAGCCAATTGACAGCCTATACTATCGCTTTAGTATTGCTAATTTGTGTAGCATTTGGAGTGGGAGGATATTTGGTGTCTAGCCGCGCTCTCAGTGATGAAATCGAACAATCCTTAGTAGAATTAGCGGAAACTACTGCAATGTTAGTAAGCGATCAGCTAGATCAACTCACCATGACCCTGTCGGTGGTAGCTGCTAGACGCATTCTTTCCGATGGAACACCATGGGATGAGTTAGCTGCTAGTTTGCAGGAGGAAGCGGAGCGGTTAGGGTATGAGGCTATAGGTGTTGTGGATTTACAGGGCGTTAATCGTCGCTCGGATGGGGCAGTTACGGAGGTGGGCGATCGAGATTACTTCCTAAGGGCTCGCCAAGGAGAGGCGAATATTTCTGATGTGTTGATTAGTCGTGCGACGAACCAACCGATAATGGTAGTCGCTGTCCCCATTCTCCGTAATCAACGTGTTGAAGGTGTTTTAATCGGGATTCGGGATACGGATATTCTGAACACAGTAGTGGATAATGTTGGGCTCGGTGACAGCGGCTATTCCTTCATTATTAATGAGCAGGGCACCTTAATAGGGCATGGCAATAGGGATTTAGTACGGGATCAGCGTAACTTCATTGCCGAAGCGCGGACAGATTCACAGTACACTGCATTAGCGAATGTCATGCTCCGTGCCACACAGGGGGAAGTGGGTTTCGGCGCCTACAATTTCTTTGGCAGTGATCGGATTATGGGTTTTGCTCCTATAGGTACTACGGGTTGGAGCATCATGGTAGGTTCGTTTTTAGATGATGTGATGGCACGAGTATATTTCATGCGCTTAATGTTCGTATTGATAGCTATCGGCGGAGTAATCCTCGGACTTCTGGTCACTTTTTTTCTTAGCCAAAGCATTGCCCGTCCTATTGCTAGTCTGACCGAAATGGTTGCAACTATAGCCAAGCTCGATCTTAGGTTCGATGAAAATGACGCTACAATCAAATATTTAAAGCGTAAAGATGAAGTGGGTGTAATGATACGGGCAGTGGTTACACTGCAGAAAAGTTTCGCTGAAACCATTATGACCCTCCAGGACGTGAGTAAGAATGTAGCAATTACTAGTGAAAACCTTTCTGCTTCTTCCCAACAGAATTCGGCCACCATTGAGGAAGTAGCGTCTTCGGTAGGATCGTTTAGCCAAACGGTTAATGATACCAAGAATAAAGCAGTGACTATGAGAGAAGATTCCAGTTTGATTGGGAGATTAGCTAACGAGGGTACGAGTCAGATGAATTCGACTAGAAAGTCTATGGACAGTATCGTTATGGCCTCTGGCGAAGTTAAGTTGGCTCTTGAAGAGTTATCCACACAAGCTAAGAAAATGGATGGAGTTCTGAAGCTCATATCTGATGTTGCCGACCAGACCAATCTTTTAGCACTAAATGCTGCCATTGAAGCGGCAAGAGCTGGAGAACACGGCCGAGGATTTGCTGTAGTAGCAGATGAGGTGCGCAAATTAGCAGAGCAAACACAACAGTCAGTTGGAGATATTGCGGGGATGATCAACCAGTTAATAGACAATGCTTCAAAGTCTACCCAGATTATGAACGGAGCAGAGGAGCAAACCCATAACGGTAGTGCACTCTTAGCCAAGACACAAGATGGATTTGGGACAATTACGACAAAGATTAAAGACACAGTCGAAGGAATCGAAGAGATTACCCACTCCATTCAGGCTATGAATGAAACGAGTGAATCCATTGCCGCCGCCTCCCAAGAACAGGCTGCTTCTATGGAAGAGATTGCAAGTACTACGGAAACGTTGGCAAACATGGGTGAAAACTTACGGGAGATTGTAGAGAAGTTTAAACTATAATTCGTCCATGGTAGAGCAGAGAACTCCTTATAAGGAATCCTGGAGGCGACAACGTCTTTATTGGATTCCTTATTTGGTATTTGGCTGGCCTGCAAATCCCCTAGAATTTCAGCAATTATATTGGGTATTCACTTCAATCGCTGTATCTAAGGTGACAGCGTCTAAACGAACAGAGCACCTGTGGGCGAAGAGCATAACTCCTGCCTTGTGGGCCTGTTCGAAGGCTTGAGCAAACTTGGGATCAATATGCTGTGCTGCTTGAACGGATTGAATGTCTTGTCTCTGAGCGATGAACAACACGGCTGTTCGATACCTGGCTATTCTAGCAAGATCTGCTAACGTCAATAGATGCTGGGTGCCTCTTTGGGTTATGGCATCTGGGAATAAACCGACAGCATTTTCGGCAAGGGTGACACTTTTGACTTCGACGATCATCTGTTCATCTTTTTCTGCGTTCTCATGTTGTAGTAGAAAGTCAAATCGGTGCTTGCCGAAGGGATATTCTGCCTGGAGCAGCTTATAGTTAGCGAGGGCAGGTATACTTTTAATCTCTAGTGCTTTTTGAACAAGTTTGTTGGGTACCATTGTATCTAAAGAAACCAAGATGCCTGAGCTAGTTTCTACGAGTATTGCTGACCATTGGGTTTTGCGAACAGGGTTATTGGAATGACGGAGCCAAACGGTACATCCTGGTAGTAAAAGTTCTTTTAGACGTCCAGGATCCGCTAAATGAGCTACGATTATGTCTTTTTCCATACGAGCTTCTTGTAATACACAATGAATGATAAATCGGTTTGGTCGATGAATGAAAGTAGCTTTTACAAGATGTCCGAGGGGGATCGATACAGGCATGGGCATTCTCCTTAATCTTTGTGGTCAATTATATAACTAGCTGAAGCTTTTTGTAAAGCACGGAATTCGAATATCTGACCTGAAATGTGGTTAACAAAGGATTTGACATATCATGGACAAACTTGTTATTGGGATCTTAGCTCCTGTCGATGCAGGGAAAACAACATTATCCGAGAGTCTACTCTATATATGCGGGAAGATTCAGAAGCTTGGAAGGGTGGACAATCAAGATGCTTATTTAGATATCCATAATCTAGAAAAGGAGAGAGGTATCACCATTTTCTCCAAACAGGCTGTATTTGTAGTTGGCGATACCCAGATTACTTTGCTAGATACCCCAGGGCATGTAGATTTTTCGGCAGATATGGAACGCACTCTTCAAGTACTTGATTGTGCGATTTTAGTGATCAGCGTAGCTGATGGCGTGCAGGGGCATACCAAAACGTTATGGCATTTGCTTGCCTTGTATAATATACCTGTTTTCATTTTCGTCAATAAGATGGATCAGGATGTAACGGATCAGGATACCTTTATCCAAGAACTGAAAAAGCAGCTAGGTGACGGGTGTAATGATTTTGGTCAAGGCGAGACAGAATGTTTTTATGAGCAATTGGCTATGTGCGACGAAACAATGTTGGACGCTTATCTTGTGATGCAACACCTTGAGCTGTGGCAGATTAAACGAGCCATAGTGGAACGCAAGGTGTTTCCTTGCTACTTTGGATCAGCACTAAAAGTCGATGGTGTTAACGAATTTGTGCGTGGAATTGTGAAGTATGCGAGCATTCCTTTGTATCGGGATGAATTTGGAGCTAGAATATTTAAGATATCCCGCGATGAGCAAGGAAACCGTCTTACACATATGAAGGTTACAGGCGGCAGACTTAGGGTCAAGGAAGTCTTAACAAATGGTGTCTGGGAAGAGAAAGTGAACCAGATTCGGATTTATTCTGGTCAGAAATTTGAGCTGGCAAATGCGATCGAAGCAGGAGCTGTATGTGCGGTAACAGGACTTACGCAAGCAAGGCCTGGAGAGGTCTTGGGAATAGAAGTTGGCTCGCAGACCCCTGTATTAGAGCCAGTGTTGTCGTATCAGGTGACGCTTCCAGAAGGACTTGACCCAAGAGAGGTACTTCCTAAGCTGCGGCAACTTGAGGAAGAGGAACCAGAACTGCATATTGTTTGGGATGAACAATTGCAGGAAATACGGGCACAGATAATGGGAGAGGTACAGATTGAGATACTCCAAAGTCTAATTCGTAGCCGTTTTAATGTTGATGTGCAATTTAATGCTGGCAGAATTTTGTATAAGGAAACTACGGAAAATGTAGTGGAGGGAGTCGGTCACTTTGAGCCGTTGGGGCACTATGCAGAAGTTCATCTCTTACTAGAGCCTGGGAAGCCGGGAAGTGGCCTTACGTTTGCTGTCGATTGTAGCGAGGACCTCTTGGGAAGAAGTTGGCAGAAATTGATCCTGTCTCATTTAAAGGAAAAAACCCATAAAGGGGTTCTCACAGGATCAGAAATTACTGATCTAAAAATAACACTGATTTCGGGGCGAGCACACAATAAGCATACAGCAGGTGGCGATTTTCGAGAGGCTACCTATCGTGCAGTGCGCCAAGGTTTAAAGGAAGCGAAGTCTGTTTTGTTAGAGCCCTACTACCGCTTTCAGCTAGAAGTGCCAGATAACTTTGTCGGGAAAGCGATGACAGATATTGAGAAAATGCATGGCTTTTTTGAGATATCTACGATAAATCCCGAAGGCACGGTCCTAGTAGGGAGCGCTCCTGTGGTTACCATGCGCAACTATCACAGGGATGTCGTTGCCTATACAAGAGGGCGTGGTAGACTATTCTGTCAGCTACAAGGGTACAAACCATGCCATAATTCGCAAGAGGTTATTGCAGCCATTGGATATGATTCAGAAAGAGATGTGGAAAACCCTACGGGATCGGTATTTTGTGTTAATGGGTCTGGTTTTTTTGTGCGCTGGAATCAAATTAAGGATTACATGCATGTTGAAGGCCATTTTCGGAAAGAAGTGGATTTAGCGCCAAGAGCATTTGGAAACCAGGGGTCACTGTCGACGAAAAAACTAGATAACGACCACAGAATTGACCATTACTTGCTTGAACGGGCTGTTAACGCGAATAAGGGAAAAAAGTCTGGCTGGAAAAAACGCAGTGTTGTCAAAGATACGGATAACAAAGCGGTTAAGGATGCTTCCGAGCAGCCAGAATCCAAAGAAGCTTATCTACTAGTGGATGGCTATAATATTATTCATGCTTGGCCTGCACTTAAGGATCTTGTTGATAAAGATATGGATGCTGCCAGAAACAAATTGCTGGATCGTCTTCGTAGTTATCAAGGCATTCGACAATGTCAGATCATTGTTGTGTTTGATGCCTATCTAGTACAAGGTCACCGCGAGGAAGTCCTTAACTATCATAACATCCATGTAGTATTCACGAAAGAAGCCCAAACTGCCGATCAGTATATAGAGAGATTTGCCTATGATACGAAAGGGAAATATGCGATAACTGTGGCCACTTCTGATGGTTTACAACAGACGATTATTCGTGGGGCAGGGTGTGCCTTGCTATCAGCGAGACAACTATTAGAGGAGATTGAAGATGCCCACGGAAGCATACAGCAAGCGCGTCCTTCCACAGATGGCAATTATCTTGGTGATACATTAACTCTAGAGGTCAGACAACAGATCGACAAACTACATAAGAAGAAAGAAGATGAGCGGTAAAGTAACCTGGAAATGCAGGAAATAAACCGTATTCGTTGAATAGTAGAAAGGTAGATACGATTGGAAAAGAGTGGTAGCAAGGAGAGGTTCGACGCCCTGGCTTTTTGGTCACATAAGTAAATGAACAGTTCTAAAAATATGATTTTAAGGAGTGTTACAATGATCATTAATTCAAAGTTCCCGCGTTATAGTCAGTATGACCCTCTTGTTCCTGTATGGTGTGTCACGCCTCAGACAAGTGGGTGCATCCATCGGTTTTTTGATACGTCTCCGTTTAGTCCATCAATGAAATATATGGCATTACTACGATTGCCCCAAGAAGAACGATTGCCGGTGCCAGGAGAGGTAGCAGAGATTGTTCTTGTTAATCTCGTGACTGGTGAGGAAAAGGTTATCGCGGATACCAGAGGTTGGGAGACGCAATTAGGTGCTAATATCAACTGGGGACCGGATGACACTATTTATTACAACGATGTTGACACCGATACATGGGAACCTTTCTGTGTAAAACTCAACCCCGTAACAGGAGAGAAAAAACGGCTAGACGGTACAATTTACCGAATCTCTCCAGATGGAAGTAACATTATCTCTTCTTGTTTAAAACGGATGCGACGGACCCAAGATGGTTATGGTGTAGTGGTTCCAGATGAGTATGTGCCTAGAAACTTTGGTTTCCGAGATGACGACGGATTATATATTACCGATACCCAAAGTGGTAAACGACGATTACTTGTCTCTATTCGGGATGTATTTGAACGAGCCACCCCGACCATTGATAAGACAAAATATGAGCAGGGCGAGTGTTATGGGTTTCATTGTAAATACAATCCTCAAGGCGATAAACTGATATTTTCGATGCGTGCGTATCAGACGGAGGAAAACCAACCATTTAATATGATGAGTCAGAGGGCGCTAAAATTTTGGGTGCTTACCATGAATTCTGATGGAAGTGATATTAGGGTTGCAGTGGGTCCTGAACACTGGGCAAAAGGTGGGCACCACATCAACTGGTTCCCTGATGGGCGTAGATTGTCAATGAATCTGGCACTTGATGGAGACAGGAAGTTGTCTCTTGCGCAAGTCAATTACGATGGGACGAATCTCAGCAAAATTATTGACAAAATTCCAGGATCGGGCCATCCCACTGTTCATCCAAATAAGCGCCTAGTTTTAACAGACACATATCAATCTGAACCAATTAGCTTCGGTGATGGCACGGTGCCTTTGCGTCTTGTTGATCTGCCAACTGCTAGCGAGAAAGCGATTGTGCGCATAAATATTGCCAATCCTGCCGCAGGAACTTCAAACAATGCACTGCGTGTCGATCCACATCCTGCTTGGGCTCCGAATAATACGCATATCGCCTTTAATGGCTATGTTGATGGGACTCGCCGTGTATTTGTGGCTGACTTAAGTGCTTTCGTTTAGCAGAGAGGTTGGGTCTTGTTCATGCGTACCAATCTGGAAGTGTATTTGTTTTGGAAACTATATTTACTTGCAGTTGATTATGCAGCAATAGGAAACGTAATGATTCAGATCACCAAACTATCGCGGCAGGTTTTCTATGGGATCTATCTAGGTTTTACTGGTTTTCTAGTGCTAAATGGCGATGGTATGATTGTACCGTTTATTGTGGGGCCAGCGGCAGGGTTTTTACTAACTAACATATTTCGCAAGCTTTGGTTGCGACCGAGGCCATTTGTTGCTTTCGGTATTCGTAGTTTGATTGCGCACGAGGGAAGCGGTTCGTTCCCTAGTAAACATGCGATGTCTGCGTTTGCGATTGGGGTGTGCACATTGTATGTTAGTGTGCCGCTTGGGGTGATTGTATTAGTTTTAGCTGGGATTACAAGTCTATCACGTGTCATGGTCGGGGTGCATTATCCGTTGGATGTTTTTGTTGGAGCAATGACTGGAGCTGTGGTTGTTGCTCTTGCATTTACTCTGTTTCTTGTGCTATAGGCAAGTGGCTCCCACTAGATCTCGAAATAGGTTGATAGATAAAATTCGGTAGGCTGGCTGATATAGCTTTTGATACACTAGGGAGTGGTGCATCATCGGATAGTTGTTTTTCTCTAGCGTCTCGGTAAAGGTATGGTAATCGGGAAGTGTAAATGGAAGCTCACCTTGGTCAATCCCGGTGCCCACCCAGTTCCAAGCAGACAATAATCCGTGCTTAGAGCCAGGGGGGTTCTGGGCAAACAACACCAGGCGTTCTGCTAATACCTGCACTGCTATGTTATGTTGTTGAAGTGGCCGAAGATTCACACGACCGACTAACCCTGTTGTCGATATGGTCTCCCATAACGGCTCAGGATGCATCTGGTGGTCAAGTTCGGCCATTTCCTCTCTAAGATATTCGATGGCTCCGTTTGTGTCGGAGATCAGATGGCCAATGCCCATATAGCTTTGATAAAGTAGCTTATAAATATCCTGTAGCTGCATGTGGGGTCGATTAGCTAGGTGACCAGAAATAAGATTGTTAATTCTCAAGCAAATCACTCCTCTTCGCCTTCTTTATTAGAAGATAATAATTTCATACCCATTTTGAGTAAAAGGTTCTAGATCTGAGTGGCCAGATAAGCTGTTGTCGATAGGAAGTCCCTGGTTTTTTGCTGCTTCTAGGGATTTTGTTTGTACAGAACAAACCATGCAAACGGATGAAATTAAGTTTGCTGCTTTAATGTTTTTCCACAGTTCCTTTTTTGGTGATTCATCCATATCACGAATACGTTCTGTTGCCATACCCTCAATAATGAGTTTTGTCTCATAACCTTTCATGTGATAATTCCATAGGTTTAGTAGGGCATGGACAAAACAGGGCATCTCGCCTTTAAAAGCTACAATGGCTATCTTTTTCACTTAGAAAACCTCCTCGTTTTATGCTATTTAGTAACCATTCTAGGCTTTTTTGTATTTTCCTGCACCAAGTACCCTATTGAGTGCTCCCATCAACTCTGCCTCAACAAATGATCACTGTAGAAGGAAATTAAGATGTTTGATTGGGGTGTACCCAAGAGAATAGTTTCACCTTACGGGATCAGACCGGTCGCATTAAGGCAGCCTGTGGTATCTTGAATCAACAGTCCTGTAAGCAATATATTATCACGCAGTACCGAAGCCGACACATATTTTGGCAGTTCGGATCGAAATCGGGTAGCCCCGCCATTCGCCGGGTGAGCAACTCTCGCACAACCATTACCAATGGTATTTGCTGATTTTGCCCCTATGGCAATTATCTTCACCTCTTGCGGACAGAGTGCGATTAATTGGTTTAAGTATTCGAGTCCTAAGGTTAGCTCATCTACCCGCGGAGTGCGGTTTGTGAGTTGTCCGGCACTTGGTTTAAAGGGATGGAAAGGAAAAATATTCCAAAAGATGATATCGTATGGAGAAACTGGGAGCTGTTGTAATAATTTCCAGGCAATGGTTGCAGTGGGTTCTGCATACCCTTTCTGTTGGACTTGCTTGGAAGGAGCTGCTTGTATTTTACTTGTGCGCTGAAACATAGTATTTGGCAGGATGTTGGTGGGTTCAATCTCTTTGTGGTAACCCATGAGTATCCGCTCTGACGATAAAGGAATTCCAGAGAATTTGGCTCCCTGAAAACCAACCGCTTCGGCAACCAGTATGTATTTTGCCCTGTCAATTCGATGGAACAAATATTCCTTGAGGTGTGCAGAACGAATAATTGGGGATGTTTCGGCGTTGTCGTACACTTGATCAAAATCAGCCCAGGGGTTAAAGGAGTCGATGGTCGATCGGTATGCTTGGAGAGACGCAATAAAACTAGTAAGGTTATGACTTGTCATGATAATTGCCTCCTCGGTGCTTACATCAGAGTAGAATGTATCTTAATTGTACTTGGTTGCGCTTGGTATGTCAAAGAATCTTAAAGAACAGGTTTATTTAAGGTATAATAAACGTATCACCTAATGTAGTGGAAGAATACAAGGATTAATGTATTTGCGGTAATACGAGTTTAACTGGAGGGATTATGATGACTCAGAAAAAAGAAACACAGCCAAATATTATATTAATTATGGCCGATGATATGGGTTTTTCTGATATTGGATGCTATGGTTCGGAGATCGAAACACCGAACCTTGATAGATTGGCTTATGGAGGATTGCGGTTCAGCCAGATGTATAATTGCGCACGGTGTTGTCCTACTCGCGCTTCGCTGTTGACAGGATTGTATCCACACCAAGCGGGCATCGGTCATATGGTGCGTGATATAGGAGTGGGTCCTGCCTATCAGGGGTATTTACGAAGTGATTGTCTAACAGTTGCTGAGTTGTTAAAGAAAGAGGGGTACCGTACTCTCATGTCTGGGAAGTGGCATGCAGGTGGAGATTACGCACCGGATAAACCGGATAGTTGGACGCCAGGTGATGAAAAACATCCATTGCCAGTGCAAAGAGGATTTGATGAACACTATGGCATGTTAGGTGGTGCAGGAAGTTACTTTAACCCACCTTATATGGTAACTGACGATCAGATCATTCATGAAGGACGGGAAGGGTATTATATTACTGATGCTATTAGTGAACATGCTGTAGATATGATCGAAAGGAATCATACAGAGGGACCGTTTTTCATGTATGTGGCATATACAGCACCCCATTGGCCCCTTCATGCACTGCCCGCAGATATTGAGAAATATGTGGGTACGTACAAAGATAGTGGGTGGGACGGGATACGAGAACAACGCTACCAACGTTTACTGGATATGGGATTAATTAGCAAAAATTCACATCTATCACCACGTGATGAGCAGTCGCACCCCTGGTCTCAGGTAGAAGAAAAGGAATGGGAAGATCTGCGAATGGCTGTTTATGCTGCCCAAGTCGACCGAATGGATCAAGGAATAGGCAAGATTATGGACACTGTG
>SKJB01000034.1 GCA_007116145.1 Limnochordia bacterium | reverse complement strand
TCAAACCAAGTCAATAAATGGCAAAAGAACACCCGAGTAAACACGATACTCGGGCTCATCTCTTCGCACACGAACAAGCACTATTCAAACCTGAAGAGCTGTCGGATTGCAAGAGTCAGAAGGTCAGTTTTATCCCAAGGTGAGGGCGGATGTTGCGTTCAAGTTGGTTAGGATTTCCATCATTACTGTTCATAATCACGAACCCCCTGCTAGACCCCCCTTACGAATATCGCGAAGTCGCGCACGAAGGGGCGTCCCGTTGCCGTTGCAGAAGGCGTTTTAAGATACATACCCCCTAGGGTATGGGGTCAGATGAGGTCCTGATACTTCTGCCTACCGTAGAGGACACGCATGATGACAACCTGCTTACCAACTTTATCCACAATGTAAAATGCCACGTAGTTGTCAACAATGAGTCGTCGATACCCTTTATCTCGTAACATTTCATCGGCCACGAGATTACATGATAACGGGAAGTCTTTCAAACGCATTACACTGCTTTCGATTCTATCCATTAAGTTTTCTGCGGCATCCTCATTGACCAGTTCGTAAGCAATATATCGATAAATGTCATCGAGGTCTTGACTAGCTGTTGGTGTGATCTTTATGCTATACATGTTTCTTACCGTATTTTTCCCTTAACTTTCCAAAGACTTCTTCTCCGTCCAGGAGTTCTTCGCCACTCTTAACCTGTGCCTCTGCTTCTGCTAACTTCTGGTACAATTCCAGTTTGGCAAGGGATCTCTCATACGTCTCCATACTCATCACAACTAAATCTCCATAGCCATTTTTAGTAATAAATACTGGTTCCTGCTTTCGATGGCACAACTCAGAGATCTCGATTGTATTTCGCAAATCCTTTATTGGGCGAATTTCTGGCATAACAGCATCTCCTTTGCACTAATACTATGCCATAATTATAGCATTTTAACGCAAAGAATTCAATTGTAGGTATTGATTACCTTACATTCGCTCTTCTTGCCTTTGCTAACCAAATCGCCCATCCTCTAGTACCGTTTTGCGAGAGTGACATTTCTTACAAAGTGACTGCCAATTACTCCGATCCCAAAATAGTGTTTGGTCTCCACCGTGGGTAATAATGTGATCAACCTCAGTGGCAGCAGTAACTCTACCATCTCGCTCGCAATGCACACACAACGGATGATCCCGCAAGTACAGCTTACGAGCCTTGCTCCAACGATAGGTATAGAGCTTGCTGTTTTTCTTATTACGCGTAGCCTGTATTTCTTTTGTATGTTTAGTGCAGTAAGCACCACGAGTTAGCTCATGGCATCCATTGTAACAACAGATTGTCTTTGGGCTCCAGGGCATATGGGCTACACCTCTTAACAAAAAATTAGGCATAGAGAAAGCCCCGGAGTTAATCCAGGGCTTTCCGTCAAGAATGCTGCGTTTCCTAAGATTCGATAGCGATATAACTTAAGGCGTATTCTACAGCACATGGAGTCTTGACTCTTCTCTATACTTCTACAGGTTACAGTTATCACAGGAACCGACTGCCCTTCAATGCCCTTTACTGCCCTCTTTTCGTATTTTATCAATTTCTTTTAGAGCTTTGCCATGCACCTTGAACACAGTGCGATTATTATAGTTCAAGGTGAGTGCAACATCCTCCCACGGCTTTCCGCTGATATACCGCATCTCTAATAGCAGTTGATAGTTCAGATTGCTTACTTGATGAATGACTTCCAGGATATTTCGCTTCAGATCCACCAGCCGATCAATGCCGGGTCGTCATCAAACAGAAACTGCGGATACATCAGATGCGGAACAATGGGAATTGCCTGTTCTGTAACAGCAAACCGTCCATACCGCTTTGCTCTCATAACATTGGCTTCCACATCATCAGCATACGGCGAACAGATAAACACAATTTTTTTCTTTCCTTTCTTTCCTTCGAAATATTGGTTAACGCCTCATACGCTGTTGGATCGAAGTACCCCTCACTGTTATATCGACTATATCCCATTATTAAAAACCTCATTGTAGTTGTCCATTCTGGCCTTTACCGCTTCAATAAGTGCGTTCTGGCTGGTATCCTTAGCATCGATTGCTTTCATCACTCGTTCATCAATAGTCCCTTGTGCAATGAGATGGTGGATGACTACCGTATGCTTTTGCCCCTGCCGCCAAAGTCGGGCATTAGCCTGCTGGTACAGCTCCAAGCTCCAGGAGAGTCCAAACCATATGATAGTGCAACCACCGTCCTGTAAATTCAAACCGTGTCCAGCGGAAGCGGGTGGCAAAGGGCAAGCTGCATATCCCCGTCATTCCAGCGAGCGATATCCTGGGACGTGTTCCCGTCAGACCCACGATGCGTTTGATTTGATGGCGTACTTTCTTCAACGCTCTAAACCGTTTTACCAAGTCCCGGTTCTAGAAACAGTCCGGCTGCTTTATGCTCTAGGATGAAATCTGTGGAGTAAACTTGATACTCGTGCGGATGGTATTCGATTTTGTTTGACTCATCACCGGAGCATCGGAGGGCAGGTTTCTACTCCTGCCTCCGTTAGCCGCCGTCGGTTTACATGGGATACAGAAATATCGAATGAGCGCTTTGCCTTCAGCCATTTTCTGATCTGTCAGTCGTAACACTTGTGCGACACCATCCAAGTGAAGAGGTAGACCCAGCATTGCAGCTTGTACCTCCGTACATAACCATGCAGCTGGATCAAGGTACACATCCTTATTTAGAACTCTGGCTATATACCGCATCAGAGCGACCCGCTCAAAATTCGCATTAAATGCTGTTTTTATTACGCTATTATCGACTAGTGCCTCGATGATCTCCTGTGGAAATGTCTCTCCACTAACAAGATCAATCACGCCAATGGGGCCTTCATTCACACTGTACGCAAATAGTAAAATGTCAAAGTTCGGACTATCGGTGTAGCGGTAAACGCCACATTTACGCAGGTCTATATCAGAGAAGGTCTCAATATCAAGGGAAATCAGGTCCATCCGTCTACCACATCCTTTGATAAGGCGAGAGAGAGTCACTTGCACCTTGAATAGCTGTCACCGATTTTTTATCACTTTTTGGGATAATTAGAGACACGCTATACTTTGGGTCACTGCCATTGATGCTTTTTGGCTCCCACACATTAGCGAAGCTAAGCCGTCCAGGTACAACAACCTTAGTCGTTTTACTCATGAGGTGACACCCTCCTACTATTTTTATTTGTTATTCTTCAACTTGAAACTCAGCACTAACTGGGTCTACTGCATTGCGCTTATCCGTATCTGGTACTAAAGTGAGATTGCCTTTGAGCTTTTCCACTAAGGAACCCAGAATGTCTTTGAATATTTTTTTGCCCATTAACTTCTCCATCTCCGTAATGGGAATCAGGCTCTGCTTAAAGATATCTTCATAACCGGCGGTTTTAGCAGTTTCAGCAACTGCTTGCTCATCCGTGTACTTCCGACGGGTCCTTCCCTCCACCAACTTATACAACCCATTGCCTGCCTTCGTTTATTGCAAGAGCTGTGGCATAGGTATAGATATCACTAGCCCATTTTGAGATTTCCTCCGCTAGCCCAATAATGTCTGCGATTTCATCGTCACTAAGGAGTGCTGCGTCTGCAAACTCATACTTTAGTAGCTCCAGATTCTTTACAGCTCTAGCGCGACACTGATTTTTGGCTCGACAAAAGCGGCAGTGATCACCAGCGCAGAATTCTCCACCACCGGTGCTAGCTAGATGCGCCTTGGGTTTTAACTCGTCCTTGGCCCAGGTTAGAAGCTCATCTACATGCATTTTATAGGTAGAGAAGTTGTCCACTCTCGGCTGAACAATGACCATGGTGATTGTCTCAATGTCGTAGAGCATCTCAAACAGAGAGAATGCTCCAAGTGCATATAGCATCATCTGCGGATTTCTTTCTGAAGAGACAACGATCCCCTTGCCATACTTAAAATCCACCACATGCAAGGTGCCATTACCTACAACCACAAGGTCACCCGTTCCATATCCTTCTGGCACATAATCACTAAAGTCCAATTTCTGCTCGATCAGAATTTGCAGATCCTTGCAGTTTTCCTTCGCCGCATTAATTAAATTGAGACAGAATTCCACGTATAAATCGGTGTATTCATCCATCTCATCGGAGTCATACTTGCTGATTGGTTTCTTTGATCGCATCTTTAAGGAGCGCTTTAGCTTATGCTCTGCCAGGTCGTGGGCAGCGGTGCCTTCATCGGCATACACACTCGTCTCATTGGGAAACTGTTGCTCCAACTGAGCCGAAGGTGGGCAAGACGTCCAGCGATGAGCACCCGATGCGGAGTAGATGGAATGCGTATTGGATGATCCACTCAATTCAACACACCCACTTCCTCTAATACCTGAGCATAATGCGCTGGATCAAGCGTAGTCAGTTTGTTGGCCCCATATTTTAGAATGACAGACTTCACCACCTCCCTATGACCCGCTTTGTTTTTAGCGGCTAGGACTGCTCGCACTTCTTCCAAAGTGGGTTGTTTCGTTTCAACACTCTTTGATTCTTCTGCTTGGGTTTCTTTGGCGTTAACCTGACAACCCTTAACCAAGTCGTTGCCATCGGTCTCAAGGGCCCCTACCAGATCTTCAATACTATTTGCTAGACTTCTCAAGCTACTAACTACATCCAGTGCAAGTTTGCTTTTGCTCATGCTCACTCTCTCCTCTCTCTTCTTGATTTTCATCCAGCTGTGATAGCCGATTAGCGAGCCTCTTGGATACAATGCTAATGGCGGTTAGTACACCTACCATTTCATCCTGCATTTGCTTGCTTGTATCCGCTATCATCGGCTTGTCCTCTCTCATTGCCTGGGCCTTCATCTCCTCACCCCCTAACCCGCTAAATAGTCCCTTCACTTACTAGCCAACGGGGAAGGTGGTTTGAATACCAATTAACGAAAAAAGTTTTCTTATTTTTTTTAGGACCTGTTTATGCCTTTTAACAATGAGTCTTCCTTACTTGGGATAAAAACTGATACTTCTGTTTCAAGATCAACTTCGATGCGACCAACCTTGATGTCATTATCCATATACCGTTCACGCCTTGCCATTTTGTGATACTCTTTGTAGATCTCCTCACTTACCTGTACTAACTCAGCGCCAATTTTAATAAATCTGTCCATTCCTGTTTCCTCCTTAGGGAAAGTTGGTAAATGGACATAAAAAAAGGCACTGATGTGCTAAAAAAGCACACCAATGCCTGGACCCACCTTAAAAAACGGCATAAAAAAAGCCGCCCTGGCTAGGACATAAAAAAATCCTAGTCAGAACGGCAATTCTCTCCGTGTTTAGTTTTAAACGCATTTACCACTATACTAATTGTACTAGGTCCAAACTCCCATTACAATCGCATTCGACTTCCATTTGACTCTCACCTTACATCCACCGGACTCCCATTTAACTCTCATCGTACTTCCACTGAACTCCCATCTAACTATCACTAAACTACCAAAAAATAATTATGACACTCTGACTTCCGCCAGCACTCCCGGATCCGATTGCACCTCTGCAACTCGTGCATCATCAGGACCTAACAACCAAGCCTCTCGAAGCGAAGGAAGGATATACCCCCATAGGATAATCCCCATAAGTGCTATAGCATTTTTCTTATACCGAAAATAGGTAGAGGATGTGAGATGGAGCTTCTTCTGAATCTGATGATCGGGAATTTTTTCTTTGTGGATATAGCTATTGGTGATAATGTTAAAATACATTTCTCCATTGTCAGGATGGGTCTTAAGCTTAACTAAGGACTTATCTACGATATCAATCATACTTTTCGATAAATTGCAAGAAGCAACTTCGTCTTATGGAACGTCTCAGCATGGTCTTTTTCCTTCTCAATCAGCTTATATAATGGCTCCAAATTAACATCCCCCCTATATAGGTGCGGTGATTACCTTCCACAACGTCACCTCTAAATTTGTGTTTTTAACCTATGTACTATAAACTAGGCACGAGCGAGCTACTCATATATAGGTTTTAACTATCTTCTAGCAATCGTTATTTCCTATTAAGTTATTCTCTCAGTTTGCTACATACTCATTATAAATCGAAACCTATGTTCTGTGCAAATGAGGGTAACCCTTATTTCCTAACTCTTGTACCTGAGGGTTCCGGATACTCATTATTTCGCTGTCACAAATCAAAATTAGGATGCAGACACAAGATTCTAGTTGATGTGAAACACCGAACAGAAACGCATCTAGCAGGGGTTTAGCAGGATGTTGGAAGTGAATTGCGGATAGAATAGCTCAAGCCACGCTGTTAACATAAGTCGATGATGAACATGCAATACCAACATTCTTTTGAAAGACAAAGCAAAATGGTAGCACACACCCTGTAAAGTAATTATACTTTACAGACCTGCGTTCCGCAAGCAAAATAAAATAAAAAAAATACCAACCGAGCCAACTCAGAATGGTGGGAGGATTTTAATGATGCAATTTTTAAGTTTGGAAGGAGAGATACTTTGCAGGATAGAAATTAGTAGTTTATGTTTTGTTTAGATTGGTGTCCGTTTCGTTTGATCGGAAAATACTTCATAAGTATACAACTTTTATGATCGCTGTAGGGATGCATTTAACTTGACAATAGACAGGAGGAAGTATGATGGCCTTAACTAAAAGTGACATCGAATTATTTGACAAAGCGAAAGCGGTGATAAAAAGGAATTTTGATGATAAAATGTGGAATCATACGATTGGGGCTGCAGTCCGGTGTAAAAATGGCAAGGTTTACTTAGGTGTTAACTGCGACGGGGTTCATGGATCTTGCGCGGAGTATATAGCGATTGGAGCGGCGATTACAGCAGGTGAACGAGAATTTGATAGTATTGTCGCCGTCTATGGGAAAGGAACTGATTGTCAGATTGCACCACCCTGTGGAAATTGCAGACAAATGCTACTGGAGTATGCTCCCGACATTCGGGTCATAGTAACCGAAGAAAAATCGATAGGAATTAAAGAGTTACTACCTTACCCTTATCTGTAACAATTAGTCACTTGGAGGCGCTTCTTATTCTCAGGGCAATAACTCTCCAAGATAATTTACAGAACATATGTTCTGTTTACTAAATAGGCAAAAAAATACCCGCATGCTGAGTAATTAGCTATACGAGTTCTTGAGGTGATCAGGTATCGTCGAGGGTGAATTCCGCGGTCAATTTGGTTAGGATTTCCAATTCATCAGTCAAAGAAATCCAACCAAGCCAGTTCCGGTTGTCAGGGAGTCATACCTCTGCTTGCAGGATCTTGATATTCTACAAAATTAGGTTTGTAAGAAACACTATATTCGTAGAGGTCTTCTGGATCAATGTCTGCTTGATTGCTCCACTCAATACTGTCAAAACTCACTCTAACGGACCTGAATACTTTTTCATCCCTTAATTCTTTAAATATACCTTTGTCTAAATAAGGTTTTACATCGAAAACCCTTTTTTCTCCATTCTCGAACTTCAAGAGAAGTTGATAGTCACTCATCGGTTTTACTTCAACAACTGCCAAGTACATCGCGTTACTCCTCCTTATTTCAATGGATCAATATTGAAAGGAAGCTCCCCATTCATGGCCAATGTCCAGTTCGCCAATAACTCTTCTTGCCTCAATTCTGCCCAAGCCAATACCAATTTAAGCTGCTTTTTCGGCAAATTTCCCTCCACTAACTCACAAGTGTTAATATCAATTACCCCTCTGCATTCTCCATAATACGCATGAAAATGTGGCGGGTTATGCTCCTTTGGAGCGCAAAACATTCGTATGATTATTCCGTAAAACATACATATAGTTGGCATACTATCATTCCTTTGTCTTTATAGGCAATCTGTAACACCTATATTATACCATAAACAGTAGCACCGCGCACTCTTAGAAGAGATCAAATGTAAGATAACCAGAGATAGCTTAATTTCATTCAACCATTAGAGATACTTGCCACTGAAGCTTATCAGCTCACCGCGAAAACGTACTGAGTTTATGCTAGGTTTTTTTCTGTCACGTCGTTTGGAGTTTCCCCTAAGGATTTAGCTAGTCAGCAGAAGGGCAAAACATATGTTCCGTTGTTTAAGTAGGCAAAAAAAATACCCGCAAGCTAGTATTTAACTATACGAGTTTTGATTCCTATTCTCAATGTTCAGCAGTCTGATCCTTTAATGCCAATAAATCGTCTAACAGCTCATAGCCATCCTTGGTAAAGATATACAACCGTTCTTTTCCCTCACCATTGACTTTTACACGTATCAAACCCATGATTTGTCCGGGATTTTTCTGGAACGTCATTCCCAAGTCACCAAAGAACTCAGAGTTAAAGGTAGACCCTACAAAGTCCTGCTTATTTAGATGTATGGTATGGATGAAATTTATGATATTGAACTTGATGTGATCCTCAATATCTTTGTTTTCTAGTTTGCTTATCCTTTTTAATTCCAATTTTGAATAGTTCATACGTACACCCTTTCAGCTTCAATCGTTTCGCTCGTAATTCAACAGATGCTCGGGGACCATCAAACCCCAGTCTCCAATATACGTACACAAACTCCTTGTAACAGATAGATACCGTTTACTCTTTCCGATCCTATCTCTGCAGAAATCAAAAAAAGCATTGGACAACATTAGGTTGTGACAACACCTTTCAAGGAGGAACCCTGTTTTCTGATAAAGCATTTGTAAGTTATAACTGTTTAGGTATACCATTAGTTTTTGTTCGTCTAAACACGGTATGTTTCCTATACACCGAATCAGTTCTTCAAGCCCACCCACACGCACAAACGAGTGGATCCCATCAATAAGTGTTCTTTCTAAATCTGTTACCCGAACTCCCACTATCCCATTTGCAGTGATTACACCATCCTCAAACTTAAATGGTACATGCCTGTAGCGGATACCCTCAAATTCAAAATGCCGGATTCTCGTGTCAGAAGAAACATAAACATCTCCAAGTATCAAGCGAGCTATACCATGATATTCAAATGCAGTATGATGAGAGATATAGGCCGAATCACTGGCTGCGCAGGCTATTTGATAGTTTGATGCACTGACCTTATTCGTTATCTGATTTACGGCAGAATACAACTGGGTCCGTATTTTTCTCACTAGACCTTTTTCTAGTAACCGAGAAAGCAGCGTATAGGCAGAGTCTCTATTTTTGATCAGATGCTCCACGTCAACAATGGAGAAAGTGGGGAGCGCAGCCAAGGTATTGTATGCAGATATCATATCCATAGATATTGTTTCAGTCCTTTACACTTTACAAACTCTTACACTCATATTTTTATTTTGTTGCCGCTGTTTCTCTTTATCTTTTTTTGTGATATTATAGAGAGCAAGGTTTAATTTACAGAGCAATGCTATTCGCGACCTATTGCTTTACTATAATTCAGCTTTAACACTCTGCCGAAAGTAGGCTAGCTCACCTTTATGACGAGCATAAATGACGGAAAAAGAAGTCAGTCAGTGGCATGGAGGCCGGAATCATGGTCTTCACAGTGGCAAAAGCCTGTGAATCGGTTATCACTAGCGTAGATGCCTGGGTTTTGCAGAACTACAAGGAAAATTTTGGACGAGACCAGCTTAATCTTCATTTGCTTTTTCCAGGAGCTTGTCGAAATCACTCTTAAACAAACGATCTTGTTTGATTCTGTATTTCTCAAATTCACTTTCTGCGAAAGCCTTTGCCATTTCTGCAGTAACCTCTCCACTGTCAAGCAAAATATCCCTTTCGTTGAACTGCAAAAACGCATCCAATTTCTTTGCCCAGTCTTCCATGGTCACCGGGATTTTTCTTCTTGCTTGGTCTTCTGCATAGTCAAGATACATGCTCACGATTCGCTCTAAGCTCTCCATCTCGTCCATTCTTAAATAATTCTTAGCAATTGAAGCATCTCTCTTGACAATTTTGCCAGCTGGAGCGTTTCGCCAAGTTGTCAGACCCATGTTATCCACTTCTGCATTCGCACGATTTACAATTACTTCAGCAGCAGTTTTGCCATGAATTGCAAAGTGCAATTTGTTTTGAACCTTGGCAAAAAAATCTTTTGTTGTGGGCGCATTCACATTGTAGTCCATTGCAGTCGCATAGATGTCTGTGATCTTCTGATAAAACCGCCTCTCACTAGCGCGGATTTCTCGAATTTCATCTAGGAGGTGCTCAAAATAATCTTCACTAAGAAACGCTCCATTTTCCATTCGGTCACGATCTAATACATATCCTTTCACTGAGTAATTCTTCAATATATCAATTGCCCATTGGCGGAATTGTATTGCACGATTTGTGTTTACTTTGAATCCTACAGATATAATGGCATCCAGACTATAAAATTGGCGCTTTCTTTGAACCTCCCTTAACCCTTCATTTTGAACTGTCAAGAAATCCTTTACAGTTGAATCCTTGTCAATTTCATTATCAGAAAAGGCATTATTTAGATGCAAACTCACATTTTGTTTCGTTGTATCATAGAGGGTAGCAATCATATCTTGTGTTGCCCAGACATTATCGTCTGCATATAGAACTTCTAATGACATTTCTCTGGTTTCAGAAGTAAATATCAAGAATTCTGCCGTGCTAT
>SKJB01000072.1 GCA_007116145.1 Limnochordia bacterium | reverse complement strand
GCAGGATCAAACTGGGTTCCCGCACATTGTTTAAGCTCAGCAATCACCGCCGAACGAGACGTTCCTTTAATATAACGCATTACATCATAGGCGTCGACAATTGTAAGAATACGACAAATTAATGGTATTTCTTCACCTGCTAATCCCTCTGGATAACCGTTCCCATTCCACCATTCATGGTGATGTAGAATTCCTACCGCTATATGACTTAGTTCCGGGGATGTAGTGGCAATACGATACCCTGTCTCCGGATGTTTGCGCATAACAGCCCATTCATCATCGGTTAGTGCACCCACCTTATTTAATATTTGTTCTGGTGTAGCGATTTTCCCGATGTCATGAACGAGTGCTAGTTGAGATAGTTGGTCGATCATATACGAAGATAACCCCAGGGCCTGACCAAATGACTGGCCCATACCTTCCATCCGCCGCGTATGCTCTTTAGTCTCTGTGCTATTAACGGCTAAAAGATTTTCTAACGATAAAAGCATATTATGTCGTGCTTCTTTGCTTTCACTGAGCTTGCATTCATACATCCTCTCTTCTGCAGTGCTCAAAACTGCTGCTATCGGTGTATCTTCGTCAGTCTTTGTGGCGACTCCTAACGAAATACTAAGTTGGATCAAACGATCATCAGGTTGCTTACAAGCTTCCCGTATTCGCTGACAAATTCCTTCGGCCACCTCGATAGGAGTTTGGGGTAATAGCACTAAAAATTCATCGCCACCCCATCGTGAAATAATATCTTCTTTGCGGCAAGCAAATCGCAAAAGATTAGCGATTCCCACTAATTGTTCATCACCAACACTATGTCCAAAGGTATCATTCGCTAATTTCAGCCCATTAACATCGCCCATGATCAAACTAATCGGCAGTTGCCGTGGGGTATCTAGACGTACTATCTCTTCCTCAAAGTACGCACGATTATATAAACCTGTGAGCTTATCGTGAAAACTCAGTTCCCGGATTTGCGCGTCTGCATGCTTGCGCTCTGTAATATCACGAATAATTACTAATAAAGCGCCCTCACCTTGATACGATGTCCCACCACAGTTGAACTCCGTATGCAACTGTTCACCAGCTTTCGTCAGCATAATCGTCTCGTAAATCGCTGATTCATTCTCTGCATGTAGCGATTTCTCATATACAGAACGAAATGCACGTAGAGTTTCGGGTAATAGGTACTGTGTGCAATCACTACCTATCAGCTCTTTCGCAGAATATCCTAAAACACGGATAGCTGTCGAATTGGCATATTCAATGCGATAATCTTGAATAAGTAAAATCAGATCATTAGCACGCTCTACCACATTGCGGTACTTCGCTTCACTTTCTCGCAGTTTTTGATTGACATCCATACGTGAGTAGCTAGTAAAATATGATAGTACCATGGTAGCAACTAAGAACATCATGTACATAAATATTTCCATTATGGACCAGGGGGCAAGCCAGATAGCTATCAGATTGACCAAAATCACAAATACATTAAAGCGCATAAGCCACCTAACATCACGTAAGGTTAAGTTGATGGTGAGAACAAACAATGGGATGCTCACAGCTACGCTGAAGGGAAATTGTTCTTGGTAGATAACATAAATTACATGAAAAATAATGACTAGATAGACGACTACTAAATAATCTGCAAGACTATCTTTTACATGCTTGGAGTAAAACGATAGTCCATACAATCCGCACCTGGTTCGATTCATAACAAGACTCCTAAAATAAAATAGTACATCATGATATATTCGAGATAAAAAGCAAACTTCCTCTACATCTTACAAACTTGGGTACCATTCCCTATGTCTTTCTGCAATGTAATTGCATTTTCTGTCACCGTGTCGAAGGCATCATCATGACTAATAACAAATAACTGTGAGAAAGCACCTGTTGATTTAGAGATAGCCAACCCCAAGCAGTGCCGCCGCTCTTCGTCAAGATTAGCAGTTGGTTCATCAAAAAAACCTATGCCTACATTGGATAATGTTTGCATCAGGGCTAGACGAACGGCTAAAGCCACAGTCATCTGCTCTCCGCCAGATAATTGCTTAAATACTCGACTCCGTTGATTTCCTCTATAGTTATCCAACAATTGTAGTTCATACTTGTCTGCCCACTCCACCTGAACATTTTCATTGGATACCTGGGTGTAAATCCGTGTTGCCAAGCTTGAGAGATAGGAACGATACTCTTGGGCTATGGGATCGGCTGCATCTTTTAGTACGCTACGAATAAGCTGGGATAACTCTTTTTTCTGCTCTTGGCGCTTAAGCGCACGCAGCTTCTGTTCCCACAAAACCTGCTTTTCCGAAAGACTTCGACATTGGCCCTCGTAATCTGCTAGCTCTTTATCGATTTGCCGCACTTCGATTTGCAGTGCTTGAACTTGGAGTTGGGAATTTTGTACCTGTTCCTGCAGTTTTTGGTGGAGGTCTGCATCGTATTGGGCTTTGAGCTCTGCTAGGCGAGCCTCCATCGTAGTCCATTCCCCTTGGATTTTCTCTCTATTCTCCCGATCAGTCTTTATTTGCCGGACAATCACCGCTAACTTCTGTGCTGTACTATAATTTTCTTTATATTGATCATACAACGGTTGATTGATAATTAGGCTTTGCTTAAGTTGCTCAATCGTGTGCTCAACCGCTAACAGGTCACCAAGATCTTTGCGTTTTTCCTGTATACTCAGCTTTTGTTGGGCTAAGTGTATACTCTGTTCTGTAATACGCTCTTGTTTTTGGCTACTAGCAACTTGCTCCCTTTCATTCTTTTCCCGCAGTTTCTCTATTTGTTCTCGTTCTTTTTCAATCAAACGAACTCGCTGATTGGTTTGGCTAACTAAAGATTGTAACCACTCTTCAATTGCCCTGAGCGTAAATTGCTGTTCCTTAACCCACAGTGCTAATCTCTGTTTTTGCGACTTATAGCGAGCAAACCACTGGTCAAAATCCGTCACACTGTTATGCATTACCTGGATGTGCGACCAAGAAGGCTCTAACCCTGTTGTCACGAAATACGGTGCGATTTCTAGTGGTTGATCCTGAATCCAGAGATTACATCCAGCGATTGCCTCTACAATTTGTTTATGGTTGGTAGTAGCTGCCACCACATACCCATCCAAACTCCTTTGATCAAGAGATGAAAGAATCTGGCCGATCCCTTGAAGCTGAACCTCTGATTTTTCTTTGAGATTAGCCATAGCTAACTGATCTGCTTTTAGGCGATCGAGCTTGCTTTGCACCTTGTCGATCTGGGATTTTCTCGCTCGTTCGCTTTTTTCAATCGTAATTAGCAGTGATATTTCATGCTCAAATTCATGCAATTGCTGTTTAAAGAACTGCTGCAGATCACCAGAAACCTTGGTACTAGGACATCTCTCTTGAATAATTGGACAAATGCCAGTTTCTAGATGGTGCCGGTTTTTTAGTAACGCTTCTTTCTGCCCCTGAAAACTTGCTTTTTTTGCAATAACTCCTTCTAATTGAAGCTCACTTTGGAGAGTTTCTAATTCCTTCTGGTAACCATCTTGACCTTTTGTTAGCTCTACTAGATCTTGAATTTGCCCATAATAGCCTTTAACCACCTCTAACTGTTGGTTTGCTTGCTCAACGTCTTCTTGATTCTGCTCAAACCACTCAATAATCCGCTGAATCGGCTGTTTCCACGATTCACTTGTCGTAAACCACTCCTGTGCTTGTCTCGATGCTTGCTCTGCTTGTCCAAGTCGACTTTCAACCTGGCGTTGCTCCTCTAATAGGTCTGCGAGTGCGTCATCTAACTCTTGCTTCTGCTGCACCACAGAATTCTGCTCTGCCTGAAGCTGCGCACTAGCCACAGCCCAAGACTGCTCTGCTTGTTCCACAGTACGAGAGAGCTCTTGCAGTTGTTTAAGCTGCTTCTCGGTCTTTTGGAGTTGTTTTTGAGATTCGATGTATTGACCATGACCAACTTCACTTTGGGAAACCAGTATTTTGGCTTGTTCAGCTCCCAACTCATCTTGCAAAGCTGCTTGTAATCGCTCTTGGACAGACTGGAGCTGCGTTAACCGTAACTGAACTCCAGCCTCTAACTGACTAATTTCTTCTTTTATGTTGCCAAGATCAGTAACCATTTGCCCTTGACTCTTCAAGACTTGACCCACTCGCACTAACTCTTCCTCTTTAATTTTTCGCTGTTTCTGTGCGTCTGCGAGTTTGGCTTCGATTTCTGGTAGCACCTCAAGTTCTGTACGCAAGTGCTCGGAATCTGACTGCAGTTTAGCGATAGCTACATCAAAGTGGCCGCTTAAACTCTTGGTTTTCTCAAAGGCATCGCGGTATCCTTCAACCTTTAAAATTCCTTCAAAAATCCGCTTACGCCCTTCTGGCGTCTCAAAAAAAGGTGCGGTAAACAAGCCCTGTTGCACAGAAATAATCTGTTGGTACATTTTTACCAGATTATCTTCCTTCTCCACACCGATACTCTCTTTAATCCAGTTCACTACATCCTTGCTTCCATGCAATTGATCTAACATGGCCTGACTTGCTTCATCATAGACTTCCCACTTGGTGGTTTTACTGTTATGATTAAACTTACGAATAACCCGATACATTCGTTCATCACAAGCTTCAAACAGCAGTTGGATCTCACCGCTTTTCTTACCTTCGCGTACAAATTGCTTCACTGGGTAGGCGAGATAGTCAAAGAGCACAAAACCAATACTCTCGATAATCGTTGTTTTTCCTGCTCCATTAATACCCGAGATAAAGTTGACCCCCGCTTGAAACCTTATGGTTATGTCCTCATAGCTCTTGACGTTCATCATTCGCAACGCTAGGATTTTCATTCCACATCGCCCCCATCCGTTGTCGCAGCTATTGATAAGACGGCGAGCTCTGCTTTTTCGACCTGTTCCATTTCAGTCACTAACTGATCGATCAGGGCGAGAATTTGCTGATCATCTTGATCCTCTGCCGTCATCACAAGCTCTTTAATCTGCTGAGCCACATTCACAACAGAGCCGATACAGTTTTGCGGAACTTTGCCATATTCCTTTACTAACTGCCTAAGAACCTGCTCTTCAAGGGCTTCTCGCTCGACGCGTGCCTGTCCTTTACTGACATTTAACCCACCCTCCAGTACAGCATTATTGACGATCTCCACGGTCAAGCAGGGATAGTGCTCTTTAATACTCACTGCGAGCTCGCTTTGATCAAGAGCTAAAGGATTAAAGGGAAGAATTCCTTGGATAATCACACGAATAATCGGTTTCATTGGGTAGTGGTGATAGGTCGTCTTAAGCTCCTCGATAATCATTTGGTTTACCTGTTCTGGAGTATGCACCTCGGTCACATCCACTCGCACATTGACAACAGGTCGACGGAGGCTTGGTATATGTTCAACTCGCTTGTTTTTCCCTTCCACTTCAACATAAAAGAAACCCTTCGATTTTTCGCTCTCACCTAAATCCCAACACTCTGGAGAACCAGGATTATAGACCCAGTTTTCCACCTCATACTGTTCGTGGACATGTCCCATTGCTATGTAATCCACTCGATCGGTAAGCGGCTTGAGATTTGCTAAGGAGATCCCCCCTAAGTGCATCAAACGATCAACCGCAGAATGCAGAAGCAAAACCGTAAACGTATTACTCGGGAGTAAGATTTGGTTTAACTCCTCAATGCGCCGGGCTGCCATGGATCCTAGATAGCCTAAGCCAATGAATCGAATGCCCGATTTTACTAAGAGGTTGCCAGTACAAGTCGTTGGATCCCAGGGATTAAGCACTAACTGTCCTTGCTCAAAACTTGGGCTCAACAAGTGGAAATACCCTTGTTGGTTTAAAAAGCTCATCCAGGAGTCACCTTCTCCGTAAGGAGCTTTGTCATGATTACCTTCAATCACCACCACAGGAATATCCGCATTTTTCAATCGCTTAAATAATTCTATGGCCTGTGTTAATGTCTTCGCATTAATGCTGCGTTTATTAAAAATATCTCCAGCTATAATCAGATAATCTACATGGCGATCTATGCAGAAATCAACAATGTTAGCAAAAGCTAGCCCAAAATCTCGAAAGCGCTCTTCCTCTTGAAACTGATTGTACCCTAAATGTAGGTCACTGCAGTGTACGAAACGAGTTACCATTTATCTACCACCACTCTTCTGATTGAAAGTTTAGCCATGCAGTATGAGAAAAAGCGTCATGCTAGCTGACGCCCTCTGATCCGTTGCTGCTATTTCCAGCGTACAATATTTAGTGTTCCAGTCTGCAACCAATAATCAAAACGGTGTTTTAACCACGTTCTCCAAATGCGACGGGTGGCTGGGATTAGCAGTGAAAACCCAATAGCATCTGTAATCAACCCTGGTGTCACTAAGGTTACCGCCCCAATTAACACCAGGAGTCCATCTAGCAGTGCATCATGGGGGACGCGCCCTTCGCTCGCTTCGTGGCGAATCTGATACCAAGTATTAAATCCTTGGGTTTTCGCCAACATAGCACCAATGAACCCAGTAACTACAACGATCCCAATCGTTGTCAGACTGCCTATCTGGCGTCCTATTTCGATCAACAACACCAACTCAATAACGGGGACCACTGTGAATAATAGGACTAAGCGCATAAACATCGATTTAGATCACCTCGTATACTTGTAACAAGTTTGTACTTCCCGGTAATCCTGTTTTCACACCTGCAGTTATTGTCACCACATCACCGGTTTCTACCAGATCACGCAGTTTCGCTGCATCTACAGCCACATCAATCATTTCGTCAATAGTATTAGGCTTTGTGACTAACACAGGGTAGACACCCCATGATAAGCTCAGTTGTTGTACGCTGTTTTGGTCAGGACAAACAGCCAGTATAGGAGCCTTTGGTCGGTATTTTGCAATTGCCCTAGCTGTCGCTCCTGATTGGGTTGAACACAAGATCGCCTTCACCTGCAGATCCTGGGCTGTCTGGCACGTGGCTAACGAAATAGCATCACCGATATTAAATCGAACACTAGCTCGCTTTTGCTCTAAAACAGACCGGTAATCCATCGATGCTTCCATTCGACGGGCAATTGAGTCCATAGTTTGCACTGCTTTTTTGGGGTATTTACCGACTGCTGTCTCACCCGATAGCATCAAACAATCAGTACCGTCGAAGATAGCATTCGCAACATCAGTGACCTCCGCCCGCGTTGCTCTAGGGTTACGAATCATGGAATCGAGCATCTGAGTAGCCGTAATCACTGGTTTCCCAGCGAGATTACATTTCTTTATGAGCATCTTCTGGGCTAGAGGTACTTCCTCAGGGGGGATTTCCACACCCATGTCACCACGGGCCACCATTATCCCATCGGCCACCGCAATAATTTCATCGATATTATTTAAACCCTCAGCATTTTCAATCTTAGCGATAACTGGTAGATCACCGCCCGCGTCCGTAATTACCTTTTTGACTGCCAAGACATGCTCCGCTTTTCGCACAAAGGAAGCAGCGATAAAATCCACACCATGCTCCACGCCAAACTGGATATGGGCAATGTCCTCTGCTGTCAAAGGAGGTAGGTTTACGTTGACACCTGGAAGTGTAACACCCTTACGAGACCCTAATTCACCCCCAACCACAATCCGACAATGCACATCGATACCGTCAATCTTGATCACCTTAAATTCGAGCAATCCATCATCAATATAAATAATATTTCCTGGTTTCATATCCAAGGGAAGCTGTGGATACGCAACATAGATCCGGTCCGCATCGCATGCACATTCTTGCGTTGTGAAAATCACATCCGCACCTGATTGTAACATCACGGAATCTGACTTTAGATGGCCAATTCTAATCTTAGGACCCTGAATATCTAAGAGGATACCTAGAGTGGTATCCAATTGCTTTGCACAGCTACGCAAGCGCTGTAGATAGGTTAGATGCTGTTCATCGCTACCGTGGGAAAAGTTTAACCTGGCGACATTCATACCAGTGTTTAGTAGTTCAATAATCCGTTCCGGACTATCGCTCGCTGGTCCAATAGTACAGATAATTTTGGTTTTCCGTAACATAAGCATGGCCTCCTAAACAGATGCAAGAATATTAGCAAGATGATAGTACTCCATATCTAATTGCTGGTCTTGGGAGAGTGCATACTCAAGATCCCAGGCCTTCACTAATTTATCCACTTCTCCCACCATCTTACCTGATTTACCTTGATGAAGTAGATTCACAGCGGTATAAGCTAGTCGACTAGCGAGTAAGCGATCCTTAACCGTGGGTGCTCCACCGCGTTGAATATGGCCTAAAATCGTTATTCGGGTTTCACAGCCCGTCTTTTCTTCAATATACTTGCCAATAGCCACCGAGGAATTCTCTGCCGCAGCTCCAGGCTTAATACCCACACCCTCTGCCACGATAATGATGTTATGATTTTTCCCTCTATGATACGCACTAGAAATCTTATCACAGACCTGATCTAAATCAAAGGGAACTTCCGGTATGAGAATCGAATCCGCTCCACCCGCTAGTCCAGAATAGAGGGCAATATATCCGGAGTGATGACCCATTACTTCGACAACATAGATCCGCTCATGAGAGCTTGCTGTGTCACGAATTTTATTCACAGCATCCATCACGGTGTTAACAGCTGTGTCAAAACCAATCGAAAAATCGGTACAGGCAATATCATTATCGATCGTTGCCGGTATACACATTACCTTGACACCATGTTTCTCTAACGCCCGAGCTCCTCGAAACGATCCATCACCGCCAATAACCACCACCGCATCTATCTCATGCTTCTTTAATTGATCGACAGCAATTTGCTGGCCTTCGTCGGTCATAAACCCTTTCGATCTCGCACTCTTTAAGACTGTTCCTCCCCGTTGAATAATACCCGATACAGACTTACTGACTAATGGCTCGATCTCATCCTTAATTAGGCCATGAAATCCGCGATAAATCCCGTAGACTTCAAGATTAAAATGAATAGCGGTTCGTACTACTGTACGCACACAAGCATTCATTCCTGGTGCATCGCCCCCACTTGTTAATACACCTATCCTCATGACTGCTCAGCCCTTTCTTTCTCGCTTGCCTCTTGGAGAATTATTTTTTCTTGACACTGCCCAATTTTTCGAAATCTCGCGAGTCTAGCCGCTACTAATTCTTCAATCGGCTGCTTTTTAACTTCTGATAAGTAACGACGCAAAAACGCCTTAAGCTGCAAGCCCATTGCCTGATGATCGCGATGTGCTCCCCCTAAGGGTTCAGTAATAATATCATCGATAATTTCAAACTGTAGTAAGTTCGACGGAGTCAATTTTAGTAATGTAGCAGCTTCCGATGCACGTGTAGAGTCTTTCCATAGTATATTCGCACACATCTCAGGCGAAATAACCGAATACCAAGCGTGTTCTAGCATCAATATGCGATCACCAACACCGATGGCCAGAGCGCCTCCGCTTCCACCTTCACCAGTGATTACACAGATAATGGGTACCTTCAGAAAAGACATTTCCTCGATGCACTCTGCGATCACTAATCCTTGACCTCGTTCCTCGGCTTCAATACCAGGATACGCTCCGACCACGTCGATAAGTGAAATAATTGGTCTGCCAAACTTCTCTGCTTGTTTCATCAAGCGTAGCGCTTTGCGATATCCTTCTGGATGTGGTAGCCCAAAATTGCGAACAATGTTCTCCTTGGTATCTCGACCCTTTTGCGCTCCGATTAAGGTAACCGGCTCACCATCAAAAACACCGATTCCCCCGATGATCGCTTGATCATCACGATATGTGCGATCTCCATGCAGTTCCATAAACTCATCAAGGATAAGCTTGACATAATCGTCGGTCGTGGGACGTTTAGGATGACGAGCCATCATCACACGTTGCCAAGGAGTCAGTTTCTTATAGATTTCCTTCCGTACTTGCTCTGCCTTGCGCTCAAGCTCCGTAAGCTCGCCACTAAAATCAATATCCTGCGCAGTGATAAATTGTCGTAGTTCGCAGATTTTCTCTTCTAATTCAATCAACGGTTTTTCCCATTCAAATACTGTACTCAAAACATCACCTCAAATGATAACTCAATAGTTTTCCCACGGTATCCTTCATCTCGCCGCGGGCAACAATGGCATCTAACATCCCGTTCTTAAGGGCATATTCCGAAGTTTGAAAATCTGCCGGAAGTTTTTGTCGTGTGGTTTCTTCAACAATACGGGGTCCTGCGAACCCAACTAATGCTTGGGGTTCGGCTACGATAATATCACCTAACGATGCAAAGCTCGCATAAATTCCTCCCATCGTCGGGTGCGTCAAAACAGAGATATAGAGCAATCCAGCGTCTTTGAATCTACGCACTGCCTGGGCTGTCTTGGCCATCTGCATTAGTGAGAAGATACCCTCTTGCATTCTAGCTCCGCCGCCACCACCCGAGAAAATAACTACTGGTAATTGCTTAGCTATACCATACTCAAATCCTCTGGTTAGTTGTTCGCCAACTACGCTACCCATACTACCACCGATAAACGAAAAATCAATGATCCCAAGCACTGATGCATACCCTTGAATCCGTGCCTCACCGATGATGACTCCATCATCTAATTTGGTCGCTGCTCGGGCTTGCACTAACTTTTCCTCATAGCCGGGAAACCCCAGGGGATCCAT
>SKJB01000139.1 GCA_007116145.1 Limnochordia bacterium | reverse complement strand
TGCACAGTTGGCGACGTGGATAATCCGTGCCCTCGCAAGGATACGGATAAAACCTTAAATCTCTCCGAGAAGTGGTGGTGTTGAGGAATAAACTGCCTGAGGTTAGCGCCTGCCCCATGGACAAACATGATGGTTTTTGCGTTTGTTTCTCCGGTAAGTAAATACTCTAACTCTACCTCTGCACCCTTAAATCTCTTTATCTGATCTAACATCATAAACACCTCATATCTTTTAGCCAATGCCATTCCATAATAGTTCAACTAAGTGCAGAGCCTCTGCCGTAGCATCTACCTTAGTATCTGTCATCAGTAGATCTGCCAACTTTTGACCCAGCAGGACCTTATAACCTGGATGCCCGGATTACTGTAACGAGGTTGGAGGCTCAACCCCCATTTTCGCATACAGTTCCTTTTGTCGCATGGTGATTTCACTGTACCGGGGTTTGGCTCCTGGATAGTGGTAGCATTCAATCACATCCAGTTCATCCAACAGTCCGTGAATAGTATATTTCGCGAATAAATCTTCGTCCTGCATGCGTTTTTTAATGAAAGACAAAAAGATCAAGGCTACGAATTGGACGAAAAGCTTTCCGTCTAAACTCGCATCAGAAGATACCAGCATCCTGCGCATATTCAACAGTTCTTTGAGATTGCCAAAGGCCTTTTCCGTTAAGTCCTTATTTCGGTAGATATGTAGAGTTTCTTTGGGATCCTTGACGGTATTGCTGATCAGGACGAAATAACCATGGTTTTGCTTTGCATCTGCGATGGCTGCTTCATCGGGTTCCACCTTTACGCCACGCTTGGGCGTCTTGGTGACCTGGAAATATTTGCTGTAGAGCTTCTCGTGGGCTTTCGTCCGTTTTTCAATCTGCAGTTCAGCCTCTAATTCCGCCAACAGGGTGTAGAAACGCCGTTCTTCCTCGGCTGCTCGATCACTATTGAAGTATATGTGTAAGTACAACCGGCGTGTATCCCGGAGAACATCTCCTTTGTAGGGTCTTGGTTGGGTATAGTCCCATTCTATCGTTTTTGAGTGCATGTACAATTCCGATTGGGCGTCGTAATTGCGCCAGTGTTTTATGGTGGACCGAATTGGATCCAGTTCGTTACGGACAAAGCGGAGAGAGGTCTTGGTGGATAGAATGAACTTAAGATGCTCCTTAAACAGCGCATTGACATTCGACTCACTGTAAAAACCGCGATCCATCACTAATTTGACCTTTCGATGTCCCAGAAAGTCCATTTCACTCAGGAGGTTCCTAACAGTGGTGACGTCCGTGATATTGCCCGGTAGCTTGCGGTAGTAAAAGGGCAGGTGGGAGTCTTGACCGAACAGAAGCGCTAAGTTAATCTGGGGCAGACGATCATCTTCCTTGTTTTTCCCATAGCGGACTTGCATGAGCTGCTCTGAATAGCTAGAGATGGATGTGGTGTCATAGCACCAAAACTCCTTCTCTGCTCGACGTTTGGCCTGTAGCAGGAAAAACTGGTATCGTTCGTCTTCCGTGATCGAGGCAAAAAATTCGCTGCTGCGCTGGGAGGCGATGACATCGCCATACGGATGCTGGTGAAGCCTTGCCCACTTCGGGAAGCGTAGCAGCGGAGCTTCATCCTCCATAATCAGATAGTAGGCCATGGATAGGATCTGCAGATACCGATCCGGGAAACATCGCTTAAGGTCCTCTGTGAGGCCGATCTTGGATCCAATGGCATCTAACAGGTAGGTGGCTCCACAAAACTGTCGGCTTACTTCCGTTGCCGGAACAGGCCCGTGCTTTGCCGGCTCGGTGTTCGTCTGTGTGCGTTACCTTAGAATTTCATTGCGGATATCGTACCTGTCCCCACCGAAAGGTATTTTTTGTAATTTTGACGAAAAATTGCCAACAACTGGCTTGTGTTAAGTGCTAACAGTGGTTCTTGCACGCTACGAACCAGTATAAACTCTGTTTGTATAAAATGAAGGCATCACAAAGAAACCTTTGCTGATAATATTTTGTCAGACCGTTTAGCACTTAATTTCAGCAGACCGTCATGCGCAAAGGTGCTGTGGAGTGGGTCTGCTGTGGCGGCGGTTGGTTGTACTCCAATGATTACCATATTTTTCCCGAGATGGCAGGATATTGTTGGAATGTGCGGGAGTTTATAGGTGATTTTTTGTTTTAAGGCTATGTTAATTTTTTTTAGGACCCAGGTAATCACGGAGCTGCGTTGTTAATGTTTTAGGTAGCGCTTATACTGAGTTCAAAGGAGATAATGAAAAGAGATATATCGATAACGCAGTTTCTTGTAGGCGGTGACCCAAAAGGCATAATCTGCGCATATATGTCAAATTGGACAGGTCAGGCATTGAAGATACCAATCCTCACCGGGTGTCTATTTTGTGTTTGGAACATCTGAAGAAAACCCTGATCAAAGACTGGTTTATATTGGGGAAAGCAGATTCCGTGATAAGCCGTCTTCACCAGCATGCAAAGGATGATGCCAAGTCTTTTTGGCAAGAAACCATAGTGTTTAGTTCAAAGGATGATAATCTAACTAAAGGCACACGTAAAGTTTCTGGAGTATAAATTGATACAAGAAGCCAAGGGCTCTACGCAATTTGATTTGGTCAACAAAAACGATGCCTAAAACCCAATCCCCTCTGCCGGAATTTGGGTTTTAGGGCATAGAAAATATATCCCCAAAGCTTGCTTTGAAGAAGCTAGAGTTGTCTTATTCTACCTCAAAACAACGGAGCACTTACCCGTAGAATTTTTATTCAACAGCAACCATTAGATCACGATGATTTCGGTTATACCTAATCTCAACAAGGCCATCATGAATTTGACGTAT
>SKJB01000057.1 GCA_007116145.1 Limnochordia bacterium | reverse complement strand
TGGAATTGGTCAAATTGCAGAACAGGCGGTGGTGCATATGACATGGCAGAAATCCCTGCTCCACTTCGACCTCTTGCGGTAACAGCTCCGTGCTGCCACAATCGCTGCCACAGCTCAAATGTTTCAATGGCTTCGGGAGAATTAAAAGCTACTACAACTCTACCGTCTTCTACTTTTGTTAAGCTTGCATTGTTGGTAAATAGAAGATTACTCATCTGCTCCCACCGACGCCAAAAGATGTTTACGCCGTAAAAGTCGATCTCACCATCTCCAGTGGTATCCCGCGTAAAATATTTAGCCAAATCTTCAAACACGTCCCAAGTCCATTCACCGTTCAAATACAGTTCATATAAATCGGGCAATCCTTCTTCTCGAAATAAATCGGTGTTCCAGAGGATACCCACTGGTTCAATGATTCCGTTATTGTCTTCAAATCCATATACGTGGCCATCAACCATTAATCCTTCTTTACTTTGATAGGATTTAGGCAAACTTTTGTAGTACTCCTCATCAAGGACATCGTCTAAGCGGTGAAGATATCCTCCCATAGCCATAGGAATATAATCTCTTTCTGAGCGTATAAGATCCATAGAAAAAGCACTGGCTGTAAGCTCCCCAGCAATAATATCGGCTTGATACCCGCCCATTGGCTCCTGTATTTGTAGCTTCACATTAAACATCGCTTCTACCTCTGCAATGTGAGCCTGTAAGCGTGGATCAGGATCGCGCCAATCATAGTCTCCGCGCTCGCCAAACGGTGTTATATCCCAAAATCTGAAATCTAGACGGACTGTACGACCTTCAAAGTCAAAGACTGGTGGATACGCTTGCGCCACAAAACTTGTCATAAATATCGCGACCAGTAAAACAGACAAAATTAATATGCGTTTCATGTATGCCTCCTAAGTATTAGCTAGTTCACGTAGTTAGTATGAGGCGAGGTAATTTCACTCTAGTGTAGGAAGATTAAAGAACAGTTGGCTTTTATTCCACTCATCTGTGTAACCAAAGTCACGAATAAACTTATCCCATGGCAGGTCCTCGTCTCCCCACCTATTAATAGCAGCTCTCAAATGACATTCTAGCTCATTTCGAATTTTTGAATCAGAAATAAGATTATCACGCTGCAACGGGTCTTCTTGATTATTGAACAATACAGCGAACGAAGAATCAGAACTACGTGCATAAGTAAATGCTTTCGTGCGAATACCACGCCATTCTATACTTCCCCGAAAATAGGCTTGATGGCAAGGAACAAAATCATAAATATACGCATATTCACACCCTTTAGCCTGGGAATCAATGAATACCTGATGCAGATCATCTCCATCTACTTCATTGGCAAAGCGCATACTAGCTAGACCTAAAAGACTTACCGGAAGATCGACTAATGATAGCATCTCATCACTTATAGTACATAGCGTATTATCCTTATAATAGATCATAAGCGGCACTTTTATCGATTCATCATAGGGTAGCTGTTTATTGGTCAATCCCTGACTTCCAAGCATATCACCATGATCCGATGTATAGACGATAATAGTATTATCTAACTCTCCTTGGGCATCAAGGGTATCCATAAGACGCCCAAATTGTTCATCAAGAGCTGTAATATGTGCATAGTACCCCTTGAGGTTATTACCAACATCTTCCTTGGTAAGACATACATCTCTCGTATGCATTATACTGTCCGGGACGTTCTCACGAATACTAAGATCCGTATTTTGATATAGCTTAAGATACCGATCAGGAACCTGAAAATAGGGATCATGAGGGGGACCATAACTAACAACTAAACCCCACGGGTTGCCGTTATTCCTCTGTATGAAGTCTATGGCTAAGTCTGTCTGTGCAATTGGTTCGTACCCTTGAATAAGATGCTTTTGGTTATTTTCGTCATAGTAATGCGACTTCATGTAGTTATGGCTACAGTTACACACCTTCCATTCGTTAAATCCTAAACGCTCCTCTTGCGGAATCACTCTGCTACGAGGGACACCACCTAGATGCCACTTGCCGATATATCCGGTATGATATCCATTTCTATTTAACACTGATGCTATACTTTCAACACTGGTATCAATCGGTAAATCATTGGTTATCGCACGGTGCCTATGTGCCATAAGACCTGTTAGCAAACTTCCTCGAGCAGGAACACATACGGGAGAATTTGATATACAGTTGGTAAAGACAGCCGCTTTTGCCGCAAACGCATCAAAGTTTGGCGATATCACTTCTTCATTACCATAACACCCGAGATCACACCAACGATGCTGATCAGAAAAAACTAGTAAAATATTGGGCTTTCTGTCCATTATTATCACTCTCCTAATTTATTATGTTTCGACTAAAACGCTGGTATAGCCCTATTAAAACGCTACAGTGAATCCCAACCCCCGCAAGCAACACAAGCCAAACATGCCTATAAGCAGTCCTAGCCTAAATTGCCCAAAACCTAGACCAATGCTTGCAATAATTACACTAGTCACAACAGCCAAGAGCGTTAATGAAAGCACCTTCGCCCAGATATACTTATGGATCCGATAGCACTCATAAGTCTCATCGTAGTGTCCTTCTCGTAACTCGAATGAAGATATCTTCTAATGTCGCTTCTTGGGTGTGAATGGTCTGCACCTGTTGGGAGCGAAGAAGCGAGAGAAATTCTTGATTATCTGCTAATCCCTCTAGTGAAAACTCCTGAGACTTAAGGACGCAAAAAATTGTAGGTTCTCTAGCGCTGTAAACTCACTATAACACCTTATTAATGACATCACTTAGATTATACGAACTTATACACAATCTGTCAAATTTATCGAAACATGAGAAAACCGCATGCAATTTTCGCACACGGTTTTCTCACCTTCTCCTTAATGAACAGTTGTTTCCGGTTTTGATATATCACTTAGTGCTTGACCTACTTCGTCCATAAAGATGTGTTCTACGGCTAGATCACCAATCGAACAAATGCCCACTAACCGATTTTGATTGTCGACAATCGGAAGACGGCGAATTTGTTGTTCCGCCATCAGGTTAGCGACTTCATGAACATCCGCATCAGCATAGACTGAAATTACATCGCTCGTCATTAGTTCTCTGCAAGTCATCGTGGATACATTAAATTTAGGATCGATTAGCCCACGAATAACAATATCGCGATCGGTTAGGATCCCAACTACTCTCTGATCATTTTCGACAATTGGAATCGCACCGATATCATAATCCTTCATTTTCATAGCCGCAACCTGTATTCCATCAGAAGGGCGACATACCTGTACCTTGCTGGTCATGACTTCTCTAATTTCCATTACGTATCACCTCCATAGTGTGCCTATTTTACCTTTGTAGTTTCAACAATAAAACTGCGATTATACGCAAGAAAAAGAGTATCCTTTTTCATTTACATTGTCCTACCAAATCTCTAGCCCTGATAGCTCCTCAAGCTTATCAGCAAAAAAAGCTTGCGAATCTTGGACACCACGATTGTAAAGCGTCGGACCTACTTTTTCACAAAAGAAATCTAAAAGGAGAGTGGCAGCTAAGTCACCGATCTCTTCATCTCGCTCGACTAAAAAGTATTCCTTAAGTTCCTCAACAATTCTCATTTGATGCTCTCTTGTAAACTTCAGTCTTTTATCCATTGTGAATTATTTGCACTCCGTCAGTGCAAGAAATTCATCCACATCACAGACTAAGTGCTTGACAGCGCCTTGCCAAAATTCCGGTTTGGTAAGATCGATATTCAGGTGCTTTTGTGCTAAATCTTCCACAGTCATTTGCCCTGTATCTCGTAACAATGCTTGATACTTATCGGCAAACCCTTTGCCTTCTTCTAACGCTCTTGCATATAGACCAATACTAAATAAGTAGCCAAAGGTGTACGGAAAATTATAGAACGGATAATCCGTTAAGTAGAAATGTAGCTTTGATGCCCAAAAATGGGGATGATATTCCGTCAGAGCTTGGCTATAACCCTCTTTCTGCGCTGCGATCATGAGCGCATTGAGTTGTTCCACTGTTAATTGACCCGCTTTCCGCTTTTCATAAAAGCGGGTCTCAAACAGAAACCGAGCATGAATGTTCATTAAGAAACCCACACCATTTTGCAGTTTATCTTCTAATAAAGCGAGCCGCTCTTCTGGATTAACGGACTGCCTTATGGCAGCATCTGAGACAAGCAATTCTGCAAATGTCGATGCTGTCTCGGCCACATTCATCGCATAACCAGTAGCCAGGTAAGGCAACTCCTTACCCACTACATAGGAATGATAGGCATGACCTAATTCATGGGCGAGCGTAGCCACACCTTGGGGTGTACCAGAATACGTCATAAAAATACGGCTCTCATTTTGTTTGGGAAAATGGGTACAAAATCCCCCTGGTCGCTTTCCTGGCCGATCTTCTGCTTCAATCCAGCGTTCATCAAACGCTCTTTGTGCAAGCTCGGCCATATCTGGACTAAACTCTGCAAAGCGTTCCACAATAAATGTAGCCGCATCATCATAGGCAATTTTAACATCCACTTTTACTAAAGGTGCTTCTAAATCAGACCAACCAAGTTTTTCTAATCCGAGAAGTTTTGCCTTTCGCTCCAAATATGCAACAAGCTTTGGTTTTCCATACTCAACTGCGCTCCACATACTCTCTAAAGTCTCCGCCTGCATACGATTGAGAGCTAACGGCTCCTCCAAAATAGACAGCCAGCCGCGCTTTTTATAGAGATTCAAGCGAAAGCCAGCTAAGTGATTGAGAACTGGTGCAATTAACTCGGCTTGTTCACTCCAAGCATTTTCTAATTGAGTAAAAATCGTTTGCCGGATCCCGCCATCACTATCTGCGAGCATATTAGCGGCTTGGCCATAGGAGACCAGCTTCTTTTGACCATCTTGAACCACTTCTAATTGGATACGACCAACAACCGTATTATAGAGTTCACTCCAGCCATGATAACCATCGACTGCAAGCTCACTAATAAGACCTTCTTGCACAGCTGGTAGTTTCCGGGCTGCACCCACTCTGCGCTCGGTTAAAACAAACTCTACATCTTTCAATGTTGGATCTATTAGCACACGTTTAAACTGATCATCTGTTAGATCAAGTAACTTTTGATCGAATATCGTTTGGCACGAATCCTGCTCCGCCATAAGTTGCGCAAGTTTCCCCAACAAAATGCGGGCCCTCTCATCTTTCACATTTTGCGCTTCTAAACAACTCACAAAAGCGCTCGCTTGTTCCATTTTCGCTCCAATATCTTGCATCTGCTCAACCATTGCCCCTAGCTGTTCTGGATGTATCTGCAAATTCAAACTAGAAACAGAAACACCAAAGGCATCTACACTGCTTTGAAGTTGCTCAATAAACCTCTGTAATTCAACAGATGCACTACCATTTGGGAAAATTAGTTCCAGATCCCATGTTTGATCACATCGCTTCGTCAATTCCAAACACTCCTCATTTTAGATTGAGATATGTAACACTGCAAAATGCCCAGCCAACTCGACTGAGATGACTGGGCGACTAACTTACGCTTTATATTTCGGCTTTACTTTCGCAATCACATCTTCATCTGTTGGACTTTCTGCAACGATTGCCGAAAACTCTGCACCTGTCATACCGAGCTTACCAAGCAGCTTCCGATCATCAGGGCACGGATAAATATAGTCCTCAATCGTTCCATCAGCTTTTGCTCGAGCCTTGTCAATCATTCTAGCTAACCAGGGAATATCCCCAATCACCAGATCGCGCTCACGCGGTTGAAATCCCATACTGTTCACCCCCTTCCAAAAACAGGTATGATTACCCTGTTTAACACTATGAATATCCCACGCCTGACGCCAACCCCGAGTAGCAGCATGGTCAGATCCAAAAGCATCCCAGATCTTGGGTACAAACATTTTTAACAATTCTGGATTTTTGCGTACAGCCTGTGCTGCAAATAGTATGTAATGAGCATCAGCCTGTGGTTTTTTATATAGGAAACTGCGTAGTGCCGGATACCAACAACTCTGACCAGATCCATTCTTAATGATTGTGGTGTACTGCCATAAGCGACGATAATCCCAGTCTAATCCAAAGGATTCAAAATCAATAAAGGTAAAACCAGCTCTACTCCAAAGAATGTTATGCGGATTATAGTCTAGACTACCAAAGCTTAATGGTACTGCTGTCGCTAACTTGATAATCTGCTCCCATGCGCAAAAAGCTCCCTTTACATCCGGGGCCTGCGGGCACAACCAATTCCCCAACACCTGCATTTCGTCACTAAATTGCGTTGGTAAATAACTGTACGAAAGCGATTCTAGCTGTGGTCTACTCATTGTCCAAGCATATTGGAGCTTCTGCCAGGCTACTAATAAATCATTACATAAGCCATGGAGATGAGATAAATCTAGATTCCCCCAGGTGGTTCCTGGAATATATTCTAAGATTAGGATTCCCTGCGAATCATAATCGATAACCTGAGGCACAGCTGCACCATGACACCTTAGATCCTCCAAAGCAGCAACTTCTCCCGCAAGTAAACTCGGGTCCTTTACTACTTTTAAAAGCAGCTTCGTTCCGTCAACATAGGTTAAGACCATTACCCGAGGATGGGCACGGGTTCCGTGCATGATCGCATCCCGTCTCAGAATACTCTCCAACCAATCCACCTTAGTATTCATCCAAATGATTGAACTCCCAATTCTCTACCCAATCCTGTGGGCGCCGAATAGCTTCTAGTAGGTTCTGAAGAATAATCCGATGGGCTAACTCTTCACGCACTAAAACTTGGAATAACTCACGCTCTACATCCGTTTCAGCTTTTGCTCCTAATTCTTTATACAAAGCGACACTTTCATCCTCGAATCGAATCGCTTGCTCATAGGCTTCGAGATTATTAACTTCTGCTTTAAACGGCTCCCCACAACTCAGTTGCTTTGCAAATATTGTCTGAACATCCTTAAATGTTTCACTTGAGAGATTCGCATACTGACCCTGCTTTAACTCACTAATAACTCTATAATGCTCCGCTTCATCTTTAGCAAGCATTTCAAACACCTTCTTGAGCTGATCATCGCTGGTTGCATCCGCTTGATTTTCATAGTACTTCTGACCATCTAATTCAGTTTGTAATGCTAGATCTAGTGGATTTGTTGTCATGTAAGTTCCTCCTCGTGTCGTAACTGGTAACTAAGGATATAATTGGTAACAATTACTTGTAATCATACTACAAATTGTCTTTTGCGTCAAACTACAAAAAGATACCTGAGCACACTGCATGCTGCAAGGCACTGTCAAAACTGATAAGACTTAAATAAACCCATCTAGCTGCAGAGCAAGCCCAGGAAAAGCATGGGATACAATGGTCTCATCTCTCCGTATGGTTTGAGCACAGATTAGCTCACGTTCGTCAGAAAAGCCATATTGAATCACACTTTTAGCTTCTAAATCTACGATCCAGTATTCCTTTATACCACTCTTCATGTAGAGATTTAGCTTCAGGATCATGTCCTTACTCTTGGTGGATGGGGATAAAACCTCTACTACTAAAGTAGGGATACCCTCGTACTTGTCTTCATTTACCTTATCTTCGTCACAAATAACTAGTACATCAGGTTGAACAACATTGGGATCTTCCTCGAATTTGCTGGCGACTCCATACAAGTATACATCTAAGGGTGCTGTCAGCGCACGACATGGTTTTCCTTTGAAGAAATTATAGAGCTGAACAAATATCTCATCAACTGTTGCCTGATGACTATAACCAGGGGCTGCTAGGAGGTAGATTTCACCATCAATTAGCTCGTATCTTTGATCTGAGGTGTTGACTAAATCCTGGTATTGGTTATAACTAACAGGTCTCGCTGCGGTATATGTACCTGATGCTTCATGAACGCGAGTGAATTCAGGTTCTCGATATTTCGTAAGCTTAGCCACACTATGGCCATTTTTGGTCACAATGATATCTTCCTTATCCACTAAGGCTAAGTATTTGCCAAAGGAGTTCTTTAAGTCTGTGCTGTTAACGCGCATGGAACCACCCCTTTTTAGCTATATTATAACAAATAAATGGCTTTTTGTCTATAATAGTTAGCTAACTTTACTGTAAATGTATTTTCTTTGTATACATGTTTATGATTGATCTGCTCTATAGGTCTCCATATGTGCATGGCTTATGGCAGGTAGTCTGTACAAACCACTGTACATATAAAAAGATGGCTGCTAATTGGCCTCCGCTTGGGAAGCATCATGAATTAGGTCTATGCTAACTAGCTTTTCTTAGAAAAAATACTAAACTGTGTAATCCGATTGATCACAACTGCAAGTACTACTCCTTCCCATAACCTGTACTAACCCAAATATAAGTAGAGTAATTCCAATAGCAGTAAACCACCACGGTTGACGTCCAGGATCATTATTTACTACATTGAAATTGCCTATTTTTATAGGAACCTCATACGAGATGATAATCGCCAAATTGTAAAAAAAATGTAGCAGTATAGAATAGAATATATTCCTAGTCCTTAGATAAACAAAACCATAAAGTAAACCACCTAAAAATGCCGGTATTATCTGCCCTAGGGATAAATGAGAGATTCCAAAAAGTACAGCAGATAGTATAACAGCTCTTACTTCGCTATAGTTCTGGGCTAATCTATTAGCTATAACCCCTCTAAATAACACTTCTTCACACAATGAAGGAAATAGTACAAGTACTACAACACGTATCAAAAAGCTTGTTTCAAATAGGATAGCATTAGCTATTCGGCTTTCAAAAAACAATCCAGGCACCACCATTTTAAAGACATTATGTATTTCTGACATAAGAATCAGATCTCCTACAGCTAAAATCATAAGCCAGATTACAAGTGTAAAATCTCTAGGTATTTGCTTTAGCTGAAAAAGGACATCAGCTCCAATTTGATCATATTTAACCGCAAGTAAAATTGTCACGCTAAGGAGTTGAAACAGTCCAATAACCATAACCTCTTCCAAAAGACTTATACCAATAATTACAGATAACACGTCAGCAAAGAAGGATAACACAAAGATGACTAATAGAAATTGAATTACTAGTATGACAGCATGTTTTGTGTAGAACTTATTCACAATAATTGTTGGCTTCATGGTCTCTCCTACTTTAGGACTAGTATTTAGAATTACAGCGTATTTAAGAGAAAAGCAGTTACCAAGAATGTGTGTATTGGTTTGCTCACGTCTATTTTATTTGTATATTTTAATTTTGTCAACGTTTTTGTAAATATTCATTTAATTTTTGTGTGTAGTACAAAACGCCATCCTTTTTAAGAAAGACGACGTGGGTTGATTTAGTTTCAGCTAGTAAGAATGGTGCGGGATTCTGGTAAAGAAGATAGACATAAGTGTCATTTATCGGCAGTAGTAATGGTATCTTCGTTTCAGTCTTTTGTTCTCATTACCCATTCGAATCCAGTTTGCTGCTTTGTAACATGACCAACGGAAACGCGGCTCCACCCGCTGATGATGTTCTCGATGCATTCATCTAAAGGTATCCACCAGTGACAAATATGCCTCAGTATCCAGTATTACACCTCCCACTATAGCTTCTGGTGTTGTCTTACCTGTTATCAGATCTAATAGCTGAGATCCTAAATCCCTCCTTAAAAGCCCCAATTGTGTTTGTCAACATCTAATTTACAAACCTTGGTAACTACTCATAACCAAATATACCAGCCTGAAGATGTGCACCGTGAAATCAGTCGCTTTAGTAAACCTAACACAGAAAACCACCGTACATATAAAAAGATGGCTGCTAACTGGCGTCCGCTTGGTAACCCAGAAGCAGCACTAGCAAACCATCCTCTAGTAAAACAAACCCTACAGGCAGTAATAAACGGTCAAATACAACCTGAAGAAGCAATGGCAACACTGAACGACCTTTACACACTCACGATCACTTAACACCTTATACATTCCCCGGTTGATTGCCGAGCTCTTGTCAGGAAGGTTTCCGCTGGAAATTCGCTAGCCCACGATCCCTTCTACAACTTAAAATGTTATTTTCAGACTAAAACGCTGGTATAGCCCCCTTAAAACCATACAGTGGATCGCTATTCCCCCAAGCAACACAAGCCAAACATGCCAACTAACAGAAATATAAAGCGGCCACACTAGCCAAAATTGTGGGATTACAGCAAGCACAAATCGCAATGGACTCTCTACCATAACCCCAACAATAGGAGCGACATAGAGCACACCGAGTAATTTTGACAATGCGAGACCTTCAACCTTATTGCTTGCAAAGGCCACCAAAAACAACGTACACATCGGAGCCTCTAAAGCGGCTAATAGCAGCACTACTACCCAGAGCCAGATAGGTGCCGTTACCAAATCGGCGATTACTACGACCAAGGCTCCAAGTACGAAGCAAACCACAAACGGACTACTTAAGCGATATCCAAGATAGTAGGACTTACTAAGTGGTGTAACAGCTAAATACGCTAGGATATCTTCATCTCGCTCATCTAGAATAATGAATCCGATTAAGACTCCAATCATCATTGCAGTGATGAATATTGAGAATCCAATAAATAATGGGTACAGAGGCACCACATCAAATCCAAATTCAGCCATCACCAAATCTGTGACAATCGGCACACCAAACCGAATCACAAATGCTAATAGGATCGGAGCTAACAGGGCAATCAACAAAATACCATC
>SKJB01000063.1 GCA_007116145.1 Limnochordia bacterium | reverse complement strand
GCAGTACCCTGTAATTCACAGTCCTCTGCTTTTAAAAGCTGGATATAAGCGATAACTTCCTGTGTAATTTTCTCGCCCATACAGACGACGGGAATCCCAGGCGGGTATGCCATGATCATTTCGCCCGCAATTTCACCCTCAGCCTTCTCTAATGCTATGGTTTTCTTTGAGCTGTAATATGCTTCACGAGGAGCGACAATCATTTTCGGAGTCTGGGGTATGATTGTTCGTTTGTGCATTTCTCGCTTCGGATACTTCATTACTAAATCTTTAAATGCGTTAATCAGTGCTCCAACCGACTTTTTGCTATCTCCTAGGCTGATATACGGTAGAACATTGTAGATGTCCGAGAGCTCGATCTGAATGTTATAATCTTGTCGTAGGATTCGTTCAGCTTCATAACCGCTTAAACCAATATCACGCAGACAGACAGTTAATTTCGTTTCATCAAAATCAAAGAAACCTGGTTTACCCACTAAATCTTTCCCAGGAACGTATAATCCCTCAATTTGATTAATCTCATCTCGTGCCCATCGTGCTAAAGATAGGGTTTCTGCAAGCATCTCGTGACCCTTTAGCGCTAGTTGCTTTCTGGCAATATCGAGGGAGCATAATAGAAGATACGATGCACTCGTTGTATAGCTTAGGCTTAAAGATTGTTTGATTGCATTTGGATCAATCAGATCTCCACGCATGAGTAAAGCTGCCGATTGTGTAAGTGAACCTCCAGCTTTGTGTAAGCTGACTGCACTCATATCCGCACCAACTTCCATGGCTGTTAACGGAAAGTCATCATGGAATGGCATGTGGGCACCATGGGCTTCATCTACGAGAACAGCCATTTGTGAACGATGGGCTAGTCGGACTACTGATTTGAGATCAGGTGACATTCCATAATAGGAAGGGTTGATCACAAAGACCGCCTTAGCATGGGGATAGTCTAGAATAGCTTGCCGAATGGTCTCTACGGTTACACCAGTGGCAATTCCTAAATGCTCATCAATTTCTGGTTGCACATATATTGGCATAGCCCCACTTAAAATAATTGCTCCGATTGTCGACTTGTGAGCATTGCGAGGGATGATAATTTGATCTCCTGGGTTGCAAGCACTCATGATCATAGCATGGACACCAGAGGTGGTGCCGTTTACTAATAAGTAGGCATGCTCTGCACTAAAGGCTTGGGCTAGTAACTTTTCTGCTTCCATGATTACACCTGTCGGACTATTTGCGAAATCTAAATCTCGCATTCCGTTTAAGTCCATTTTTAAAGCGGTTTCTCCGATATAATCTCGAAGTTCGCTGAGACCATTTCCGTGCTTGTGTCCAGGTACGTGAAAAGGAATGACATCCTCTTCAATGTAGCGCTTGACTGCATCAAAAATTGGTGTTTTAGATTGTTCGATTTTAAACATAAAGTGCCGATCCTCCTTACAACTAGCTGACGACATTATATCACACTGGGTTTCTTAACAACATGGGATTATTATTGGATTTATGTTATGTTTTTATTGTAGCAGTAAGGCTTTGTACAATTGAAATAAACTTCAAAATGAAGAAGGAGTTTTACGTCTAGATATCTAATAATATAAGATGTATGTTAAGGTTATCACAGGTCTGTGATCTCCTGAATTGATTGATCGATTCAGGAGAGAGCCGCGGAATGAAACCCTGCGAGACCTGATTTATTTAAAGGAGGCGCTTATATAGAATGCGTAAAATGACAATTGATGGAAACACCGCTGCAGCGCATGTGGCTTATGCCCTAAGCGATGTAGCTGCCATCTACCCAATTACTCCTTCTTCTAATATGGGAGAAGCATGTGACGAATGGGCATCCACAGGGCTCAAAAATGTTTTTGGGCAAACCGTTCGTGTATCAGAACTGCAATCGGAGGCTGGTGCAGCAGGAGCAGTACACGGCTCTTTAGTTGCTGGAGCACTAACATCGACCTTCACCGCATCGCAAGGATTGTTACTAATGATTCCAAACATGTATAAGATTGCTGGAGAGTTGCTACCCACAGTTTTTCATGTTTCTGCTCGTTCATTAGCAACCCATGCACTATCGATTTTCGGTGATCATTCTGATGTAATGTCTACACGACAGACTGGATTTGCCATGTTGTCGTCCGCATCTGTGCAGGAAGTTATGGATCTATCGTTAGTTGCTCACTTAGCCACACTTAAGAGTCGTGTGCCGTTCTTACATTTCTTTGATGGGTTCAGAACTTCACATGAAGTACAAAAGATTGAAAGCATTGATTACGAAGATATCGCTAAGCTCGTTGACTATGATGCTATTGCTGCGTTTCGTAGTCGCAGTATGAATCCAGAACATCCACAATTACGTGGAACAGCACAAAATCCTGATATCTACTTCCAAGGTCGTGAAGCATGTAACCCTTACTATTCGGCCGTACCAAAAATCGTTGAAGATGCCATGAAACAAGTTGGTGATTTAACTGGACGTCACTATAAGCCTTTTGATTACTATGGAGCGCCAGATGCCGATCGGGTAATTGTGATCATGGGTTCTGGTATTGATACGGTGGAAGAAACGATTGATTACTTAGTTGCCAAAGGCGAAAAAGTCGGAGTAATTAAAGTGCGTCTATATCGTCCGTTCTCCACAGAACACTTCTTAAGTGTGTTACCAAAAACAGTTAAGCAGCTTTCGGTAATGGACAGGACAAAAGAGGCTGGTGCACTTGGTGATCCTTTATACCAAGATGTTTGTACATTATTGCAAGAGCAGAATATCAATATTGAAATCGTTGGCGGACGTTATGGATTAAGTTCGAAAGAGTTTACGCCTTCCATGGTTAAAGCTATCTATGATAATTTAGCTTCTGAGGCACCTAAGAACCACTTCACTGTTGGCATAGATGATGATGTTTCCCAGAGCTCATTGGATGTACAAGAAAAGATTGATGTGGCATCTCCAGGTGTTATTCGATGCATGTTTTATGGATTAGGTGCTGACGGTACAGTTGGTGCTAACAAAAATTCCATCAAGATCATCGGTGATCATACAGATATGTATGCCCAAGGATACTTTGTCTATGATTCAAAGAAATCTGGTGGTATTACCATTTCTCACTTACGATTTGGAAATAAGCCGATCAAATCTCCGTACTTGATTGATCAGGCTGATTTTATTGCTTGTCATAAAGCTTCCTACGTAACACGGTATGATATGCTCGACGGTATTAAAGAAGGTGGAGTTTTCCTCCTCAACTCTCCATGGACGGTAGAAGAAATGGAAACTCAACTACCTGCTGCTATGAAACGGATTATTGCCAGTAAGAAGCTGAAATTCTATAATATGGATGCAAATAAGATTGCAGGTGAAATAGGTTTAGGTGGTAGGGTTAATACTATTTTACAGGCCGCATTCTTTAAGATTGCCAATGTAATTCCAGCTGAGGAAGCATTTAAGTATATCAAAGAAGCGATTTATAAGAGTTATGGACGTAAGGGTGATAAGATCGTCCAAATGAACTATGCTGCTGTAGATAGTGCTGACGAGCACTTAGAAGAGATTAAGTATCCAGCTTCATGGGCATCAGCTCAAGACGAAGCTGCTTCAGCCGCCGAGTGCACAACGGATTTTGTGGAAAATATTGTTAAACCTATCGCTTCGTTAAAAGGTGACGACTTACCGGTTAGTGCATTTACCGTTGATGGCTCGTTCCCAACAGGTACAACAAAGTATGAAAAACGTGGCATTGCCGTAGATATTCCTATTTGGGTATCTGAGAACTGTATCCAATGTAACCAGTGCTCGTTTGTCTGTCCCCATGCAGCTATCCGTCCGTTCTTAGCCGATGAGGAGGGGCTAAAAGATGCTCCCGATACATTTATAACCAAAGATGCAGTAGGTAAAGAGGTCAAAGGATTGCAGTATCGCATTCAAGTTTCTGCTCTCGATTGTACAGGTTGTGGTAACTGTGCTCAAGTTTGTCCCACAAAGGTTAAGTCTTTAGTGATGCAACCATTAGCCGATAACGCTGCCGTGGAAGTTTCTAACTGGGAATTTGCTGAGCAATTACCGGAACCCACTGTTGAAATCAATTCAGGTAATGTTAAAGGTAGCCAATTTAAAAAACCACTCTTTGAGTTCTCTGGAGCTTGTGCAGGTTGTGGAGAAACAGCGTACATTAAATTAGCCACCCAATTGTTTGGGGATCGTATGGTGATTTCCAATGCTACTGGCTGTTCATCTATCTATGGTGGTACAGCACCAACCTGTCCTTACACCACAAACAGTGAAGGCGAGGGTCCTGCATGGGCCAACTCTTTATTCGAAGATAATGCAGAGTTTGGTTATGGAATGATGTTAGGTTTTCAAAGCCGGCGGGAAAAGCTTGGAAAATTGATGGAAGCCTTGGTCCAAACAGATATCTCGGCTGAACTCAAGGAGGCTTTTGCTGGTTGGTTAGTTGATCCACAAGATGCAGGTATCACTAAGGCGACGAGCAAAAAGATTAAGGCATTATTACCAGCGGCTCTAGCGAGTGCAACTGGGGAGAAAGCTGTAGCTCTCCAAGCGATTGCTGATGGCTCTGATATGCTTGTGAAAAAATCAGTTTGGATTGTTGGTGGAGACGGCTGGGCCTATGATATTGGCTACGGTGGTCTGGACCATGTACTTGCTTCTGGTGAGGATGTAAATGTTTTGGTTATGGATACGGAAGTATACTCTAACACTGGCGGGCAAGCATCGAAAGCAACTCCCACTGGCGCTGTCGCTAAATTTGCAGCATCAGGTAAGAAAACTCGTAAAAAGGATCTCGGCTTAATGGCTATGTCCTATGGTTATGTGTATGTAGCATCTGTATCTGCTGGTGCGAATCGTAACCAACTCATGAAAGCCATGGCCGAAGCCGAAGCGTACAACGGACCATCTTTAGTTATTGCTTATGCTCCTTGTATCAATCACGGTATTAACATGGGTCTTAGTGTGGAGCAAGGTAAACTTGCTGTAGAAAGCGGATATTGGCCGCTATATCGCTTTAATCCACTGTTAGAGGAAGCAGAAAAGAATCCATTTATTCTAGATTCTAAAGAGCCTGATGGTACGTTCCAGCAGTTCATCCGTTCTGAGACTCGTTATACGAGCCTGCTACAGCAATTCCCTGATGCTGCTGAAGCGCTATTTACGGATGCCGAGAAGGACGCTACAAGACGGTATGAAACCTATAAGCGTTTAGCGCAAGGGTAAAGGGATACACAAAGTAAGAAACAAGACCTCTGTGGAACAGGGGTCTTGTTTGCTCAAGAAGGGTGAGATGATTACGTGTTGAAATCTGGGTTAGTATCAATTACATTCCGAAAGCTGACACCAAAAGAGATTATTGACATGGTTGTAAAATCTAAGCTACAAAGCATAGAGTGGGGTGGGGATGTTCATGTTCCCCATGGCAATACTCTAAAGGCCCAAGAAGTAGCAAAGATGACTAGAGACGCTGGACTCGCCATCTCCGCCTATGGATCCTACTATCGCTTTGATGAGGAGATACCGTTTGCATCTGTTTTAGAAACAGCAGTTGCTCTTTCTGCTCCTTTGATCCGAGTCTGGGCGGGCCGGTTAGGCTCCGCCGCTGCTGACGAGGGGTACTGGCAAAAAATGCTTGCGCAATCACAAAGAATTGCCGATATGGCAGAAAAAGCAGGTGTTACAGTAGCCTTTGAGTACCACGGGGGGACGCTAACAGATACTAGGGCATCTGCTCTCCGATTGTTAAGCGAGATTAATCATCCAAATCTGCGCAGTTATTGGCAGCCGTTATTTACCCATACACTAGATGAGCGAATGCAAGGATTGCAAGAGATTAGTCCATGGTTAACGAATGTGCATGTGTATCATTGGATCGAAAGAACAAAATATCCCCTCGAAGCCGGATGGGACGATTGGCAGCAGTATTTTTCAGAATTGGCCAAATTACCAGGAGAGCATTATGCATCGTTGGAATTTGTCCGTGATAATGATCCGACACAATTTTTTGCAGATGCGAAAACATTAAATCGGTTACTACTCACACAAAGCTAGAATTAACAAAGGTCGGGATACTTGTCCCGACCTTTGTTAATTCGAAGTTAGAGGAATAGTGTCAAGAATTGGCCATATCCCTCTTCTACTAATGATTCTTTGGGGATAAACCGCATCGCTGCCGAATTAATACAGTAGCGAAGTCCACCTTGCTCTCTCGGTCCATCGGTGAAGACGTGCCCGAGATGGGAATCGGCTGTTTGACTGCGGACCTCTGTGCGAGTCATTTGGTGACTAACATCGGCCTTTTCAATAACTGCCTCCTGTTTAATTGGTTTTGTAAAACTAGGCCATCCACAACCAGAATCATATTTATCAAGTGATGAAAACAGCGGTTCTCCTGTTATTACATCAACATAGATCCCTGCTTGCTGGTTATCCCAATACTCATTGTTAAAGGGAGGTTCTGTACCATTTTTTTGGGTAACTTCATATTGCTGTGGGGTTAATCTCTTCTTCAAGTCGTCTACGGGTTTCTTCATGGTATCACTCCTTGTCTTTAGGAATTAGATTTGTGTTTGGCAATGTAACTGGTGGCTGCATCGATTAGAATCGAAGCGGTATTAGAGCTAGGATCCTCTAGCACTATCTCAAGAAGGTGGTTGAGGGTAGCTCCTATAAGGGGACCCGGTGTTAGGGAAAAGTGTTGGAGTAGATCCTCACCATCAATGGCAAGCTCTCTAACAGATAAAGGTTGCTCATATGCAGTAATCTCTCGGATCCTATTTGTCATTGCTTGATAGTATTGCCAGGCCTGTTTAGGATTATGATGCATGGCTAGGATATCGGCTTTTCGAAGTTGAATTAAGTCTTCTATGTGTTCGGATCCACACTTAGCTATAAATCGTCGAATCGCTTTATCCGTAGACTGCGGATGGATCGGAAACATATGCCAACGGACTAAGGTGTCTACTTTTCGTTGCATCTCATTGCTATACTTTAATCGCTGAAGGCAGGTTTTTGCTAATTGAGTTCCTATTTGATCATGATTATAAAAGTGGATACCTTTTTGGTCGATGGAGGTAGTACTTGGTTTGCCGATATCATGTAAAAGCGCAGCTAAGCGTAATGGGAGCTGTGGTTCAATCGCTTGCGCACACATAAGTGAGTGGCCCAAAACATCCCATTTGTGGCGATTTCCTTGATAAACCCCTGCACAGCTAGTAAGTTCTGGTAAGATGATATTCATTATCCCGCTCGTATAACATAGTTGCATCGCCGGTATGAAGTTGGTTGCAAGCAGTAATTTACTCAATTCATCACGTATTCGCTCCCATGCTACATGCACTAATAGCGCAGGGTTTAGAGCTTGGATTGCTTGGTTGTCTAGTCTATAGTTAAGAGTGGCGCTAAAGCGCAGAAAGCGGAGCATCCGCAGGGCATCCTCGTTAAAGCGTGCTACTGGATTGCCTACAGTTCGTAGGAGACGCCGCCTCACGTCCTTGCGGCCGTTGTAGGGATCAACAAATCTCTGCAGCAGTGGATCATAGGCAATTGCATTGATGGTAAAGTCACGACGCCCTAAATCGAGGGTAATGTCAGAGGTATAGGTCACAGTGTCTGGACGCCTTCCATCGGAATATGGGGCGTCTTTACGCATTGTGGTGACCTCGATTGGAGTACTATCAATCAAGACGGTGATTGTGCCGTATTTTTTACCAGTGGGAATTGTTTTGCGAAAGAGTTGCTCGATTTGATCCGGTAGGGCATCAGAGGTTACATCCCAATCAGTGGGTTCCTCTCCGCGCACCGCATCACGCACCGCACCACCGACAACATAAGTTTGGTATCCATTCGTTTGTAGGTGATGACAGAGATTAAGGACAGATGGGGGAACATGAATAGATTTCGATCGTGTCCAAAGCAAGGTCGTTCCTCCGATTACTCAAGATTTCTGGGCTAAGGCACGCAGAGCATCCATTTTTTGGGTTTCTCCTAAAACTATCAGTTTATCTCCTTCGTTGATTAGTTCATTATAACCGGGGTTGAACCGAATGTGTTTTTCTCCCTGACTTTGAACAGCTAAGACGATAAAACCTGTCTTTTCACGAATTTGGGTATCCTTAAGGCTTTGGTTCACTAGAGAAGAACCCTTGTGTACAAATACTTCCTCAATATCAAAGTCCACATCTCCTACCCGAGTAATCAGATCAATAAAGGATACCACGGCTGGTTTAAGTACTAGAGCAGCCATCCGCGTGCCCCCAAGTTCATTTGGAGAAATAGTGTTATTTGCACCAGCTTTGCGTAACTTAGCATGAGAGCTTCTATCAATAGCCCGGGCAACAATATAGAGATCGCTCTTCATTCCACGTGCTGTTAGTACAGTAAATAAGTTATCTGCATCGCTAGCAAGACAGGAGATTAGCCCTTTGGATTGGTCGATCTGGGCATTTTTCAGTTCCTCTTCAGTTGATGCATCACCTTTTACTGCCAATACTCCTTGTTCCTGTAAGGATTGAACCTTGCTTTCATCTTTTTCGATAACAATAAAAGGAACTCCCTTCTCTAAAAATTGTTCAACAATAATTTGCCCCGTCTGTCCATATCCACACAGAATAAAGTGGTCACTTAACTTAGCTACCTTGCTCTCCATTTTTCTCCTCCTAAGTAGCTTGTTCAATTCTCCCTCTAAGATGAAACTAGTAATACTTGTAAAGGCATATGCTACTGTACTTAAACTGATCAAAATAAAAAGAATAGTGAAAATCCGTCCAGCTGAAGTCAATTTCTGGACTTCACTAAAACCTACCGTCGAAATAGTTATGATGGTCATATATAATGCGTCAAGTAAGGACATGCTTTCCAAGGACATATACCCTATGATACCAACAACAACAAGACTGAAAAGGACAAGTAAGACTGATACAACCCGATGATAAGTTTGCATTTTTGTCACCTAACTATTGCTCAGATTTAACCTAACTTGATCTTCTCCACTAGTCAGCAAAATTCCTGTAAACCAACTCAACTTGCTCAGATTCATATGTAATTTATACTAAGAGACACCTCCCCGAAGTAAGAACCCAGGGCGGTGCCTTGCAAGCAGAAGTACTTATATGGCAGTTTCCAATAACTGTCTACTTACGTGATCGAGTTGACTAGTTGCTGGAATCTCATAACGGTTACCGTCTACATCCTTGATAACTAATTGATCAGGGGCTACATAACGCACACCTTGCCGGCTGCGAACATCAAAATTGCGGTGTCCCTGTTCTGTTTCCACATCCCAAGTGCGAGTTCCAAATCGTTCTTCAATACGATTAATGCGCGTAATGGATGGGACAAAGTATTCACGTTCTAGCTCCTGTTCTAAGGCTAAGAGTGAATGGGGATCCAACGCATCAAGGTCGCGGATGATCCCGATTTCTTGATTGTTGTCATCTGCTAAATAAATATAACCACGTTTTACTGTCAAAGGAAACATTAGGGTTGGTATCACGTTATGCAGTGTTTTTTCTAGTTTAACGAAGTGTACACTCAGTTGTTCTCTGCCACTATTAGAGATGCGTAGTTCTTGAGGTTCTAATAGATTAATACTCTTTTCTTGTGGGTTGGTTGCCATCTGCTGTTATACCTCCATTTCATTAAACAATAGCACGTTTAGCCATTTCTGATTGCATGGTTACTAGGTTGTTAAAGACTCCCTTCATAGCTAAGAGTTCCTCGTGAGTTCCAATTTCGACAATTCGTCCCTCATCCATCACAACTATGCGATCTGCATTCTTTAAAGTAGACAAGCGATGAGCAATAGCAATTGTTGTCCGATTTTGGACTAACCGATCGATGGCCTCTTGAATTAGACTCTCTGTTTCGGTATCTACCGCAGATGTGGCTTCGTCAAGAATTAATATTTTAGGATCTCTTAGAATTGCTCTAGCAATGGAAATGCGTTGCTTTTGACCGCCTGATAATCCAGTGCCCCGTTCTCCTAAGCGAGTATCATATCCTTCTGGTAAACCCACAATGAAGTTGTTAGCATTTGCCATTTTAGCCGCCCAGATAATCTCTTCTAAGGATGCATCTGGCTTGCCATAGGCAATGTTCTCAGCAATGGTAGCATGAAATAGGAAAGGCTCTTGGAGTACGACTGCAATCTGATCGCGCAAACTACTAAGTTGTAACCGCTCAAGAGGCACGTCATCAATTTTAATCGTACCCTTTGAGGCATCATAGAATCGGCAAAGAAGATTAATGAGAGTGGTCTTGCCTGCACCACTACTGCCGACTAACCCGATCATTTCTCCAGGTTGAATAGTCAGGTCAACATCCTTAATGATTGGTTCGTCAATCTCGTAACCGAATGTAACATTGTCAAAGGTCACTTTACCTTGCATGGTGTCTAAGACAATAGAGTTCGCATCATCTTGAATATCTGGTGGAGTATCGACTATTTCAAAAATCCGCTCAGCCGATGTGGCAGCTTGCTGTAACTGACCACTTAGTTGACTGAGAGATTGGATAGGTCCAAATAGTCGCCACATATATCCGTTAAAGAGTACAAATTCTCCAAGTGTCAGTGTTCCCGGTGTTCCAATAGGTTGGTTGAGACCATTAATCACCATCTGACCACCATAAAACCAAATTAGTACGGCTCCAATAGCCGTTGTGAAACCAATTATGGGGTAAGCAGTACGGGAAAGTGATGCTGCTCGCATATGACTAT
>SKJB01000097.1 GCA_007116145.1 Limnochordia bacterium | reverse complement strand
GTATATCTTGACATTAGTATTCACCTCCATCAAAAGGGGTCACACTCTCCGCCGTTTCGGCGGCCGACAACCATTATGGGGAATCGGAGTAACATCCTTAATTATACTTACCTCAATACCTACAGCTTGCAACGAACGAATCGCAGCTTCGCGGCCAGCTCCAGGACCCTTTACATAAACCCTTACTTCGCGGAGGCCATGCTCCATAGCTACTTTACCAGCGCTCTCCGCTGCTAAACCCGCTGCAAATGGAGTGCCTTTACGCGACCCTTTAAAACCCATGTTTCCGGCGCTAGCCCAAGACAACACATTACCTTGCAGATCACTTATAGAAACAATGGTATTGTTAAATGTAGAGCGAATGTGAGCAATACCACTTTGAATATTCTTACGTTCACGTCTGCGAGGACGCTGTCCCTTACGTGGTTTGGCCATTTACAAATTCCTCCCTTCAAGACTACCTCTTCTTACCTGCAACCCGCTTGGGCCCTTTTCGAGTCCGAGCATTGGTTTTTGTTTTCTGTCCGCGTACCGGCAAACCACGCCGATGACGAATTCCTCGATAACAACCAATATCTCGTAGTCGCTTAATATTCATAGTAATCTCTCGCCGAAGGTCACCCTCCACAATAAACTGGCGCTCGACGATTTCTCGCAACTTATTTACTTCATCTTCGGTTAAATCACGAATGCGAGTATCCTGATTAATGCCACATATCTCGATAATCTTCTGGGATGTTGCGCGCCCAATACCGAAAATATAGGTTAAACTTATCTCCACACGCTTTTCTCGCGGCAAATCTACACCTGCTATTCTTGCCATCTAACCAAACACCCCCTTTAAATCTATCCTTGTTTCTGCTTATGCTTAGGGTTTTCACAAATCACCATTACTCGTCCTTTACGGCGAATAATCTTACATTTTTCACAAATCGGCTTCACAGAAGGTCTCACCTTCATGTTAATCCCCCTTTAGCCGTTTAAGCTATTTTTTACGATACGTGATTCTACCTCGAGTCAAATCATAAGGCGACAATTCCACTGTTACCTTATCACCAGGTAAAATCCTGATAAAATGCATACGCATTTTACCGGAAATATGGGCTAAAACTTTATGCCCATTCTCTAATTCAACACGAAACATCGCGTTGGGAAGAGGCTCAACGACGGTACCTTCTACTTCAATAACATCATCCTTTGCCATTGCTAGACGAACCCTCCTCTCTTCCTTGATCCGATAGTTCGCTAAGAGCGTCAATGGTAGCTCTTAGTTGCTGATTGGTAATCTTTGCAGCACACTTTTGTGCTGCTGCTATCTCTAGCGCCACCTGACGGTGAGCCACTAAATGCTTACAATTCTTTCGCTTTGGATTCGACAGTTTATGCCATCTACCATCAACGATTAAAACAAAACCATTATCTAAAAGTGCCAACACCAGATATTTCCGATGGCAGTCTCTTCCTGCCTTCGAAGACACCAATTGACCTATGGCAAGACCCACAAAATCCCTCCTACAGCGCTGTCAGAATCACCGGACCCTCATCAGTAATTGCCACTGTATGCTCAAAATGAGCAGAAAGGCTACTATCTATAGTAACCACAGTCCAATTATCCTGCTGAACTTGAACATGATAATTGCCGGCGTTTACCATTGGCTCAATCGCTAAGGTCATACCAGCTTTTAATCTTGGACCACGCCCGGGAGCGCCGAAATTCGGAATTTGGGGTGCTTCATGCATTTTCCGACCTATTCCATGTCCGACGAAATCACGAACAACCGAAAATCCATTTGCCTCAACGACACTTTGGATCTGGTGCGAAACATCCGACAGACGATTATCAACGACTGCTTGCTCGATTCCGTTTAGCAATGCACTCTTTGTAACCTCCAACAACCTCTGAGCGTTACTATCAATTGTACCAACCGGATATGTCCAAGCGGAGTCGCCGCAGAATCCATCTACATAGGCTCCGATATCTACCCCTAAAATCCATCCCTCTTCGAGAGGCACATCATTAGGAATTCCATGGACAACAACTTCATTAACAGAAGCACAAATGGTGGCTGGATATCCATGATAACCTTTAAACGCTGGAATCGCACCTTTACTTAGTAAAAAATCCTCCACAAGCGAATCTAGATACTTAGTGGTAACCCCCGGACGAATACTTCTGGCTACTAACTGATGAGCTTGAGCCACCATTTGTCCTGCTCTCCTCATTAGTGCCAGCTCTTGTTGCGACTTTAAAATAATCATCGAACTTCACCTGCACAACCTGTATCGAGAAGTAAAGAAAACGCTATATCAACACCTGCAAAGACTAATTCTATTTCACGCTCTCCATTGATACTGATTAAGCGACCCGATTGCGCATAATAGTGTACTACTGGATGGGTCTGCTTCATATGAACTCCTAGTCGTTGCAGAGCTGTCTGACGATTGTCATCAGGTCGTTGATAGAGTTCACCACTGCATTTATCACAAACCTTTTGTTGGGTTGGTGGGTAGTATAGTAAGTGGTAAGCCTCTCCGCATTCTCGGCACATCCGTCGCTGTTCTATTCGACGGATGGCCTCTTCTTCAGAGATACGTATATCAAATGCATAGTCTAGCTTAATTCCCTCCTGCATGAGCGTAGCATCTAAATGTTTTGCCTGCGCTACAGTACGAGGAAACCCATCTAGAATCCACCCAGTACTACAGTCATCCATGCGTAATCGTTCTTTTAACATGACAATAGCGATATCGTCAGGAATTAAATGACCTCGAGAAATGTAACTATCAACCACACTTCCAAGTTTGGAACCAGATGCAATAACAGCACGAATCATACTACCAGTAGAAATATGGGGAATGCCTTGTTTCTCTGATATGCGACCCCCTTGGGTTCCTTTACCGGCACCAGGTAGGCCTAACAATACTAAGCGCACATCAATCCCCCCTTCCGAAGTTCTAAGAACTACTTCAAGAACCCTTCATAATGCCGTAACAGCAAATGGGATTCAATCTGTTTCATAGTATCTAGGGCAACACCGACCATAATCAATAGTCCTGTGCCACCAAAGTATAAGAAACTCTGAGGAATACCAGTTATGCCTGCTACGATATAAGGAAGAACTGCAATTAAAGCTAAGAAAATAGCCCCAGGCAGAGTAATTCTAGTTAAAACCCGATCAAGGTACTCTGTTGTTGAACGACCAGGACGTAGACCAGGAATAAATCCACCATTCTTCTTCATATTGTTAGATACTTCCTGCGGATTAAAAGTTACCGCTGTATAGAAGTAGGTAAAAAATACCACTAGCAAAGCATATAAGAGATTATACCCAAATGTTCCATACCCTATCCAGCGGTTAATTATTCCTACCGCAGGCATAAACTGAGCTAGTGTTAAAGGAAATGTTAACACGGATGAGGCAAAAATGACTGGGATTACACCTGCTTGATTTACTTTGAGCGGCAAATGGGTCGACTGACCGCCGTACATTTTCCGCCCGACAACTCGTTTTGCGTATTGTACAGGAATTCTTCGTTGTCCTTGCTGAACCATAACAATTCCGGCAATAACAACAACGCCTAAAAGACCAAAGACAATTAAGCTAAAGAAGTTTAATCCACCTTCTCCAACAGCTCGAAAGGCGTTGATAACACCCATTGGCATTCTAGAAACAATACCAACGAAGATTAACATGGAAATACCGTTACCAATCCCATTTTCCGAAATCTTTTCGCCCAACCACATCAAGAAACTAGTTCCTGCAGTAAGCGTCAACATGATGAGTAGTAAACCAAACAAACTCGGATCTGTAAGCACGCCCCAGTTTCTCGCCATCATAGTAATACCAAAGGCTTGCACTAAGCCTAGCATCACAGTCCCATAACGAGTATACTGAGCAATGACCTTCCGTCCATCTCCACCATCCTTAGCTAATTGCTCTAAATGTGGAATTACTATCGTTAAAAGTTGCATGATAATCGATGCGGTAATATAGGGATTAACACCCATAGCAAAAATCGTGAATCGACCAAGGGCGCCTCCGGTAAACAGATCTAGAAATCCAAAAATGTTACCACCATCGATTCCAAGTTGTTGAGCTAACGCCGCTGCATTTACTCCAGGTACTGGTACGAAGGACCCAATTCGATATACAGTTAGCAACGCTGCTGTATAGATAATCTTCTTTCGTAAGTCTGGAATGCGTAAGGCGTTCTTTAATGCATCGAGCATCTTAGATCACCTCAGCTTTGCCGCCGGCCTCTTCTATCTTGGCAGCTGCGGATTTTGTAAATCCATGTGCTTGAATCGTCAACGCATGTTTTATTTCTCCGTTACCTAAGATCTTGACTCCATCATATAACTTGTTGACTAAACCTGTTTCAACCAAGGATTCAATACTAACAACAGTATCGGGTTCAAAGCGATTCAAATCCTCTAATTTAACTTCAGCATAAACCTTTTTGAAGATGTTGTTAAATCCGCGTTTTGGCAAACGACGTTGCAACGGTGTTTGACCACCTTCAAAATGTGGACCTTTACCTCCACCGGAACGAGCCTTTTGACCTTTGTGACCCTTACCTGATGTCTTACCTAACCCAGACCCAATTCCACGGCCGAGGCGCTTTCGTGCAGTACTACTACCTGGTGCTGGCTTTAATTCGTGGATCCTCACACCTACACCCCCTTGCTCTAATTAACTTCCTCAACTTGCACTAGATGTTTTACTTTAAATACCATACCCCGAAGTGCGGGGTTGTCTTCTTTGATTACAGATGCGTTTAACCGACGTAATCCTAAAGCTTCAACTGTTGCCTTCTGATCCTTAGAATACCCGATTGCACTCTTTTTCCAAGTAATTTTCAACTTAGCCATACGAACAACCTCCTAACCCAGAATTTCCGAGACATTTTTGCCTCGAAGACGGGCAACCTTCTCCACAGTAGTCAAAGACGAAAGACCCTGGAGCGTTGCACGCACTACGTTAATTGGATTCGATGAGCCAATTGACTTTGTTAAAATATCTCTTACACCAGCTAGCTCAAGAACTGCTCGCATGGGCCCACCGGCAATAACACCTGTACCCTCCGAAGCGGGCTTTAACATAATTTGTGCCCCACTAAACCTTTCAGTCACACCATGGGGAATAGTTGTACCGACTAAGGGTACTTCTATTAAGTTTTTCTTCGCATCTTCCACTGCTTTACGGATTGCATCAGATACTTCCTTGGCTTTTCCAAGTCCAGCTCCGACCTTACCTCTTCCATCTCCAACCACAACTAAGGCGCTAAATGAACGGGTACGACCACCCTTTACAGTTTTTGATACTGGATTGATACTAACTAGTCTTTCTTCCATTTCCAATCCACTAGCATCAATACGATTTGCCAAGCCTATTTCCCCCCTTACAAACTAAAATTCTAATCCGCCTTCACGAGCACCCTCAGCCAAAGCAGCCACTCGGCCGTGATAGATATTTCCGCCACGGTCATACACGACTTTCTCTATTCCAAGTTCCTTAGCCCGTTTTGCAATCAGCAGACCGACTTCTCTAGCGGCATTTTTATCCTTAGTGCTATCTAATTTAGCTCGCATCTCTGCTTCTTGAGTTGATGCTGCTACAAGAGTTTTTCCGATACTATCATCAATAATCTGTGCATGCACGTGACTCAAACTCCGGTAAATACTTAACCGCGGACGCTGTGACGTTCCCGTCAGCTTATTTCTTAAGCGCATATGTCTCTTGGTTCGGGATTCACGGCGATTTAATTTGGCCATCTGACTCACCACCTTTTACTACTATTTACCTGCTTTACCAGCCTTACCGGCCTTTCTGACGACTCGCTCACCTTGATAGCGAATCCCTTTTCCCAAATACGGTTCAGGCGGCCGGACAGAACGAATGTTCGCAGCCAATTGACCCACTAACTCTTTGTCGCTACCTTTAACAATGATCTTAGTAGGTACAGGAACTTCGATTTCTAATCCTGTTGCAGGTGTAAATTCTACTGGATGCGAAAAACCTATGGATAGTACTAGCTTATCGCCTTGCTTTGCAGCCCGATATCCTACACCAACTATATCCAAACCTTTTTGGTAACCCTTCGTTACACCTTCTACCATATTAGCTATTAAGCTACGAGTAAGGCCATGCAGGGAGCGGTGTTGCTTGTTATCAGAAGGACGCTTAACTAAAACTGATCCATCACCGATTTCAATTATCATATCTGGATGAAATTCCCTCACTAATTGACCATTAGGACCTTTAACAGTTAAGGTATGACCCTGTTGTTGTATGTCCACACCACTTGGAATTTCAACTGGTAATCTTCCAATTCGAGACATGCTTTTCCCCCCTTACCATACGTAGCAAACTACTTCTCCGCCCACACCATTCTTGCGAGCTAATTTGTCAGTCATAACTCCTTGCGAAGTTGAAATAATTGCGATACCTAACCCACCTAAAACTCGGGGAATATCTTCTTTGTTTGCGTAAACTCGTAAACCTGGTTTACTGATACGCTTAATTCCTGAAATAACACGTTCTTTCTGCGGACTGTATTTCAAATATATCCGCAAATTACCTTGCTTTCCATCTTCAATAAACTTATACTCCCGAATAAATCCCTCATCTTTAAGGATTTTTGCTACTTCAATTTTAAACTTTGAGCCAGGTACATCAACAGACTCGTGTTTAACAGAACTAGCATTTCGAATTCGAGTGAGCATATCCGCAATAGGATCAGTTAAAACCATGCGGGAACCTCCTTTCAAACCTTAGGCTCTTCACACTACCAACTTGACTTTGTAACACCCGGAACTTCTCCCTTATGAGCTAAATTCCGGAAACATATACGACACATGTCAAAACGTCGCATAAAACCCCTAGGACGTCCACAAACCTTACACCGATTTACTTGCCGGCTAGAAAACTTGGGACTTCTTTGGGCTTTAATAATCATGGACTTCTTAGCCACGATATCTCTCCTCTCAGGCTCTAAACGGAACACCCATCAGTTTCAAAAGTTCAAAAGCTTCTTCATCGGTTTTTCCTGTAGTAGCAATTACTACTTCTAAGCCACGAACCTTGTCAATTTTATCGTATTCAATTTCAGGGAAAATCAATTGTTCACTCAATCCTAAACCGTAGTTTCCCCGACCATCAAACGACTTTGGTGAAACACCACGGAAATCACGAACCCGTGGTAATGCGATATTTACCAGTCTATCAAAGAACTCATACATCTTCTCGCCCCGCAAAGTAATTTTACACCCAATAGGCATTCCTTCACGGAGTTTAAAGGCTGCAACAGACTTCTTGGCTTTGGTAATTACGGCCTTTTGACCTGTAATTAATTGAATATCGCGCACTGCAGCATCTAAAGCTTTAGGATCTGCAACTGCCTCTCCAACGCCTACGTTAACAACTATCTTATCAATTTTGGGAACCTGCATCACATTAGCGTAGTTAAATCGCTCTTTGAGGGCAGGCACTACTTCACTTTTATATTTGTCTTTCAGTCGTGCCATCAACTACTCCCCCTTTCCATATAACCTCAATCTAATCAATGGCTTTACCGCACTGCTTACACTTACGAGTAACTTCTCCAGTTGCACTACGATCCTGACCAGAGCGTGTGGCTTTATGACAACTAGGGCATACTAATGCTACATTAGAAGCATCAATCGGACCTGGTCTTTCAATAATGCCACCCTGAGAATTAGATTGAGTAGGACGAGCGTGCTTCTTTTGAATGTTCATACCGTCAACCAAGACCTTTCCACTCTTCGGTAAAACCTCGAGGATTTTACCTTTCTTGCCCCGATCCTCACCAGTGAGAATCTGTACTTGGTCACCGCTTTTTACATGGACTTTTCCCATGCCTCATCCTCCTTTCTGGCTATAAAACCTCAGGAGCCAGAGATACGATCTTCATAAATTCCTTATCCCGTAACTCTCTGGCCACCGGTCCAAAGATCCGGGTACCTCTAGGGTTATTATCATCGTTTAATATTACTGCTGCATTCTCGTCAAAACGAATCATTGAACCATCGGGTCGACGTGTTTCTTTACGGGTTCGGACAACTACAGCTTTGATTACCTCACCCTTTTTGACCATTGCGCCAGGACTAGATTGTTTAACGGAAGCTACAATCACATCGCCGATGCGTGCATATCGCCGTTTTGATCCGCCTAACACGCGAATGCATAAAATCTCTTTAGCACCTGTATTATCAGCTACTTTTAATCGGCTTTCTTGTTGGATCATGACAGCCCCTCCTTCCCTTACATCCTGCTAGGGTATCTAGCGAGCCTTGTCGACGATTTCTGTTACTCGCCACCGTTTATCTTTACTAATGGGGCGAGTTTCCATAATACGAACCTGGTCGCCTACACTACATTTATTACTCTCATCATGGGCTTTAAAATTTGTTGTTTTTCGCATAATTCGACCATACAATGGATGACTTACCTTCCGTTCTACGGAAACAACCACTGTTTTATCCATCTTATCACTGACCACAACCCCAATTCGGGTCCTACGCAGTGATCTCTCAGCTTCTACCATTTGCGCTCCTCCCTTCCTTATCACTAAGGAGTATGCTCCCTGGACTTGGATCTTGTTCTAAGCTCGCCTAATTTGCAGAACCCGTTCCCGGATAATTGTCTTGACACGTGCAATATCCTTACGCACATCTCTCACTCTCATCGGGTTATCTAACTGACCTGTAGCCAGTTGGAAACGAAGGTTAAAGAGCTCTTCCTTCAATTCAGCAAGATTTTGATCTAATTCATCGTTTGACATCTCATGAACATCCTTAGCCTTCATGTGCATCACCACCCGCTACATTTCTGGTAATAAACTTACACTTTACAGGCAACTTATGGGCAGCTAACCGCATAGCTTCTCGTGCTGTTGGTTCATCTACACCCGAAAGTTCAAACATAATTCGTCCTGGTTTAACCACGGCTACCCAATATTCCGGTGCCCCTTTACCAGAACCCATTCGAGTCTCCGCAGGCTTCTTGGTAACAGGTTTGTCAGGGAAAATCCGAATCCAAACTTTACCGCCCCGTTTTATAAAACGAGTCATAGCTACCCGTGCAGATTCAATCTGTGTGTTGGTAATCCATCCTGGCTCTAATGTCTGAAGACCGTATTCGCCGAAATCTAAATTAGATCCTCGAATCGCTTTTCCAGTCATACGTCCCCGATGAACTCGCCGATGCTTGACACGTTTAGGTACTAGCATCCTATTCGCCCCCTTTTACCTGTTGCTTTCTCTTCTTCTCAGGTAGGATTTCGCCTTTATAAATCCATACTTTTATTCCAATTTTACCAAAGGTTGTTGCCGCTTCAGCAAAACCGTAATCAATATCAGCTCTTAGTGTGTGCAACGGAACATTTCCTTCCGGATTCCACTCTGTCCGGGCTATTTCAGCTCCACCAAGTCGTCCGGACACTGCTACCTTGATCCCTTTAGCACCAAAGCGCATGGTTCTTTGTTGTGCTTGACGCATAGCTCTTCTGAATGATACACGCTTTTCTAATTGAAACGCGATACCTTCAGCGACTAATTGGGCATCAAGCTCCGGTCGCTTAATTTCAACAATATTAATTTGTAGTTTTTTTTCAGTCAGCCTCTCTAAATCCTTACGAAGCTTATCGACTTCTGTACCGCCTTTACCGATAACCATACCTGGTCGTCCAGTATGAATGGTAATTTTGCCACGATTGGCTGCACGTTCAATCTCAATTTTGGAGACACCTGCAGTGAAAAACCGCTGTTTAATCGTACGTCTAATTTTTAAATCCTCGTGCAATAAAACTGCATAGTTCTTTTTATTAGCGTACCATTTGCTCTCCCAATCCTTAATGACACCTATCCTAAACCCTATCGGGTGAACCTTTTGACCCACGCACTTACACCTCCCTTTCCTGTAACACTACAGTAATATGGCTTGTGCGCTTACGAATACGGTCTGCCATACCCCGTGCTCTTGGCATCATTCGCTTCATTGTTGGACCCTGATCAACGTAACATTCTGCTACATAGAGTGAATCGGTGTCCATATCATAATTATTTTCTGCATTCGCTGCCGCACTCTTAACTACCTTTTCGATAACTAAGGATGCCATTTTTGGAGTGAATTGTAATATGACTAGCGCTTCGCCGAGATCTTTGTTACGAATCAAGTCGACAACTTGTCGCATCTTGCGAGGCGACATCCGAACATAACGCGCTGTTGCTTTTGCTTGCATTCTTTTATCCCCCTATCTGCCCGAAGACTTTTCGCTTGCTGCATGCCCACGGAAAGTCCGGGTGGGAGCAAACTCGCCTAACTTATGGCCTACCATTTCCTCGGTGACATATACTGGCACGTGTTTTCGTCCATCATGAACGGCGATAGTATGCCCTAACATATCAGGAAAAATTGTGGAACGACGAGACCAGGTCTTAATTACTCGCTTCTCGTCTTTTTCATTTAACTCTCGTACCTTTTTTAATAAGTGGTCATCAGCAAAAGGACCCTTTTTTAACGATCTACTCACTATTTGCACCCCCTCATGGAGAATGTCCTATTTCGTCCGGCGTCTAACAATAAACCTATCGGTAGCCTTATTATTACGTGTTCTTGCACCTAATGTAGGCTTACCCCAAGGAGTAACCGGTGAAGGACGCCCAATCGGCGATTTTCCTTCTCCACCACCATGCGGATGGTCAACCGGATTCATTAC
>SKJB01000111.1 GCA_007116145.1 Limnochordia bacterium | reverse complement strand
TTAGGGATCAATCCCTCAATTTCAATTGGTGGTTCTGGTTCTGGTTCTGGTTCTGGTTCTGGTTCTGGTTCTGGTTCTGGTTCTGGTTCTGGCTCTGGTTCTGGTTCTGGCTCAGGTTCTGGCTCTGGTTCTGGTTCTGGTTCTGGCTCAGGTTCTGGCTCAGGTTCAGGACGTATTGTGCGTGTTGGCTGTCTGGGTATTGTAGGTAGTTCAGCGCATGGTGCTAAACGGGTGGGCTCTGTTCCCACGATAAATGCATCTAGTTCCGTGTATGGGCAACGCTCATTCGCTAAGAGCCCGCTAAAAATGTCAACTAAAATATTCGTTATGATCTTTTTAGGTACTGGAAAATCTCTAGGAATCACATCATCTAGTGCTCGATTCATGAACGCGGCCCAAATGGGTCCTGCAACTGTTCCGCCAAAGCCTTCTAAAGGGGTGCGATCATCATTACCAATGTAGACGCTGGTTACGATTTCGGGAGTATAACCGACAAACCATAGATCTACTTGGTCATTAGAGGTGCCTGTCTTGCCTGCAGAGGGGCGCTCTATGGCGATATTCCGTCCTGTCCCAGTAGTCATAGTGGCTTGTAACATATCTGTCATTAGATAGGCTTCCTGTGGGCTAAGCACCGAAATTCCAGTCGGAGGTGCGTCGAGCAGTACTGTTCCTTGGTAATCAACGACTCGTAGAATTGTATACGGTGGAAAGTAAGTACCTCCATTGGCAAAGGGCATATATGCGCCTGCCATCTGTAAGGGTGAGACTCCTTCGGTCAGTCCACCAAGGGCTAAGGCTAGGTTGCGATCATCTTTAACGAGATTAAGCCCTACTTGTAGCGCGTAATTGAATACGGTATTAATACCAATTTCATTGAGTGTCCAAACTGCTGCGTTATTAAGAGATAAACTGATTGCGTGTTTCATCGTAACTGGTCCCCAAAACTGTTCTCGGTAATTGTCAGGTCGATATCCGGCATATTCCCGAGGGATATCTTCGACAAGAGTATTCACTTGCCATCCTTCTTGCAGAGCAACTGCATATAAAATTGGTTTTATGGCGGACCCTGGCTGCCGTCTAGCTGAAATCGCTCGGTTAAATTGACTTTCGATATAGTTGCGACCTCCAACTAGAGCTAACACTTGGCCTGTCCGCGGATCTAGCGCAACGAGACTGCCTTGGTTTTCTTGGTTGGCAAAAATCTCTTCGGCGATGCGTTGCAGTTGTAAGTCTAAACTCGTATGAACGCGTAGTCCGCTTGAGAAGACGACTGTTTCGCCAAATTCCTGAATTAATTGAGTGGTAACCCAATCTAGATAGTAGCGGGCAAGACCTCCAGTGCGTCGAGTTAAAACCATCTCTTCATGATGAGCTTGTGTTGCAGCAGTCTCCGAGAGTCTATTTGTGGCTACCATTCTGTTTAACACTGTCGTTCGGCGCTGTTTAGCTAGATCCGGGTTGCGATAGGGCGAAAACACCGACGGTGCGCGAGGGAGTCCGGCTATTAATGCACTCTCTGCTAGGGTTAGTTCACTTGTCGACTTGCCAAAGTAACTGCGTGCAGCACTGTCAATACCCCAAGCTCCTTCTCCATAGTAAATAGTATTAAGATAGAGTTCTAGAATTTGATCTTTTGAATAGCGCATTTCTAGCATGACAGCTAAGGCTAGTTCTTCGAATTTGCGGGCATAGGTGCGGGCAGGTGTTAAAAACATATTCTTTGCTAGTTGTTGTGTTATGGTACTAGCACCCTGAATCGTTTTCCTGGCTCTTAAATTGACTAAGAAAGCACGGGCTACACCTATGATGTCGATTCCTCTATGACTGTAGAAACGACTATCTTCAACAGCAACGATTGCGTCTAACAGGCTCTGGGGGATTTCTTCCATCGGAACATAGCCGCCTGTATCTCCTAAGGATGTGACCATGTTTCCGTGGCGATCAAGAATTGTTGCTGCTTCCATGGGGCGTTGTTCCTCAAATTCTCTCACTGTTGCGAAACCTCGCAAAAATACCACTACGAGTGGGAGCAGGAAAAGGCTCATAAGGGCTAACATCGTGAACTTATAGCGCATAAACCATGTATTCATTTTACTCACCTCATTTTAGTAGTATATCCCAGGCTCGATTCGCATAAGCTAGCAGAGAACTGGAAATTCTGGGTAAATGTGGTGAAATAGTAGTGACATTCGATATGATCTGGTATTACTTGGGTTTGATGCTCGTAGTTGGCGGTTATTGCGGTGTTGGAGTTTACTTGAAGGTTTTTGCTGTAGCTGCGGGGCTTACAGGACTGTTAGCTAATTTGGGTTTCGTTCTTGCTGATCAGTTGTCTTTGTTTTTAGGCTTGTCCTTTGTCGGGATAACTTCCGTACGCTGGAGGAGATTTCCGAGTCCGTACTTCATGAAACGCAAGAAAGTGGGAGGAAATGAGTAATGGCAACGAATGTATTAGAGGTAACAGAAGCAAGTTTTCAGGAGCAGATTATCCGTAGTAAAGAGCCTGCCTTGGTGGACTTTTGGGCAGAATGGTGTGGACCTTGTAGGCAATTGGCCCCCCTTATTGAGGAGCTGGCCCATGATTATGCGAGTAGGGTTAGGATTGCCAAAGTCAATATTGATCAAGTGACTGAGTTAGCGGGTGAGTATGGGATCATGAGTATACCTACGATCATGTTGTTTAAGGGTGGAAAAGCTGTTGAGACGTTGGTGGGTGTGCAGAATAGAGCCACTCTAGTAGAAAAACTAGACCAATTAGTATATAAATCGGAGTAAAAGCGAACCAGCATCTATATGCTGGTTCGCTTTCTAATTTTCTTCTAATGTGGTAGCTACAAGGTTTTTTGCTTGGTGTCCGTGAAATAGTTGGGCTGTAAATGTATAAATGACAGGAATAACAAAGAGTGTTAATATCGTTGACGATAGTAGTCCACCGATCACTGTAACGGCTAAAGGAATTGTAATTTCGCTACCTTCACCCAAACCGAAGGCCATAGGGAGTAGTCCTAAAACGGTAGTAGCTGCTGTCATTAGTATTGGTCTTACACGTACCATACATGCTCTGATAACTGCTTCATTCACAGTCAAACCACGGCGTCTTTGCAGATTAATGTAATCAACGAGTACAATTGCATTATTCACCACAATACCCGCTAGAATGATGACACCAATCAAGGCAGTCACACTTATTTTTAATCCTGTAATCCAGAGGGCTAGAAGTGCACCGATACCTGCTAATGGGACAGAACACATTATACAGAGTGGATAGAGAAACGACTCAAATTGGGCTGCCATTACGAGATAGACTAAAAGGACTGCTAATCCTAGTGCCAGAAACATATCCTGTTTCGAATCGTCGATGACTTGATAGAGCCCTCCTATTTCCACAGTGTAACCTGGAGGAAGGTCGATCTCCGAAATAACCTGTGTTGCTTCCCTGGCTGCTGTAGATAAATCTGTATTTGCATCAAGCTGACCAATTATGTTCATAACTCGCCGTCTATTTGTTCGCTGGATCGAAGGGGATGCGGGTTGAATTTGTGCTTCAACAATCTGTTCAAGACGAACAGGTTTATCGCCTAGACCATTGATGGGAACGGGCGATACTATCGATGAATCGAGTAGCCCAGCAAACGTATTAGGTTCTCCAGTCGGTCGCAATACCACGGGCATGCTGGTTCCATCAATGTAGATGTCGGTTGCCTTAATGCCCATGGTAGCTTGGCGTACAGCTAATCCTACTTGTCCGGCTGTGAGTCCGCCGAGAATACTGCGTGCTGGTTGTACCTGTAAGAATAAATCGTGTATTACTTGTGTTTGTGAACTTTCGATCTGCGTATAACCCGGATTAGCGGCTAGTTTTGCGATCACTTCATCAAGAATTGCATTTAGTTTATCCCACTGTTCCCCACGTACTTCAATTAGCAACTGCGGTGTTAGTAAAGCTGCGGCTGATCCGAACAGGGAGGAACCTAATAAGTTCACGCGGATTACATTATGATGCAAAGCGATTTCCCGAATTTCATTAGAGATTTCCCAACTTGAACGTGATCTCGCATTTTTAGGTTTGAGGGAAATCTGCAAATCTGCACTGTATAAATCGGCTCCATAGATTTGTGAGACAAGATCAGAAGCCCCTTGGTTGCCAGCTTGAGTCGTCATTGCTTGGATTTCAGGAACGTTTAGTAAGTCTTGCTCTAAATCGATTAACATTTGTTTCGTACGATTAATAGGAATTCCAGCTGGTAAAACTAATTGGACACCAATAGTGTTTTCATCCATTATCGGAAGAAACTCTTCCCCTAAGAGTGGATAAATAGTAGCTGCTATGACAAGTGTGACTAGTACAAGCCCCATGACAATACCACGATGCCCTATAGCATTGCGTAATTGGGCTTCATACCACGCCTGGAACTTACGGAATTTTGGACTATAGCCCGATCCGATGGTTTCTGATTTGATGGTAAAAACTCGGGCTGTTAGCATCGGTACCACTGTTAGAGCTACGAACAGGGAGGCTAGGAGAGAAAAGGAAACAGTTAAGCCTAGTTCCTTAAAAAGTTCGCCAGCAATACTTTGCATATAAACAACAGGTAAAAAAACAGCTAAGGTTGTAGTCGTCGATGCGATGATTGCGGAGGCAATTTCCTTACTCCCAAACTCTGCAGCCAGAATCGGATCTTTACCTTCAATACGGTGACGATAAATGTTTTCCAAAACAACAATAGAAGAATCAACTAACATCCCAGCTCCAAGAGCTAATCCTCCTAAGGTCATGAGGTTGAGACTAAGATTTCCGAAATATACCATTATAAAACTAGCAATAATTGAGATAGGAATAGCCACACTAATGACTAATAAGCTTCGGACATTGCGTAAAAAGAAGTATAAGACGAGTAGCGCTAATAACGCTCCAATAAAACCATTAAAGATTAGACCTGTTATGGAATGGACAATGAAACTCGATTGATCAAGGAGAGGGATAAATGTCAGTTCTGGGTGCTCCTTGCCTAATTCAGCCAAAGTCTTATGAACCTGTGATGCAATTTGAACTGTATTCGCTCCTGATTGGCGCATAATCCTTAGTAACACGGTATCAGAGCCATTTAAGCGCGTGATACCGTGTTGAACCTGAACAACTTGGTCGATGGCTGCTACATCAGATAGGCGGATTACAGAGGGAATCAGACCACCAAAATTTAAAATGCCGTTACTAGCCTTTTGCCCAATCACTAAGTCGCCGAGTTCTTCCACACTAGTAATCCTATTTCCGGTTCTAAGATTATAACGTCTCTCATCATCTGTTACTGATCCACCTGGGACAATTAGATTTTGAAAGTTTATGAGTTGCTCAAGTATGGCTACTGATAAATTCATTTGATCGAGGCTTTCGGGCTCAAATAAAACTTGTATTTCCTCTTGCCTTGCACCGAGGAGTCCAACTTCAGCGACACCTTGAATTTGCTCAAGTTGCGGACGCAGACGTTTTAATTTTGTCGCTAACTCTAAATCTGTCAGAGTATCAGCAGATACACCCACAATCATGAGTGGCGATTCATTAGGATCAATACGGGCAACAACTGGCGGTTGTGCATCGGAAGGCAGTTGGAAGGCGACTTGTGCTAGACTTGAGCGGACGATGTCCAATGCTTCTAGCATGTTTGTATTCCATTCCATCTGGATGATTATCGCCGATACATTTTCCATACTATAGGAATCTACACGCGTTATCCCACTGACACTAGCTAAGGCATTCTCAATAGGAATAGTTATTTCCTGTTCAACCATTTCCGCTTGGGCACTAGGATACGCAGTGACAATCGCAGCCACAGGCAGGTTAAATTCTGGCAAAAGGTCAACGCCAATGCGCTGGACGGAGATAACTCCAAATAATAGAATAACAAGAATAATGACGGTAATAGCCACAGGGCGTCGTACAGCGAGAACAGAAAGGTGATGCATTAGGATAAATCCTCCTTGATTGTAATCAGTAGTAGTGCTATGACTGTGAGTTAGTCTACTCACTTGTGTTTGACAGGTAGAAGAAATGTTTATAAAAATTACTCTATGAATTTCTGGATTATACTTTGATTCTCCTGCTAAATATAGGATTTATTTACCTAAGGTGGTGCTTTTATGAAACAGACAGTTAAGTATTTTCTTGTTGTTTTGCTAGTGTTACTAATTGGGTTATCGATTGTGATAATTGGAAATCAACCAGGTGAGCGTCTTGCTGAGGAACCTGATTCTTTCGAAGATACAGAAAGGGATCAGCGACCGAGAATTACAGCAAAGGATAATGAATTAGACCTATTAGCAAGAGCCGTATTTTCCGAATCTAGAGGTGAGCCGTATGAAGGAATGGTAGCTGTGGCTGCCGTGATTCTTAATCGGATAGATCATCCCGAGTTTCCCAATACAATTGCTGGTGTTGTGTATGAACCGTTAGCTTTTCAAGTAGTGCGGAATGGGCAAATTAACCAACAAGCAGATGAATTAGCTATTCAAGCTGCGTTTGAGGCCATAAATGGTATTGATCCATCTAATGGAGCTCTTTATTTTTACAATCCAAACAAGACGAGAAATCAGTGGATTCGCCGAAGGCCAGTTCTTACAACCATTGGAAAGCATATTTTCGCTAGTTAGAGCGTCGAATCGAACTTGTGAAGACTGGCTTTCCGAGCAGGTTTCGAGAGGAGAGATGAAGGACAAAATGAGTAAAACCAAGTTAGCTGCGTTATTTTGTATCGGATTGCTCCTGTTAGGTTTTGGGATCGGGCAGTTTTATACACGGCAAGCATACCAAATGCAGTTGGAAGCCTACTATCAAAGAGCGTTCCGGGAGTTGGCTTTTCATCTTAATGGAATAGAAATAGAAGTAGCCAAAGCGGATGCAGCATCATCGATCGATCAAAAGGCAGAGAGTTGGGCAAATATCTTGCGGCTAGTATATGCAGCTCAAGCTAATCTAGGTCAACTGCCTGTGAGTGGTCTAACCTTAAGTAGAATTGAGAATCTATTAGCACAAGTCCAAAATGAGACAGTTATTTTTGCGCGTAATGCCATTCGGGGTCAATCAGGTACCAGTGAGGTACTAGCGGGTAATGTTTATGAGCAGATTCAATATCTAAATGGGGAGATTCAGCAGGAATTAGCTGCGAAGGAATCCGAAATGAACTGGATGTCATGGAAGCAGTATTTCCAAACATCCATTACCCGTTCATCGAACATTGAACCAGGACGTCGTCACCCGTTGATGAAATCTTTAATGATGATTGAGGACGGAATGGAACGATTTCCTGATTCGGACTTTCCGGGAGAATTAGACCGTCTAGAGGGACCACTGCTAACTGGAAGCAAAATTACCAAAGAAGATGCCTTAAGTGTAGCTAGGGATTTCTTGGGAGATTTCGGTGACAATCGCCTACTTTCCGTTATCAATGAAAGTAAAGGTCAAATTGAGACATTTACAGTTCAAGCCAACCCTACGATAGATGGGCATCCCATAGTGATAGAAGTATCGCAGAAGCAAGGGTTAGTGCTATGGATGACGAATCCACGGATTGTGACCCAAGCTCACTTAACAAGCGAGGAAAGTCTAGCGTATGCGCAGCAATTCCTCGCAGAGCGGAGCTACTCTGCTGTCGAAGCGGTTACCTATCAGAGGCAACAAAACCGGATAATTATCGGTTTTGCACCGCTAGAAGAGGGAATTCTAATTTATCCTCAACTCCTTAAGGTACAAGTGGCTATGGATACAGGGGAGATATTGGGATTTCAAGGACTAGCCTTCTACAGTTTTATGCGAGAGCGGGATCGAGTTGTAGAATTGACACCCGAAGAAGCTCAGGCAAAAATAACCGCCACGGGGGAAATTGTCGGATCAAGGCTGGCGGTTATTATGAATCCTTCGTTTGCAGAAGTCTTAGTCTATGAGTTTCGAATAAACAGAGGTGCTGATCAATTCCTTGTCTATATTAATGCTAAAAACGGGTTCGAGGAAAAGGTAAGTCGTGTTGAGCCTGGTGCGATCACTACTTGGTAGACTTAAGAGGTAAAGGTGTAATATGCTTGGCAATGATGTTAAACTCATGACCATCGCGCCGGGTTACTTCTCCGCTAATCAGCAAGAGTGGGCTTTGGAAAATTTGTTTTGCATAGCGGTGGTAGACGTCTTCAAAAATGGTTACATCAAATAAGCCGTGTTCATCTTCTAATGTGAGAAAGACAACCACTCTTCCACTACGTGTTGGTGGTCTGTGGGGTCGGATGACTAATCCGGCAACGGTGAGTGTCCCTTGGTCTTTACGCATGGCATCTTTACTAGTAAGTACGCCCCGAGCCTGCAATGTTGTCCGATAAAAATCCATAATGTGTGTGGTTGCTGATAACTGAAGTACTTGGAATTCTTGTGCCCATCGTTGCCAGGGTGAAAAATCTGCGAGATAATCCCCAGGGGAATCTTCAGCAAAAAAGAGGCTTCCCTGTCTGTTTTTCATATAGTTTGGCAGTTTCCATAGTAAGGAACGGCGGTTTGCGCAAAAAGCATCAAAGGCCCCCGCTAAAATGAGATTCTCAAGAATATCTTTTGGCAGTGTGGTTCGGTAAATAAATTCAGCCAGAGAATGAAATTTTTGTTTCGCTCGAGTAGTTAAAATGGCCATAATAAACTTTGGTTCCATGCCCTTTACTTGGTTTAAACCAATCCGAATGGCACTGGCTGTAGCCACCACGCGATCCTCACTACAGTTGATGTCTAAGGGGAGAATAGCGATGTTAGCGCGCCTTGCTTGCACACAAAGGGTATTCGGTGGATAAAATCCCATTGGTTGATGATTAAGTAAAGCAGCATAAAACTGGGCAGGATGGTGGCGCAATAAGTACGCAGTTTTATAGGCAGTGTCTGAAAAAGCGGCTGCGTGGGCTTCGCAAAATCCATAACCTGCATATCCTACAATATAGGAGAAAATTGTTTGCGCGATCTCTGCATCTATCCCTCGGTTGATCGCTTTACGAATAAATTCCTCTCCGATTGCATCCATCTCGACCTGTGAGCGAAATTTGGTCATCACTCGGCGCAGTCGATCGGATTCCCCTGGTGTGAAGCCGGCAATTTCGGTGGCAATCTCAATGACTTGTTCTTGAAATAGAACTACACCATATGTCTTACGCAAAATCGGCTCTAGTTTAGGATGGATGTAACTTGGTTGTTCGAGACCGTGACGTCGGGTGAGATAGGGCTCTACCATATTTCCTTTAATGGGGCCGGGCCGAATTAAGGCGACGCTTGCCACTAAGTCTTCGATATTGTCAGCTTGAAGTCGCGATTGAAGATTGCGTTGAGCGGGGCTTTCTAATTGAAAGACACCGACAGTATCGCCCTTATTTAGCATTTGGTATGTGGCTTGATCGTCGAGTGGAATCTGATCATAGCGAACTGCTTTATTTGCGGCTAATTGGGTGTCGACCTCACTGACAGCAGAGAGGGTACGAAGCGATAGAAGATCAAGTTTAATAAGCCCTAAGTCCTCGATCGTATTTTTGTCAAACTGCGTTGTCATTACGCCCTTGGCAGAGGGTTGGAGTGGGCTGATAGTTGTAAGCTCAGGACCACTGACAACTAATCCGCCTAAGTGCGTCCCCATATGACGAGGATGGCCTGTTAGAGCTTGGCAAAAATCGAGTAATTCTTGATATTTCGGTAAATGCAACGGATGATTTTCTAATTCAGGCAGTGCAGCTAGAGTTTTACGAATACCATCAGCGGGGATATACTGTGGTATATTTTTTGTGATCATCCGTAATTCTTGTTCAGGAAATCCCCAAGCTTTGCCTAGATCGCGCAGACTTGAACGAGCATGGTAAGTGGAAAATGTGCAGACGGAGGCCACGTGTTTTTCACCATATTTCTCATAAACATAGTTGGCGACTTGATCTCGCTTTTGGGCATCAAAATCAATATCAATATCTGGCTTTTGGGCACGTTCAAGACTTAAAAATCGCTCAAATAATAGAGAGCGACCAATGGCATCTACATTGGTAATTTTTAAGCAATAAGCAACAGCGGAATCAGCCGCAGATCCGCGGCCGGCATAACGGATATTGTTTGCTTTTGCATACTGTACAATATCCCATACCACTAAAAAGTAATCAACTACATGCAATTTCTCAATAATTGTCAGTTCGTGGTTTAAGCGTTGTTCAATATTCGGAGTTAGTTTGCCGTAGCGCTCAATTGCACCTTGCTGGACTAAATGCCTTAAAAACTGCTGTGCGGTTTTAAAGCCCGCTGGAGGCAGAAATTTAGGAAAAAGGTTTCTCCCTAAAGGCAACGCAGAGTCACAGCGTCTAGCAACTTCCAAAGTGTTTACAACCGCTTGTGGATACATGGAAAAGCGTTGTTGCATTTCTTTTGGCGATGCAAAATAGTTTTCACCATTTAAGGGTCGTGCAGGATGGATGTCTGCTAGTTTGGTCAATGTTCTCACACAAGCAAGTACATCGTGAAGTCTATAATCGAGTTTATTTGCATAATGGACATTGTTGGTCGCTATGAGCGGTACTTTTGTATGTTCATGCAGTGCAAATAAGCTTTTTAGTAGCTGTTTTGTGCGGGGTAAATATGTATTTGTCATTTCTAAGTATACTTGCCCATTTCCGAAGGTCTGTATTAGTTTTTGTACGTGTTCGAGAGCGTGGGAATGTTTACGCCGAACAATTGCCTGAACAAGCTCTGAGCGCCGACATCCTGATAAAGCGAGCAGTCCTTGGTGATACAAAGCTAAGTTGCTCCACGAGACTGTTGGTGCAGCGCCGTGTTTCACAAAACCAGTTGTCAATAATCGACAGAGGTTTTCATATCCCTTAGAATTCTCTGCAAGTAGGGTAAGGTGGTATCCCCCTGGCGTTGTAATCTCCGCACCTTGGATTGGTTTTATACCATATTCATGGGCAATTTTATGAAACTCTACCGCCCCACTGATATTACAGTGGTCCGTTAAAGCAAGTGCCGGCATCTTATAGTCTGCAGCCTTCTCCAGATAGGTGCGAATTGACGAAACGCCGTCTAAAAATGAATACGGAGAATGACAATGCAAATGTACAAACATAGGATCACCTAATCTTCGATCCGATAAAGGATCCATTGATTTATGGTTGGATAAAAGTGTAGCTCAAACAAATTTTGACGTGCGATAACACGAAAAACATAAAGCTCTGGCTCTTCAATCCACCACTGTCCACACTCACGCCAATGCTCTTGGATTTTTTCCACCCAGTACTTCTCAATATAATAGAACGAACGAGGAATTCCGAACTCCGCTTGGACTGTTACTGGTTTTTTAATGAACTTAGAGATATGATGACTCCCATAATTCCAGAACTTTTTCCCGTCTAGAGAGAGTGAGATCTAGTAATTTATCTGCCAAGCGAGTTTTTAATGAATCCAATTGGTTCGTAGTCGGATTTTGGCAAAATATGTCCAACTGTTTAGGGGTGTGTTTTTCTAACTGGGTAGCTTTCAAGCCTAATTGCGAAATCGGATGTTTGGGCAAAATATTGGTTAATACGCACATAAGAATTTGGGGATCTTTAGTCGCTTGGTTAAATGTCTTAGTTAGGTATTCTTTATTTGTTTCATCGTAATACCACAACTGAACTTGCCGAGTAAGTTGAGTGGTAGTTTCTAATTGTTGGCTCAGCTCCTGAACTCCTTGTTCTAAGAAGTGTTGTAATTTAGGTTGGGCGATCATTGTTTCGATGGTGGGGTCTGTTAAAAAGTTTATTTCCCAGGCAATATCTTTAGTATACGTATTTTGAAAAGGAGTAGCGTCAATTCCTTGTGCTAATTGCAAGATTTCCTTTGCTCGCTGTCCAAACTGGCTAGTTAATTGGGGAATAGGAATGGCCTTGAAATCACCAAGTGTGTAGATGCCAAGTTTGTGTAATTGTGTCTTTTCAGGAATTTGGAGACGGTTAATGGGTAAATTAGCTAAGAATTGTTCCGTTTGGTTTGCTGTGAGAATGCTATTCGGCTGGGAATGGGCCACCCATTTGGCTAATATTTTACTCGGTGCCGCCCCCCAGATTCCCGATAAATTCAAGGTTGCTAAGTGGTCGAGGAAGGATTGACCGAATTTTGTATTCCATAAGTGATCTGGGATTTTTCCGTACCACGCATGCGGATACTCCGTTTCTACTTGATGCGTCCATTGATGACAAAATGCCAGGATGTCTTTGTTGTGCAGACTATAATCCCATATGTTAATGGGAATGATGGTGACGTTAGGCAATCGCTTTTCTATACGAATAAGCGATTGCCCACAATTGACGCCAGCCGTTTTTAAATGGGGTGTATAATCCCAGATCCGTTTTTGATAAGTAAGGATAATGGCGTCGTTTGGCAGGTCTGTTGTTGTATGCTTTACATAAAAATGTCGTAGTCCAAAATAAACAATCATAATACCACCCTTTTTTAGAACGTAAGATCGTGTCTATATTTTATATCGAACAAAGGTTTGTGTCAAGTGGATGTGTTTGGGAAATTTGGTGCAGCTGCGTGCTTATAGTGGAATGAAATAATCAGGTAATTGTCATTCTTAGTAGGTGTGTGCATATAGTGTAGTAAAGCATTTTAGGAGGTAAGTGCAGCCAGAGTTGGGCGCACGCCACCTAGAGTAGGGGTGATGGGTTATGCAAGTTATTGACGTTGTCCGCAGATTTAGCAAAACCCCGCTCAAACACCGAATGAGTAGATACTTATTAGATTGTTTAGCGGAAAATGAGGATTTACTTAGTCGGATGATGTTTGTTACTACACTATCGTCTTTACCTGATACCATGATAGTGGCACAAGCCGGAGCGGATGGTCCTTCGTTTGAATTAGAGTTAGGTGCAATTGAACGTAATGAAGTGTCTTTAGTTAATGGGCGGCTCGTGAAACAAAAGAAACGTAACCCAGCACAGTGGGTGCATGATCCCGTTCAGGCTGTGGAGGTATTGCGTAAGTTTCAAGGTGTTTTGCACGTGCAATTTTTGTTTGCAGATTCACCTCCAGTGTGGTATGAGGAAGTAGCAGCTGCTAGTACTTTAGGCAAGGCTTTAGAACCAGCTTTCGCACACATAATGCAAGAACAAATCGATCGAGCTATTTCGGGTATTTTACTGAAGGATGAAATCGATCAAGCACTACGTTTGGGTAATAAGGAGACGTTTAGGCAAAAGGCGAAGGAATATAAAAGGATCTGTCAAGGTTGTCTTTGGGATTTTTAAACAGTAGATCTTTCCATCCAGTTCCTGTCTGGCTTAACTTAAGCTAGGCAGGATTTTCTTTTAGTATTGTGGTATTAATCATAAAATGATAGAATATAAAATGGAGGGGATTTCCCTGAGAAATTTAGTCCGCCCCACCAATGATTGGCGCGAGTTGCTAGAAACATTAGGCGGAGCTATGCTTTTATCTGTCTTTATCATGGTAATTATTGCTCGTGCGTTCACTGTGGAGGGGCTGTCGATGCAGCCAACGTTGTACAATGGTGAACGAGTATTGGTTGATAAAATTTCGTATCGTTTTATGCAACCAGCGCGGGGCGAAATCATTGTCTTTAAATATCCAACGGATCCAAAACAGCATTTTATTAAGCGAATTGTTGCTGTTTCTGGTGACACCGTAGAGGTGATCGATGGTAAGGTGTTTGTTAACAACCAAGAGGTAGTGGAAGATTTTATTTCGGATCCGGCTCGTTATGGATTTTCTCGGCAAATTGTACCCGCAGAGCATTATTTTGTTTTGGGAGATAATCGGAATAATAGCGAAGATAGTCGCGATAAACGAGTAGGATTTGTGCCACGTGATTTGGTGGTGGGAAGAGCGATTTGGCGTTATTGGCCGTTAAATAGGATGAGTATTATACGAAAGCCCCAATTGTTTGGGGAACTTTTAGAGTAGGGGTGGATTATGCAGTCAACAAAAAAGCAAAAAAGTGTAGTACGGGAGTGGCTCGAAGCGATTATTGGTTCCTTAATTTTAACTGCATTTATTATTACTTTTATTGCGCAGTCATTTTCAGTGCAAGGGACGTCTATGATGCCAACGTTGTGGAATAGCCAGCGTTTGTTAGTAGATAAAATTTCCTATCGATTTATTGAACCGAGCCCTGGTGAAATCATTGTGTTTAAATTCCCCGTCAATCAGCGAGACGAATTTATTAAGCGAGTAATTGGGGTTCCTGGTGATACAGTTGCCATTATTGACGGTAATGTATTCATAAATCAGGAGCTGATTAAGGAAGAATATATTAGTGAACCAGCTATGCGTGATTTTTATCCGCAAGTGGTACCAGAGGATCATTACTTTGTGCTCGGGGATAATCGGAATAACAGCTTAGATAGCCGCGATATGCGTGTTAGCTTTGTTCCGAAAGAACTTGTTGTGGGGCGAGCTGTTTGGTCGTATTGGCCCCTGTCTCGTATCGAGATCGTGCGCCCGCCTGCAATATTTGCGCAGAAATAAAAAACCCAAGAGGATTTTTCTCTTGGGTTTTTCGTCAGGGTGGTTTATTCGTCAAATGGTGGAACAAGAATGCCGCCAGAAATTATTAGTTTAAAGGCTTCCTCAACGCTCATCTCTAAAGGAATACATTCTTGTTCGGGGATTATGAGAAAAAAACCAGAGGTGGGATTCGGTGTTGTTGGGATAAATACACTGACACACGGATCGGTGATTTTGCTTTGAATCTCACCTTTTGTTTCTGTAGTGAGGAATGCGACGGAATACACGCCTACTCTGGGGTGTTGAACAAGGACTACTTTTTTAAAGGCATCTTTAGATGTGGAATTAGAAAATGCATCCAAAAGTTGCTTGACTCCTTGGTACAGGTTACGAACAATAGGGATTCGTAAAAATATTTGTTCTCCCACGTGGATGAGTTTGCGACCGATGACATTGGTTGCGACCATTCCAGTTAGGGTGATCAGAACAAGTGTTAAAGCTGCTCCTGCGCCTGGAATTTGCTGTTTAAAGAGCATGTTGAGGAAATTTCCTAAGATCCCGTCAATAATGAGAAAACCAGTAATCAGCAAATATGCCGTTACCACTAAGGGCAGTAGCACTAAAAGTCCAGTCAAAAAGTATCGACGCATGATATTTACCTCCTAGAAAAAAATAGTGTAATAAGGGAGGGTCTCTACAGTGAAAAGACCATTATTCGTTTAGTCAAAGGGCAAGCTTTAGAAAACATTATACACCAGCATTTACTAAAAAGCAAAACGTTTCAAGAATTGACCAAACTAGCACCATGTGATCCCTAGGTGGGGAGCAAACTAATGTGCTAAAAGAGGGAGTATGTATACATGAAAAAAGAGTTTGAAGATTATCAACAAGCAGCAAAGCGAACTCTAAATAGTAAACCAGCAGATATTTACCAACTAGCGAATTTAGGGATGGGATTAGCCGGAGAGGCGGGGGAAGTATGTGACTACTTGAAAAAAGTCGTTTTTCATGGGCACCAAGCAGATCGCGATAAGGTGTGTGATGAACTAGGTGATGTGCTGTGGTATTTGGCCAACTTAGCCAGTGCATTTAATCTCTCTTTAGATCTCGTTGCGGAAAACAATGTCGAAAAACTAAAGAAGCGCTACCCCCAAGGCTTTGAAGAGGTGCGCTCGCAAAAGCGAGAGATCTAGTTTATACCAGATAGGCAATGCTTGCGTAGGGAAAATGAGTGTTTAGTTCCTGGTGAAAGAATTCCTTAATAGCAGCCATGGTCTCTTTAGGGTATACATACTTGCCATATCCAAATTGTCCGTATTTGAATTGGCGTTCACTCTCATCCATAGGCAAGGTTGTGTCGGGGAACACTTTAAGAATATTGTTTTTTGCTCGGGTTGTATATCGATGAGTAATTAACTCAAAGCCGACGTGTATATCCTTGGGTAATCGTCGGGCTAATGCAGTAATGAGTTGGGTGTATTCGACCTGCCAGTTCTCATAGATCAGGATGGGTGCGAGGAGAAATCCGATAGGATATCCTGCTTTAGCCACTTTCTCCGCTGCCTCTAAGCGGGCTTTTGCAGATGATGTGCCTTTTTCGTATGTGTCAATTACAGTATCTGTATTGAGGGAAAAGCGAATTTCTGTATGTTCTTGGTGAGCTGCTGTGAGCAAGGAATCTACATCGGCAAATTTGGTGACAAAACGAAAGCGGCCAAGTGGGGTCTGACCAAAAAACTCGATAGCTTGTTTTAAGGCACCAGTTAAATATTCAACGGGAATGGGATCTGATGTGGCAGCGCCTTCAAAGATTGTAATGTCTGGCTCTTTTGCGCGCATATATTCACTGGCTTTGGCTAAAATCTGATCAGTATTAACATATATCCGCACTGCTGGTTTGGGACCTAAGGTCGTTTGCAAGTAACAATATTCGCATAATCCAGGACAACTTGTCACTAAAGGGAGTTGGTAGTGGGCTGAAGGCTTACAGGATTGAAACGTTAATGAACGGCGCACTCCGATAACGAGGCTACGTTTTGCTTGAATGTATTTTTCTTTGTCACTTTTTCCAGGGATGCCAGTAACCCGATTATGCGCTGTGGTAGTTTCAATGGGAATATCGGCATCTGTAAACAGTGCTTGTAGTTTGATGCCGAGGGGATACTCTAAAGCGTCAGGCTCAATAAATACTCGTTTTGGTTGATATCGTAACATATGGGACTCCTCCTCCTAATCTACGTAGTCTTAGCATGTGCAGAGGTAGAAGAATACAAACATATTCGAGTTACGATAACACGATAGTCGGTAAAGATCTGGATGCAGGCCAATTAGCAGAGGAATCCTAGCATGAGTGGCGAATATAGGGTAGGAATTAAAAATTAGGAGTGGTTATGTGGCAAATCCAATAGTAACAATGGAACTAGAAAATGGTCAGGTAGTAATGGCAGAATTATATCCTGAGAAGGCGCCAAATACGGTCAATAATTTTATTTCGCTGATCAAAAAGGGTTATTATGATGGTTTAACCTTTCACCGTGTAATTCCTGGATTCATGGTACAAGGTGGTTGTCCACAGGGTAGTGGTACTGGTGGTCCTGGTTATGCTATTAAAGGAGAGTTTAGCGGTAATGGTGTGAGTAATGATCTTGCCCATGAGAAAGGGGTATTATCGATGGCTCGCACAATGGCACCGGATTCCGCTGGTTCTCAGTTTTTCATTATGGTGGCACAGTCCCCTCATCTTGATGGGCAGTATGCGGCTTTTGGTAAAGTGACAGAAGGGATGGAGGCCATCGATGATGTGGTCGCAACCAAGCGTGACCACTCCGATAAACCCCTCGATCCGCAACGCATTAAGAAGGTAACTGTCGACACTTTGGGCGTCGAGTATCCAGAACCAGAAACGGTATAAAAAACAGCATCCTAATCTTTAGGATGCTGTTTTTTATATATGCTCGTCTTTTGGTCATTCTTTAATCTTCATGGTTAAACCAATACGGCCCTGCTTAGGCTCTATGGTTAATACTTGCACGGTGACAACATCGCCAACTTGTAACACTTCAGTGGGATGTTTGATATAGCGATCACAGATTTGTGAAATATGCACTAAACCGGCTTTTTTGACGCCAATGTCGACAAAAGCTCCGAAGTCGACTACATTTTGGACACTCCCTTGTAGGATCATCCCTGTTTGTAAATCTTCCAATGACAATACATCAGCTCGAAATAGGGGAGGAGGTAATTGATCTCTAGGATCTCGACCCGGTTGTGCTAGAGAGGCGATAATATCGCGCACTGTGGGTTCGCCAGCCTCTAATTTTTGGGCAATCTGTTTTGGATCAAGGTTAGTTAATTTCTCCTTGATCTCTGCTACTAGTTCTTTATTGAGTAAGTCTTTTGGTTTATGCTCAATTAGGGATAAGATTTGCTTCGCTAATGGATAGGACTCAGGATGGACAGGTGTGTTATCTAACGGATCCTCTCCTTGCGATATGCGTAGGAATCCTGCACACTGCTGATAGGTCTTTGCACCTAATCCTTTGACAGCTTTTAATTGTGACCGTTTTTTAAACTCGCCGATTTCTTGGCGATGCTCAATAATCGCCTGAGCCACTGGCATGGAAAGCCCGGCAACATGTCGCAAAAGAGCCGAGGAAGCATTATTGATTTCTACTCCTACAAAGTTTACACAGCTCTCCACGACTTCCCCTAAGGTTTTCGTTAGTGCTTTTTGATTAACATCGTGTTGGTATAACCCGACACCAATGGATTTAGGATCGATTTTTACTAGTTCAGCCAAGGGATCAAGAACTCGTCTCGCAATCGATATGGCGCCGCGAATAGATACATCTAAATCGGGAAACTCTGCACGAGCTAAATCTGATGCAGAATAGACAGATGCACCGGCTTCATTTGTCACTAAGTATTGGAGCGCTGGATGATGGTCTTTAATTAATTGCGCAATGAGTTGTTCGGTTTCCCGGCACGCCGTACCGTTACCAATTGTAACGAGAGACACTGCGTGTTCATGTACTAGCTCAGACAAGGATTGTAGTGCTTGATCCCAACGATTCTGAGGTTCGTGTGGATAAATTGTATTGGTTGCCACTAAATCTCCAAAGCGATTAATCACCACGATCTTACAACCAGTCCGAAAGGCGGGATCCACACCGAGAATATTACGATGGCGGACTGGCGCCTGCATGATCAAGCTATGGAGGTTCTTGGCAAAAATACTAATACCATGCTCTTCTGCTGTTTCGGTTAATTGATTACGAATTTCTCGCTCTATACTCGGCGCCAATAAGCGTTGGTAGCTGTCTTCAATCGCGGCTTGCAACCAAGGTGCTGTCGGCGAGTTCTCCTTGGTTATAATCCGCTTTTCCATTGAAGTGATAATGGTTGAAGCGTCTTGGACAATTTTAACTTTCAGAGCTTTCAACCGTTCTCCGCGGTTAATGGCTAAAATACGGTGTGGAGGAATTTTGTGTACGGGTTCTTGATAATCAAAGTACATTTCAAACTCTTTGTTGTCTTCTGTTGGCTCTTTGGCAGCAGCGTCACAGCGTATCATCCCCTGATGCCAGGTGTAATGACGAGCAATTTGCCGTAAACTAGCATCATCAGCAAACTGCTCAGCGAGGATGTCGAGTGCTCCTTTTTTGGCCTCGTCCGTTGTGGGCACCTCGTCGGTTATATAGTTTTGGCAGATTTCTTCGGGGTTGTCCATCGTTTGGGCTAATACGCTTTGGGCTAATAGTTCTAAGCCTTTTTCTTTAGCAATCGATGCCCGTGTCCGCCGTTTTGGCCGGAAGGGACGGTAAATATCTTCTAATTGTTGTAGCGTCGTCGCCTTCGTTATGGCTGTACTTAATGCATCGGTTAATTTGTCTTGTTGTGCAATAAGATGGGTAACTTCTTCTTGTCTTTCGGCTAAATGCCTTAAGTACGTAAGTCTGTCCGATAGATTACGGATCACAACCTCGTCAAGTTCCCCCGTAGCCTCTTTGCGGTAACGAGCAATAAATGGAATGGTATTTCCTTCATCTAACAAACTCACCGTTTGTTCTACTTGAGAAACACGGATCTGTAATTCTTCGGCAATTTGCTTAATAATATTCATGAAAAGCCTCCTTTACTATTTATTTATATCAACTAGGCAGGAAGATGTAAAGGGAATGTGGAAATTTTTTTAGATAAGGAGAGATGGAAATGACGAAAGTAAGTAGAGCACCATCCCCAACCCTTTGCCCGGTTCCCGCGGTAATGGTTAGTTGTGGAGAAACTGGAGTTAATGCCAATATTATTACCTTAGCTTGGGTGGGTACGGTTTGTTCTGATCCACCGATGGTAGGAATTAGTATTAGGCCTAACCGGCATTCGTATAGTATAATAAAGGAGTCTGGCGAGTTTGTGATCAATATTCCGTCTTCAACAAGAGCTAGCGAAGTAAGCTATTGTGGGACAGTAAGTGGTCGTGATACAGATAAGTTTAAGGATTGCGGCTTTAGCCCCATGCCTAGTAATAAAATTGAAGTGCCAGTAATTGCTCAGTGTCCGATTAATCTGGAATGTAGGGTTACACAAGTGCTAAGCTTGGGTTCCCATGACCTCTTTTTAGCAGAAATCGTCCATGTACAGGTGGATGCTCCTATACTTACAGAAGGAAGGGTTGATCCGAAGAAGGCCGACCTCCTAGCCTTTGCTTTTGGAAAATATTGGCAGTTAGGTTCCATGATCACACCAAGAAGTATCAAGTAATTCTAAAGAGAATTGAAGGTGAAAGTATGATTAAAAAGTCTTACGTAGTAGCGTTATTGTTCCTGATTTGTAGCTTTATTCTGACCCCGTCTGGTTTGCTAGCGGCCAATACTGTGCCACAGCCTTTGGGGTTTGTGAGTGATTTTGCCAATGTGATGGATAATCGCAGTCGCGCTGAAATCCAGCTAATTGCGGAAGCGCTGCAAAGAGAACAAGGTGTTGAATTAGCGGTCGTAACCATGTCGAGTGTCAAACCCTCTACACCTATGGAGTACAAGACCACACTATTTAATGCATGGGGTGTGGGTGGTCCTGAAGATAGTGGAGTATTAATTCTATTAGACTTGGAGGAACGCGAGGTTGTTGTGGAGATAGGATACGGCATCGAAGGAGCGTTACCCGATGGTAAGGTAGGGGCGATACTTGATCAATTCGTGATACCTCACTTTGCGCAAGGTAATTATGGTCAGGGAATGGTCCAAGGTGCAAATGCTTTGCGCGCAGAACTCTTGGGTGAGTCCTTTGTTAAAGCTGAGGCCAAACCAGAAGCGAGTGAATGGATTCGTACCTTTTTAATCTTTATCGCAATCGCAATTTTCATATCTATGCGTTCGCGACATTTACCCCCGGGTGGACCGAGCGGTCGTAATCGGCGTTATCCAATGATGGGTGGTGGATTTGGAGGATCCAATCGTTCTGGAGGTGGTGGCTTTGGTGGGTTTGGTGGTGGCCGCAGTGGTGGTGGCGGTGCTGGGCGTAAGTTTTAATTTGGAAATGAAATCGGAGGGATCTTTATGAAACAAATTCTGATTGTTTTTGGTGTAATCATTCTAATCATGGTTTTGATTGTCGGTGCAGGAGTTTCGCGTTATAATCAACTAGTTAAACTCGAAACAGCAGTGGATGCAAGTTGGGCTCAAGTAGAGAATCAATTACAACGGCGAGGGGATTTAATTCCAAATCTCGTAAACACTGTTAAGGGGTATGCAAGTCATGAACAAGAGATCTTTACAGAGGTAGCTAATGCGCGCAGTCGCTTGCTTGCGGCGAATACCCCTGATGATCAAATTGCAGCTAGTCAAGGTATGGAGTCGGCTCTCGGACGGTTATTAGCAATTAGCGAAAATTATCCACAACTAAAGGCTGATAGTAGTTTTCTTCGTTTGCAAGATGAGTTAGCAGGAACAGAGAATCGCATAGCCACAGAGCGAATGCGATATAATCAGTCTGTAGAAATATGGAATGCGACGATTCAACAGTTTCCAACGGTGTTAATTGCAAATTCTTTGGGTAAACAAGCTCGTTCGTTTTTCCAAGTGGCACCAGCAGCGCAGGAAGTACCAAATGTGCAATTCTAGCATCAAAAAAAGCTGGGGAGTTAACCCAGCTTTTTTTGAACTTAACGGGCAGAGCTGAAACGTGTCGTCAATGCTTGTTCGTAGACAGCTAATAATTGACTCGCGGTGGTATCGATGCTTAATTGTTGGGCGGTCCTTAATGCATGAACTCGCATAGAAGCATAAAGGGTAGGGTTGTTTAAGATCCTATGACTATACTCTGCGAGAGCGTGAGGCTCCGACTCGGTGATATACCCGTTATATCCATGAATAACAATGTCATTCGTTCCAGTTGCTTCGACAGCGACAACAGGTAAACCAGCAGCCATTGCTTCACCTAATACAAGACCTTGTGTTTCAGTTGTAGAACCAAACATAAATAAATCCGCACCACAGCAGCAATCCGCTACCTTTTGGGCTTCGATAGATCCTGTAAAGTGTACCTTTTGTTTTAGTTTGTGCTCGTTACTCCATTGGACAAGGTGTTCTTTTTCCGGGCCCTCTCCAACAAAAACCATATGTATCGAAGGGTTCTGTTTGGCTAATAGGGAGAAAGCTTCTAACACAATGATTGGATTCTTTTCTTTACCTAACCGTCCGATGAATAGGACGATCTTGCTAGTTTGTTCAATGGAAAATTGTTGGCGTAACCAATCTTGGTTAGCACCACGATAGTGCGATAAATCTATCCCGGTTGGGATCGGGGTTATAGGATTTGGTAAATTGTATAAGTCCAGTAATAAATCTTTGATCTGTGGTGTTGGTGTAATCACATGATCACAGTGGCGAAAGTAACGATGTAAATAATTAATGATCATTTGACGTGTAAATCCTTGCGGAACTGGTACATAGTGAGTATATTCATGGTATAATGTGTGATGAGTAAAGAGTAAGGGAATATCACGTTTGCGCGCCAAAATTGCTCCAAGTTGTCCCATCAAAAACGGAGAGTGTGTATGAATAATATTAATCTCCAATTTGCGCATTAACCGATCGGCTCTCACTGAGATTGGAATCGGCAAAAAGAAGCTTGGACAGGTGGGTGCAGGCACAGAATGGAAACGATAAATGTGTGTTGCATCTGTGTCGGGTACACCTGCCATATCCCGGTGATAGTCTGGGGCAAAGATATAAACCTTATGACCGAGGGTCGTTAACCCCCGCGAAAATCGTTGAATGGATCGAACAACACCGCTAACATAAGGTGTGTAACTATCAGTAAACATAGCTATATTCATAGTAACTCCTCAGTTGCCTAGAAATGCAGCGCTATCTAACAAAAAAGTAGGCGTTGTTACTCCTGACTCTTGTTGAGCTGTTGTTAGATCTGCTTGTGGCAGATTCTGCACCAGGTAGTGTAGTACTTCTAAAGTTTCTTCTGGATAAACAGTGTGAGCAAAAATGCCAATGGCCTTGAACCGAGATGGATGATGTACACCATAAAATAATGAGTCATCATCTATGGGTAATAGTGCACCAAGCTCGTTAAAGCTTGAAAAGGAATGGAAGGGTAACCAGAAAATATCAGGGGCATCTCCAGCGGCCATGCGAACAAGGAGCTGTTGCTGCATTCCTAAACTAGAACTTGTGAGTAGGTCAATATAAATCTCCTGATGATCTGTGTTAAACTCGTCAACGTGTATTTGCAGGCGCTGTTGATCAAATGTATCCACTAATACCACGACTGTAGTACGACCGTCTGCTAGATCGGGTGGTGTTGGCTGGAAAACTGTCGTTAGTACAATCACGAGAATAACAGCAACGCTAATCAGTAAAAATTTTGGTAATACCGATGGAACTGGTCTATCTCCTTTTGGCGAATCGTCCTTCACTGTTTTGGCTATTTGTGGACAACCAAGTTTTGCACATCCACTTCTTGCCATCCAACAACGACCATGATGAACTTGATGGCAACGCGGACACTTAACAATCTCGTCATTTACAAGCAATTTTTTATCACAGTGAATGCAAACTTTGCCCATGTGCTTAGACTCTTCGCTTAGGATCTCTAATCGTTCATCCATAGACTTACCTCCATCTTCTAAAGTTCGTCTATATATAAGATATCATATTCTTGGTGAGATGCCAAGATCACAACGAAGGGAAAGATGAAATTGAAAAGAGTAGAAATATATACTGATGGAGCCTGCACGAATAATCCAGGTCCGGGTGGCTGGGGAACTGTATTGTTGTTTGGAGATCATAGTAGTGAGTATAAGGGTTTCACTCCTCACTCAACCAATCAAAAAATGGAATTAACTGCGGCCATTGAGGGTCTGAGTAAGCTAAAGGAAGCGTGTGAGGTTAGTGTTTATTCAGATAGCGCCTACTTAGTGAATGCTTTTAATCAAAATTGGTTGGAAAACTGGCTCAAACGGGGCTGGATTAATGCGAAAAGAGAACCTGTCAGTAATCGCGATTTATGGGAACGTTTACTAGCCTTAAGCCGTATTCATACTATAAAGTGGATTAAAGTAAAAGGACATAGTGATAATAAGTGGAATAATCGTTGTGATCAATTAGCGCGCGACGCAATTAAAGAAGGACTAAAGCGATAATGAAGGGAGAAAAAGCTTGAAGATTGATTATCAAGAAATGCTTAAAGAAGTAGAAGAGTTAACGACGATTGAAGGCTTTGTCTCTGCCTGTTATGAGTTAAAGGAAAATATGATATTCTATGATCGTGATTTGGTCTTAGCGGCCTATGGTTCGACCGTAGAATTTTGGCTTGTTGCTACTCTTTTTTGTGCTGGATTAGAATCAGAAGAAGTTGCGTTAGAGGTCGACAATAAATTGCACCAGAGCATCAAGCGGTTTTTTGATCAACTAGTGACGCAATCTCTGCCTTTGGATATACAATTTCTTGGTGGCCACTTTCTTAAAGGTGCCGGGTGGGTTATTGAACAACGGTATCCTGTTTATGCGCGAATGCTTTACCAATACCGTACAGGCAAGTATGCCGAGGTAACTACGATTGATGCTGTGCTTTATAAAGTACAACAAGCGATTGGTCAAGGAGACTGGAAAAGCGTGGAACGGTTGATGGGTCAAGCAGGATCGATGATCCTCCGTGGTGCACATCTTCGGCCTATTTGGTTTCGGATAGGCCATACCCGGTTGCAGATGTGGTTGTCAGGATTACAAACGCTAGTCAATAATTTCTCTGTAGCACCGTATTTTACCTTTCCATTTGATGATGTATGGGCAGAACGGCAAAAGCGCGCCAAGGTGAATGGCAATGTTGTGGTTGACTTGGCTGCTTTCCGTAATTTTCGGAAGGATGCAGGTGGCTTTACCGATCAACGGATCTTAGTAGTACCTGATGAATACGATCAAGAGTTGACAACATTACTTGAAGGCAACAAAGTTGAGCGGGAGCGCGCAGTCGAGGTTGAACACCGTAAGGTTTTAGAACCTTTATTGGCAATGATCGTAGGGAGTTTCGGGATTGGTAAGGACTTATCAAATAGTTATGTCCGAAACGCACTAGAGTTGTTGCTGTATTGGCAGTCTCCAAAAACAGCATCGCTTGTCATGAAGTTATTAGTACAACTAGAACCTTGGGATGATATGTTTCCTTTTTGTTTAGACATATTACAAAATCTTGGATCAAAGGCTGTGTCAGAGATTGCAAAATATGTGCGTAAAGATCCACTTGGACCGATGCAATTCTTAATGGCTGATGTGTTAGCAAATATGAGAAAGAGCAAACGAGTGCAAGCTTTACTGCTAGAAATATTTGAACAAGCGAAATGGGGTCATGGGAAAGAGATAATTGGTGGAGCCATGCTTCGGCATGGGCACAAGGATGCGACTGTGATCATAGACGATGCATTGGCCAAACTGTCTCCCCCAGATCGAGAACACTATATTCGGTATCTGCAAGAGATGCAAAATACGTAGTATGGGTATAAGAGGGGGCTAGACATTATGTCGGCAATATTTAACCAGGTAACTATTATTGGCGTTGGTTTAATTGGGGGTTCTTTTGGCATGGCTATCAAGAAAGATGGGTTAGCCAATCGGGTGATTGGAGTCGATGTTGTCCCAGGCAATCTTGATTTAGCTGTCGAGTTACAGGCTATTGATCAAGGTTATGTAGAGTTCAATGATGAAGCAAGCCAAGCCGATTTAGTGATTTTGGCAGCACCGATAACAACGAATGAAGCTATTCTTAGGATAATAAAATCTCGTTTACAGCCTGGAACCGTTGTAACGGATGTGGGTAGCACGAAAGCTGATTTTGTCTATGCATCTGAACAGATACTTGGTGACGACTGTTACTTTGTCGGTGGCCATCCCATGGCTGGCTCAGAAACGGCTGGAGTTAAAGGTGCAGATCCGTATCTATTCGAGAACGCTATTTATGTATTAACACCAACCACTCATACCGATGACCAAACGCTCGAACGAGTTAAACATTTAACGAATGCTGTGGGATCTCGTGTGATGGTGATGGATCCCCACGAGCATGACCTTTTAGTGGCAGCTGTGAGCCATCTGCCTCATCTTATTGCCTCCACACTTGTAAACGCTGTTGCGACGATCGAAGAGCAGCATCCCCTAGCTCTGCTATTAGCCGCTGGTGGATTTCGTGACACCACTCGGATTGCCTCTGGAAACCCTGTGCTCTGGAAAGATATTTGTTTCAGTAATAAGGAGCAGTTGCTTAAAATGGTTGGGGTTTTTCAAGAAAGTCTGCAGACGTTTAAAAACCAATTACAAAACAAACAGGAGCTAGATTTCGAAAATAATTTAGCTTTGGCCAAAGATGTGCGGTCTAAAATACCAGCTAAGCTAAAGGGGTATTGGCCGTTTTTAGATGAAATTATCGTTATGATTCCTGATAAGCCAGGAACGATCGGCCAAGTCGCCATAATACTAGGCGAACAAGGCGTCAATATTGATGACATTGAGATCCTCAAGGTGCGAGAAGGTGAGGGTGGTTCGCTACGCTTAGGTTTTGCTAGTTTAGGTGCAGCAGAGCAAGCGATTCGCATTCTAGGGGACCATGGTCTAATGGCAAGAGCTCGTTAGTTATGGAAATCGCGATTGAGAAAATGATGAAAATGCATCAACTCATTGTTGAGTTACAAGAGTTTAAGCCAGATTCTTATGAGCAATATACGAAAGATGTTCGTACTAAGTATGCGATCGAGCGCTTGATACAGCTCGTGGTTGGATTGGCGTTAGGTGTATCAAGCGTGCTTTTGGCTGAGCAAAAGAGACCTCCAGCCATTGATGATTACAATGCGTTCATTGACTTAACTGAATGCGGAATACTAGAAATGGAGTTTGCCCAAGCGATCGCATCCTCTGCGAGTTTGCGTAATAAATTGGACGACGCATATGGAGGAATAGATGATCAATTAGTCTATGATAGTATTGATCTATTGATCAGTATGTATCTTGATTATCTAGGTGCGGTGATTACCTACATTAAGCAGGTTTGATATGTATCGTACGACGTGATATCGTTATCGTACGGAGGTGTTAAACTATGGTTGGCACACATAAGCAAACGATCACTGCAACAGAGCTAAAAAACAACCTTGGCCACTATATAGATTATGTTACAGACAACAATGAAGTGGTAATTACCAAAAATGGAATAAAAGCAGTCCGCCTAACCCCCTATTTAACAGAGTATGATCGCTACCAGTTAGTAAAGGAGAAGGCTACAGACTATCATTATGGCGGTAAAAGGGTTTCCTATGAAGAGTTTTTGGAAATTCAAGAACATAGTGAACTACGTATGGAGTTCATTAACGGTGTAATACGTAATAAATGTCAGTGAAGGAATTCGCAGTAACGAAGCCTTTGATCCGTCTTGTTTCAACCAGTCGTAAGACCTTAGAAGAGGCCCCAACGAACGGCTCTCTATTTTGGAACACATCTAAGACCACGTTATTATCAATTACTATTTTCACGTCTCAGTCTCTCCTTTTTTGCATCATCCATGGTAAAATCGTCATCTGGGATGACACCAGTAAGTTGGTTAACTATACTGGTTTCTTTTGGCGGAATGACTTAGGCGACAGGGATAAGTTTACTCTTGCGAAAAAGCCCAAAAAGAGTTATTATAAAGAATATTGCCTACACGATAAATGCTAACGGATAAAGCAATGCCGTTATCAGCGTCCCAGTACAAGCAGAATGTATATTGCCATTAGCTTTGGAATTTCGAAGAAATGAAAGTACAGTTCTACACCTTGAGGAATACGAGATTGCCTGGATGGAGGCTATTATGGATGAAGACGAGGAAGTTAGTTGGTTTATTGGTATGGTTGATGATTCTTAGTGGGTGTGCAGGAGGTGGTGGAGGGAAGTTTTCTATCAGTGGATATGTGCACGATACCTTTGGTCAACCCATACCAGAAGTGGAAATCATCTTCGCAGGAGTTACATCTGGTCACCAGTTTACCAATGCACAAGGAGGGTTTGTTATTGGTGATCTAGAGAGTGTGACCTCTATTCTGGCTCACAAGAAGGGTTGGCGGTTTGGCCCTTTGGTGCAGGACGTTGATACTTCCACGGGCTTACCCTTAGTGTTTACAGGTATACGAGTTGATGAGGATGATACTGTGAGGGTAGGAGTACGGCTGACTCTTGGAGGGTTACCTTGGGGTTATCGCCACGCTCACTCCTGGTACACTGTGGAGGTGATCGCTGTTGATCGGAATCATCAATTTTTAGAAACTCTTGACTTAGGAGCAGCTCTTACGAAAGAAGAAAGACACTACGACTTGTCCCTATTACCGGAAACACAGTATCTTGTGGTTTACCTTGGAAACAATGGCCCTCATCCTTTGTTTTTCGGCATGGTCGAGCTTGACTTGAACTATCCTTATTACGCCAATTACTTCTGGGCAGAGCATGAAGCTTATGTTGAAGAAGGTCGCTTAGTGTATGGCGTTTCCGAATCGTTGGCTATTGAGTTAGATGAGGACACCGTGACAGATTTTTCGTTAGACTTCGAGGTCATACCCTATTACTTATTTAAGGTACACGGTACCGATTACGCTGCTCTTCGATTATCTATAGAGTCTAATAATGGTGTGATTCAGGTACAGCATCAGCGCAGTTTAGACAGTATGCATCACAGTGAGAGTATGTTGGTTACTCCTTTCAATCCCTTGCAGATTAGAAGGAACGTTTATCATGGGGGAGTCTGGTACGTTATGGTCACTTCCGAGGATTATACGGTGCCTACCTGGGGTACTTTACGATTTGACCACGAGCGAGAACTGAGTCTGCGAGTGCAGCACATGTTGACTGGTGATGACGCAGAATTAGGTTTTGTTGCTACGAGCAATGGTTTTCATTATATTGACCTAGTGTCGGGAATTGTGTTGAGGAGTTTTCGTTTCCCTTATGGTATTAGATCCCTCGCTTACTGTGAAGGGCGGGTGTATGCCATTCCCTACGCTCATCCGCATTTGTACGTGTTGGATACATCCACTTATCTTTACCAAGATATTTCGTTTGATAGATGGGAATGGATTGGTCTTCACTCAGTCATGGTGGATCCCATCGAACGGCGGATAATTCTAAGCGGTGGTTCCCACTTGGTATTGTTAGACATGGATACGTATGATATTCTTGACCAGATATCCACTGGTGCCGACCTGTTGGCTACCTATGATAAGCATAGTAAATGGGTCTTTGGAGAAACCAGGGGTCAATCCCCAAACCATCTATATCGTTTTTCCTTAGTCAATGATCGATTGATCTTTGACCAGTCCGTTGAGGTCCAATATGATCTTGGTTCCCCATCAATATCTTTGCATCCTATAGGGGCTCAGGTACTGACCGTTGAAGGCACCACGTTGAATATCTTAGATGGAAGCGATTTAACCAAAGTGCTACAGTCTCGATCGTTGCAGGGTCCCTCTGGAGAGACTATTACCCCGATTGCTACTACGTATACGCCTAGTGGCGATGTGATCTATGTGATGGGTAGTGCTCAGCAGCAGAGCTTCCTTTTTGAGCTTGATTCTGATTCATTACAGACCCATGCTATAATAGGATTTGGTGATGCTTTGTATGAAGGTTTATTAGCGGTAAATAGCGATGAGACCTTGCTGCTTGCTGCTAGCAGTGGTTCGTTGCATTTGGTCCATACCTCCCAATTTACAGGGGTGTCCCTTCTAGGGGTAGCTCCCGATAGGAGACTGCACGATGTAATGCCTTCGTTGCCTAGAAACGTCGATGGAAGGCGTAGAATCCCTACACCAGAACAGATCCAGGCTCTCGCTAATCAGGGAGGGATCCTCGCAGATTAGTATTGGGTTCGGGATTGCCTAGCGAGGGTACCACATAAGAAGGATGGTGATATAGCTATATGAAGCGAATTATGTCTGGGATATTCATAGTCTTGTTTCTGCTAGCTACAGGTTGTGCAGAGGACGGTGCTATTGGCGGTAGCTCTCAAAGGTACTCCATTAGCGGCCATGTTCAAGATCCCTTTGGGCAAAGACTCAGTGGGGTGGAAATTACTTATGGAGGGGCAGAATCAGGTATTGTGCATACCGATTCTTTTGGTGAATTCGTCCTCCTCCAGATGCGAGCTACTACCAGTTTATCGGCCCGCAAAAACGGCTGGGAGATTATGCCTAGTGATCACCAGGTGAACGCGGGAACCTATATGATTTATACCGCCACCAGGGTGGATGATCCCTCAACCCGCTACCAGGTTAATCTTAAGCTCGGTGGATTTCCCTATGTTAATACCCACCGGACGCTCTCGTATATCCACGTATTGGCTGTGGATAGCGAGGCATCGGTTTTAGAGGTGATATCTCTTGGTGGCCACGACAAGAACAGTTTAGTAGACGCATCACTTTATCTCTTGCCAGAGACAACGTCATTAGTGATCTACGTGGGAGACTCCCAGGAACACTTCGCAGTCATCTGGTTGACAGATGGGGTCTATGATTATACGAACCAATACTGGATCGATCATAATGCTTATCTCTTTGGTGCCATTGAGTTTGGCCCATCGTATGCCATGGTTGAGGAAGTTCTCGAGGACTCTTTCCTTAGAGAATCACTGAACTTTAGCGAAGTGCCCTATTATCTGTATAAGATCAAAGAGGATCCGAACACTTCCATGAGCATGGAAGTGGAAACAAACTCGGGAGAGATTTTGGTGAACGCTCGGAAGTACTTCAACTTTCATTTGGATTACAGTACGGTAACCTCCGGTGCATCTTTACATCTTAGTCTAGACCTTGGATCGGATGAGGTGTTATATATATTGATCACCGCTGAAAATTACCGGAATCCTACCACTGGTCTTTTGCAATTCGATCACGATAAGCAGTTTCCTTTGTGGCTGGAGTCTAGGTACTGCGTGGCTGTGAGTGAGCATCCCGAATTCGTTTTTGTTAGCAACGGGGATCAATTACATTATGTTAATCCAATTTCGGGAGTTGTATTTCAGAGCTTCAGCTTGCCCTATATAATTGAATCCATGTATTATTCCGATGGAGTGCTGTATATGACTAGTGTGTTTGCTTCCGGTCATCTAGAGTGGAATACCTCTACGCATATCTGGACTCATCAGCAGTATTCTCAGTGGGGCGGTAGTATTTTAGCTGTTGATGTAGAGAATCGTCGGCTCTTGCGGGCTATTTCGTCAAACTTTGTCATGGTGGACTTAGACAGCAACGTGGTTGTCTTAGATATGCCTTTAGGGAATGGTCGCTTTGCCGCTTATGATCCAACGGGCAAAAAGCTTTTCGTTGAGGAGAAGTATTCGCTGCGACAAGGAGTGCTTTCCAGGTATTCGGTAGAAAATGACATTGTACGACTTGAGGAAGCCATATATCTTGTACCTGGATCTGACCTAGATATGGTGCTGCCCCATGCCCGACTGCATCCTTCGGAGCATCAGCTATTGATTGTCGACGGGCTGAATCAGCTGAAAGTAGTTGATCCCAATCATATGAGCACGGTATTGCAGATAATGGAGTTGAAAGATTCCGATGGAACGCTAGTTGTACCAGTAGCTACTACCTACAGTGGGTGTGGTAGGTACATCTATCTTAGGGGTGTCTACCGTAAGGGATTCCAGCGCTACCAATATTTATACCAGCTCGACGCAGAAAGTCTTGAAATTATAGGCAAGCGTCGTTTCGAGCCAATTGATAGTAGAGGGTATATACTGTCGAATCAGGATGGCAGTTCCATTTTAACTCCTGTGAATCAAAGGCTTCGCTTTATAGACACCTCCGTCTTTTCGCAATTTGTTAGCAATTTCGGGTCGCTAGATTGCAGCGATGATCTAGTAGGACAGACTTGGTATCCCAGATATACTAGAGAACAGATGCAGGATTTTGTACTTGAGCTGGAGGTGTTTGTAATGAGTGAGCAAAAACTATCTATGTTGCCACCGAATGTTGAATTAGAAACAAAAGCTGTTCTTAAGTAACTAGCAAGAGCCAATCGTACGGTCCATGACGTCTTTTGTGATTAGTGGCTTAAAGCCAACTCAATCTCTTCTAATACTATAGCATTGGTTTCTTTGTGCTGAGCGTTATGTAGTAAATTCCTTGCACTCGCTGTGTGCATTTCACCTAGGGCCCAAGCCACACTCGCCCGAAGAAATGGTTTTGGATCTTGCAGAGCATCACCTAAAGCAGGGATCGCTTCCGTATAACGGAGATTCCCGAGGATAATCGCTGCATTTCGTTGCAGGATTCCGTGGCCACGCCATGCGAGTGCGGTGTGTCCAAATCGCTGATGAAACTCTTTCTTTGAAATAGAGAGCAAGGGAATTAAAGGGATGGCTGTTCCATCTAGGGGATAGAACTCTTGGTGCTGGCTAGGGAGCGCTTTTTGATTGGTGGGACACACCTGTTGGCAGGTATCGCATCCCCATAATTTAGCGCCAATTTTTGCTCGCATTTCTCTTGGTATGATACCCTTCATCTGGGTAAGGTAGGAGATACAGCTATGCGGGTTGATCTGATAAGGTGCAAACAGTGCGTTTGTTGGACAAGCGCGTACGCACCGTCCACACTTTTCACTACAGTTGGGCTTTAATGGTTGTTGTGTAGTGAACGGTAGAGGGATATCCACAAGTAATTCACCTAAAAAGACCCAAGAACCATATGGGGGCACAAAGATAGCGCAATTTTGACCGAGCCAGCCAAGACCTGATCGTAGGGCGATGGCGCGCTCAATCGGAGGCTTGGTATCAACCGCGACTACGTATTCTTTCACCCCAAATTCCTTGACCATCCATTGTGCTAAGGTTTCCAAGCGAGGATAGAGTAAGGAATGATAGTCGTGGCCCCAGGCGTACCGTGAGAGTAGACCTTTGCCTTGGGATATGTGTGGGTCTACACTTTTATAGGCAATAGCAACGCTAATAATGGATTGGACAGAGGGTAATAGACGCTTGGGATCAGTGCGTAGCGCTAGATCTGTTTCAACAAATTGGGGGTACAGTCCGGCTTGTAGCACCTGTTCTAGGACTGCCTTTTCTTTATTAAAGGGTTTTGCATCAGTAATCGCCAGTGCGTCAATGCCGATTTCTTTGGCTCTATTAACGAAGATTTGCACTCTAGGACCCTCCGTTTTTTCCTTGTTTTTGTTTCATAAATAATGGGGTAGGCTACTTTCATAGCCTACCCCAACTGTATTACTCAGCACTCTCGACAGACTCAATTTCTGGAATTTCTTGTTTCACAATGCGTTCTATCCCATTTTTTAATGTCATTTGTGACATGGGACAGCCAGCACATGCTCCGACAAGGCGCACATATACCACGTTATTTTCATCTACATTTACTAGCTCTACGTCACCGCCATCGCCTTGAATAGCAGGGCGAATCTTGTTGAGAACCTCTTGTACTCTTTCTGTAATTGTACTCAAGAAAGGCACCTCCTCTATGTTTAACTACATTTATAAGTATACACCGTTTAATTAGTAATTACAACCTATACCGGGTATACTAAACGCAAATAAGTTACTAGAAATCAGTTTTTTGCGTTCACACAATAAAAACCCAAGGGTAGTAAGTTTTGCGGTTAGTCCTGTGTTTGGAGAGGACCCTCGTTTGCTAATGGCCCATTGCAAGCGGGTCTTAGAGCGATCTTGGGCGCTGGTTTGAAAGGGCAAAAAAGTAGTTACATTAAGGAGGCGTTAGCGTGCGCAAGCGAAGAGTGAGTGAAAGCTGTGTAGCGATTACTCGTCACGAGTTAGAAGGCGAAGGTATCAAGCAGGGGTGGAATTTATTGCCACTTGAGACCTTCATTAAAGAGGGAGATACAGTCGTTATCACGCCGAACTGGGTGAAAAATGTTTGTCCGAGCACTGGGACCATTGTCGGGCCTGGTTCTTTGCATGAAATCATTAAAATTGTGAAAGGGTATTACCCAAAACGCGTGGTAATTGCCTGTGGATCTGGTGGTACAACCACCCAAAAGGTTCTGCGTGATCAAGGTTTTGCTGATGTTTTACTAGAGGAGAAGGTGGAGTTTATTGATCTAAATTACGGACCTTATATGGATTTGAAGCTCAAGTATTGTCTGCCAGATATTACACCAATGAATACACTGCTTGACTCCGTTGATGTATTGATTTCCTATACACCCATTAAGCATCACGAGGAAGCAACCGTTTCCTTAGGGCTGAAGAATATTGCACTTAGTTGGCCCCCTGCGGAAAAGCATGGCTGGCCAAAAAAAAATTTAGGGATTCATAATAATCTCCATCAATTTATAGCTGCAATGGGGCAAGCCATTCCCGTTGATTTAACTATTTTGAGTGGTACTCATGCGATGGTCGGAACTGGCCCCGCAGGCGGGAAGCCGGTAAACAGTGGGGTAATAGTGATGGGAACAGATCCAATTAGTACAGATGTGGTGGGTGCGAGGCTCTTAGGTTTTACACCGCAAGCTGTTCAGTATCTATGGCTGCTTATCCAACAGGGTGTTGGTGAGGGAGACTTAAATAAAGTGCAGTTATCAGGTATGACCTTAGCAGATGCAGAAGCTTATTTTAGTCAAGCAGCCTACAACCATACCATTCAGGTAGATTTAGGTAGTCTAAAGGGAGTACACATTTAGAATTCTCAAACCTGAGTGGTTGTTGTTCTCAGGTGCTTATTCAGGAAAAGGATTCTATCACTCTGATAGCGAATGATGGTAAATATCGAGAGTTTTCGTTTTGCCGATACCGAAATAGGAGAGGCATGAACAACGGCTGTGAGACATAATATAGAGGAAGAGCGGAAAGGAGTTGAGCAGAGATGGTTTGGATGGAATTAGTGAGAGAAGCGTTGCAAACACATATCGATTGTGGTGTGTTTGCTGCCTTCAATGCAAATATTGATGTGGTGGTTCAAGTTACTCCCGCCCAGCTCAAAAAGATCTTTGTTCATGAGCCCGCGTGTTTCGTTGATCCCCCTTTAGAACCGAGGCGTTTGTGGTCGGTGGAAACTAGCACCCACTTCTTAGCTTTGTTGCAAGAGTGTATGGTTGAAGGGAAATCGTATTATGGTGTTATGGATATGAAACTAGCGAAATGGCTGGATGCAAACTTCTGTGCAAAGAACGAAGCTATGGGTGGGCAGGCTGGGATTATTGCTAACCAAATGGCTGCTTTAGGCGCCAAATCTCATGTCTACAACCCGGTCTTGTCAGCCAAACAAGCACGTGTTTATCATCACCAGGTTATGTTCCCTATAATCACTAATGGGCTGCGCTGGGTCCCCATTGATAAAGGGGTGAACGATAGTTGGACAAAGGTTAATTACATTTTTGAGTATCCCAAAGAGACGCGTTATGTCTTTGGTTCACAGGAGATTGTTACTCCCCGAGCGAATCGGATTATTTTAGGAACTCGTAATCATAAGGCGGCTATGGGTTTTGACAAAGAAATGGAAGCGTATCTACCAGAGTTGGGGCAGAGATTTCAAGTGGGATTCATGGCGGGGTATCATCATGGAAGAATAGCAGGACGGGCTGATACCTTAGCTAGCTATATTGCGTTAAGTTTAAAGCAGCTTTGCTCATTAAGAGAAAAGAATCCAGAGCTACAGTTACACTTAGAATATGTTCCGATGCAAGACAGTGCTGAAGAGGTTACCCTCTTGGAAGCACTTATACCTGAGTTTACCAGTTTCGGCATTAATGAAAACGAAATACTGCGATTATTAGTGGAGCTGGGTAATAATGCTTTAGCCAGCGAGATCAAGACGAATGAACGTGCTTTTAGTTTGTACGAGGGAACCTTGGCTTTGTTTAGGCACTTTAAGATATCTCGGATTCAGCTGCACAATCTTGGTTATTACATCCTGATTTTAGCGAAGCCGTATCCTGTTTTGCCAGCATTAGTTCGTCAAGCCTGTTTGTTTGCTTCTGCTGTTAATGGTATAAAGGCAAAAAAAGGCGGAGTAGTCTTTGCAGACGATCTTGTGGAAATGCGTGACTACCCCCTCTCGCAAATTGGACTGCGGCAATTAGTTTCCTTTGCCGAAGAAGCTAGAACCCAAGGATTACCCATTCCTTCAGATTTCACCGAATCGGGCATAATGGAAACCTCTGATCACTATCTTGTACTAGTGCCCGCTCACGTTGTTCCTAATCCAGTGAGTACCGTTGGCATGGGTGATACCATATCGTCGAGCTCCTTTGTAGCAGAAATATCGCTAGGGCGTTTAAACTCCATTTAGCCGCTTAATTAAACGGACGACGAGGGTTTTAGCGTGACTTAGGTTAGAGCTTTCGACGTTTTCTGCTGTATCTGTGATCCAATGCCAATTAGGTAGTAGCCCCTGTTCATCCTTGGCCATAATACTGATTGCTTTGCCGCCTCTGACCATAATCGGTGTAGCGTCCGTGGTCAGTAGGTGGTATCCCCCACTTTGGACAGGCAGGGTGGGGACGGAATAAATGCATTCCTGCGCAAGAGCAACAAGGCGCGAATCTGCTTTGTACTTTTTTAGGATTCCTTCACTGGTTGTGATAAACAATTTGCCAGCCCCAAGGTTATCTAAATTGATGAAATATGTGTCCTTAACTCCGTGCCGCTTTAGGTAATCCAAACACCCAAAGGTGCCAGCTTCCTCAGCTCCAGTGGCAACAAATTCTACATCAAGGTTTTTCAATGGATTTTTTCGTAATTCCTTGGCTACGCCTAATAGTACCGAAACTCCACTAGCATTGTCATTGGCACCGGGGGTTATCTGACCCCACAATTCGCGATGGATGAGCAAGAGTGCCACAACGAGTAGGTAGAGTGCAAATGGTGTCATTGCATAAAACACCCATGCATGACTCCTACCTAGCAACTGTAAGAGTGTGCCAGAGAGTGTGCCTAACGCAATTATACCCATGGAAATAATCAGCAGGAAGAAGGAAGAACGAAATCCGGAGACCAATTTTGGATGAAAATTAAGTCCCGCCCGGCTTGAATCGTAGTGGGCCATTAACACCACTTTTGTTTGCTGTCGTTGTGAATGATTATTTTGTGAGTTCGGTAATAACGCACGGACATTTTGACTTGATTTTCTGGGTAAGAAACGAGCCAAGCTAAAGCGGGTATCGACATCTAGTAGATAGAGAATAAGTAAACCAATAGCTAGCATGCTACTTAATCCAGGTTGGATTAAAAATGTACCAAAGCTTGCGAGTAAACCAAAAATAAAGATAAGCTGAATCAGAGAAAAACTTGGGATTGTCGTAAAGGATTCTGTTTTTACTGTGTAACCAAAGCCTGCTAGTTTCCTTTCAATGTAGTTGGCTGCCAACCGTTCATTAGCGCTTGTGGAGCCTCGGGGGCCGATATTTACGGATAAATGATGTAAATGCCTTTGCATGCTATTCATTGTATCACCTCTAGTTATCTAATTCTGCTTAAGTAAGGGGGATCCTTTTGTCTAATGTAGAAACTAATTTAACGTATCGTGGATTCACGTTGGATCCTTTTCAGAAGGAAGCGGTTGAATATATTGATCAAAATTTTTCTGTTTTGGTGGCCGCACCCACGGGGGTAGGAAAAACTCTAATTGCTGATTACCTCATTGAAAAAGTATATAAAAGTGGTGGACGAGTTATCTACACGGCACCAATTAAAGCTTTGAGCAATCAGAAATTTAAAGAATTTAAGGAGCATATGGGTGAAGATGCTGTTGGTATTTTAACCGGGGATGTCGTGTTAAATCCGGATGCACCAGTACTCATTATGACGACAGAAATCTTTCGTAATATGCTTCAACAATCACCAGCTCGGATCGCTGATGTTCAGTACATAATTTTTGACGAAGTTCATTATATTGATGATCCACAGCGAGGCAGTGTTTGGGAAGAAAGTCTTATTTTTATGCCGGATACGATGCGTTTTTTAGGTTTAAGTGCAACCATCCCAAATGTGGATCAACTCGCCTATTGGATTGGCGGGATTCAGAATCGAGAAGTTAAGATTGTTACGAATTTTAACCGTATTGTGCCACTACAGCACCATCTTTTTGAAAAAAACCTTGGTATAACCAATCTTGCGCACCTGAAGAAGATGCATAAACGGGTGCAAAGTAAACTCGCGATGTTGGAACCGTGGGAACGCAAGAAAATGGATACCACCTCGCATATCGACTTAATTGCTACTATTAAAAAAGACTATTTACCGTGCTTGTTTTTTACATTTAGCCGACGAAAGGCTGAAATGAATGCATTGCAGTTAGGGGAACAGCATGACTTTTTAAAACCTGAGCAAAAGAAGCAAGTGCAGGCAATTATTGATCAAGTGGTGGAGCGTTTTCCGCGCATTTCGAGTGAGCGCTGGACCAGTTTACGCTGGTTGGTTTTGCGGGGGATTGGGTATCACCATGCAGGTATGTTGCCAGCGTTAAAGGATATAGTAGAAGCGCTATTTACCCACAAACTCCTATCGGTGCTTTATTGTACAGAGACCTTTGCGGTGGGTCTAAATTTTCCTTGTCGCTCGGTTTGTTTCGATTCGAGTACAAAATGGGATGGCGTAGCTTTTCGATCAATCACCAACCGGGAGTATTTCCAAATGTCGGGTCGTGCGGGTCGACGTGGGATTGATACTGAGGGTTTTGCGTTTACGCTCATCGATCTTAACTATTTTGATCCTAGGGATTTGCCTACAATGAAAGAATCGCAGATTGAGCCGTTACAGAGTCAGTTTACACTGAGCTATAACTCTATTTTAAACCTAATTAAGAATTATGATGATGCTCAGATTTATCGCTTGCTTGGCATGAATTTTGCTACGTATCAGGCTCTTGATGAACGGAGTAAGGTGCGCGAGAATCTCGCAGAGATGAAGACAGAAATTGATGCATTTTGCGAACATATGGACTTGGAAAAGTGTCCCTTGGTTTATGAACGTTTAAAGCGTAAAAGGAATCAATACCAGAGTCAGCTTGGAAGGGAGCAAAGTGGACGCCGCCGCAAGCAGCGGCTTCAACAACAGATAGCAGCAATTAATACCTCTCTAACCAATATAGAAATGCACAATTGTTCGAAGGAAGAGCAGCGTAAATGCCGCCAAGAGGGGAAACTATATCGCAAGCTCTTAATTCGTTACCAAAGCTTACTCAAGCATGAACGGCAGCTAGATCCGCAAGAACGCTATTATCAAGAGTTTCAAGATAAAAAATCACTGCTGGTTTCCTTAAATTATTTACAGGGAGATGCCTTAACCACTGCTGGTGATTTTGCGAGCCAAATCCATGGGCAAGAGTTACTAGTGACGGAGTTATTTATGGATGGGTTGTTTCATAAGCTCAGCATAGCAGAAATAAACGCAGTATCTGTGGCTATCGGTTATGAGCCTCGTAAGAATGAAGTGAAGATTAAGCATAACTTAAACTTTGCTCCAGTGTACAAAAAAATGCTGCAGTTAACAAAGCTTGAAGAACGATTTTTGGGAGTATCTACTGTTCAATTTAGTGATCATATAGCGGCTTTAGCCTATCGCTGGTCGCAAGGCGATTCGTTCGACAGCTTAATGGGGGATGCATTGATTGATGAGGGCGACTTAGTGTTTGCGTTTCGTCGTGGGATCGATTTAATTCGTCAGATGCGCAATGCGACTACGGAAGATAAGTATCTTAGTGGGAAGTTCAAGGAATGTATTAATAAAATGGATCATGATCAAGTTTCTATTTGGTTGTAAATTAGGCTAGAAAAACTCTCCCTAATGCTGTAGAATATACAGATTGGGGGGTTTCTTATGAATTATTCTTTAATCGCTATTGATATAGATGGGACCTTACTTACATCTACGGGAGAATTAGCTCCACGCGTCCGCAAGGCCATTAAACGAGTACAGCAACTTGGGGTACATGTCACCTTAGCCACAGGAAGGAGGGCTTGTCGTGCCTTGCCCTGGGCTAGAGCATTAGAGCTACAGTGCCCTATTATTACTCATAATGGGGGAGTGATTGTCGAGGCGAGTACGGGTGTAGTCAGTCATGAGCATAGTATGGATCTAGCAGTTAGTCAAGAGTTGCTGGAAAAATTACGCAACCATCAAATTCCCCATATGGTCTATAGCCATGGTGAACTCGCTGATTGTGGGCTGTTATTAGCAAAAATGCAGCATAGCAAGGCACTGTTTTTAGAGTATGTAGATGACGAAGTGTTTGTGGTAGATGAAATACCAGTAGACCAACCCGTAGTAAAAATCGCAGTATTAGATTACACTAGTAGTTTAGAGTCGAAGTTAAGTGATTGGGTTGGAGAGTATGAGAATCACATTACACAAACTGTATATTCATCGGCACAATATACTGGGATTGACTTTGTGGCTAAGGGTTGTTCCAAAGCAAGTGGAGTCGCTTATGTTGCCAATCAATTACGAATCGAGAGGTGTGAGGTTCTGGCGATTGGTGATGATGTAAATGATCAGGAATTGCTAGAATGGGCAGGATTTAGCGTGGCAATGTTGAATGCTCCTAAAGAGATCCGCATGATTGCAGACTATGTCACAAGCTCAAATGATGAAGATGGGGTGGCCCATGTTTTAGATGATATATTTTAGCAAGCTCGGTTACTCTTGCGTAGTATAATGATTCCCTTCCTTACCGTTCGCTGCGCTTCCTGCTTCGCTCTCTGTCATAGCTTCATATAAGCCCTCGTGGCTTATATGAAGCTAAAGACTCGGGCGGGAATCATTATCCTAAGGTAAGGTAAGGCAAAGGCAAGTTATCTATATAAAAGGGGGGATATGATGTCTACCTTATGTTTAGTTCCCCACCAAACTTTAGCACAGAAATGGCGGCAATCATCTTTGCGTGAGGATGGAGAATTGCGGCCTTTTTCTATTGCTGGTTTGGTGTCTAGTTTACTAAAGGATGAAGGGATTCCTTACCGTGAGAATCGCTTGCTAGAGCAACTAACGATTGGTGAAGTGATTGGTCAGCACCAACAGGATCTTACTTGCTTTGCTCCGTTAGTGAATTTTCCAGGATTTATGCAAGATCTCCATCGCCTATTTGGTGAGATTTCTGCACAACCAAGTTTGTTAGACAAGGTTGTCCCCCAATATAGTGCAGAAATACAATTACTATATACAGCCTATTATAAACGCCTATTATCACTTGGGGTTTGGGATCAGACGACCCAGTTACGCAAAGCCATAGACTGTTGGCCTTCCTCGCGCTTGCGGCAGACAGTTAATCAAATCGAGTTGTATTATCTTGGAGAACTTAATTCCTTGGAACAAGAATTTCTGGCGCTGCTTTGTCAGGATGTACCCGTTGTTCCTAAAGAGTTTGCATCAAGTGCAGCTGTCGTTAGCCTGTCAGTGGCCAAAAGTCCAGAAGACGAGGTACGTGCAATTGCTAAGCAGTTGCATGCAGTGTTAGCAGCTGGTGGTGAGCCCAACGATTATGCAGTGGTATTTCCCCAACTAGCAATCTATCTGCCCATAATCATGCCTGTTTTTTCTGAATACCAGATACCTTGGACCACTCCTACCCCATCACTTGCTCATGTCCCTATTGGTAAATCAATTGTAACGCTCCTGCAAGCATCATTAACCAATTGGCCAAAAGTGACACTAGGACAATTAACCATACCTGGATGGGGTCTGCCCTTTGTCCTTGATCAGCAAGCACGACGTGCATGGAAGTTGGCCCCAGGAGTTAGTGGCTTGGCGGCTTGGCAAGAATTACTTACGGCTCATACTGGATGGTCTGATGTGTTGGGTTTATTGCAGCAAGTAAAACGGAACCAAAAACCATTACCTTGTAGTACACATGTCGCTAATGTTCTTCAGCTGTTAGAAACCTTTAACCCTCACCGCTGGCCAGCTAGTAGTGAACAGCAAATGGGTACCCATCTCTTGGCTTGGGACGGAATTCAACAGATTTGTCAAGGGTTAAGTCTTAGTGAACAGTTGCTGAGCTATCCCCAATTTGTTACAATGTTTCAAACCGCTTGTAGTAACTACATCTTACCTCAGACTCGTAGTTTTCACCAAAGAGTGTCAGTGTCCTCGCTAGAGTCTGCCGTGGGTATGGGATATAAAACGCTGTACATAGCGGGTATGATCGAAGGGGTCTTTCCCAAACCGGCTATCCGAGATTGGTTAACAATGGAGGTAACAAACACGAATAGCCAAAAACTCTATGATCAACTATGTCTCTCGGCGCGTAAGGTGGAAGTGTCATATCCCCTAGCAGATTTTGAGGGTAAGCCAAACATTGCTTCCCCGCTATTCAATCCAAATGATTTAGCAAGTAAAGCCATGGATGTACCGAGAATAAGCCCTTTGTTGCAAAGGGGTGTGCAACCTGTGGTGTTAGTAGATACGTCTATTCGCGACCTCATTCGCAGATTATTACTGAGTCGCCAATTATCTGTGTCGCGTCTAAATCTCTATTTGGATTGTCCGTATCGCTTTTTCTGTAGTCAAATACTGCAGTTAGCTGTGGATGAAGTCAGTGATGATGAGATAACCGCTTCTCAAGAGGGGCAGTTATTGCATGAAGCACTTCGCCGGTTTTGGCAGCAGGAAGCGAAGACTCCAATAACAGAAATTCTGACTAACTGTTACCAGGAGGCGGGCCAATTTTTGACTAGACGTGTGGTGCGGATGCTAACTGCGTTCAATCAAAAGGACACAAAACTGGTTATAAACAGTGGATATCGACCCACCCATTTGGAGTATCCATTTCGTGACATAAAGGTCGAAACAGATTATGGAACGGTTTCGCTACACGGTGTGATTGATCGAATTGATCAAAACAGAGACGGTAACTATATTATTTACGACTACAAATTAGGGAAAAACCCAACGACTAAAGAAGTTTTAGCAGGCGAAAATCTGCAATTACAAGTGTATTTGTTAGCAGCCGAGCAGTTTTTGCAGGGGGATGTGGTTGGCCTTTCCTTTTACTGTATTAAGGATGGTGCACGCAATGGGGTGTGGTATGAGGATACCCATCGCGATGTAGGGCTGACACGGCGCAACGCTGGGATTTTGCCTGCTGATGAATGGAACATCTTACAGGATGTATTTATGCAAACGCTACAGCGATATTTACATCGGATTTTTGCTGGTGAATTTCCGATTGCTCCCCGTAAACCGGAAGTCTGCACATATTGTCCCTATAGTAGTATCTGTCGGAAGGAGGGATGTGGATGAGTTTTGCACCGACAAATGAGCAAAAGCAGGCCATGACTATTGTGGATAGAGATTTAACGGTCTGTGCTGGTGCTGGTTCGGGAAAGACCAAAGTACTTGTGGAGCGCTACATCTATTTATTGGAACTAGGATTTTCCTTTGAAGATATTTTGGCTATTACCTTTACACGTAAAGCAGCGCAGGAAATGAAAGCACGTATTCGCCAAGTGTTACAAGATTCTCCCCGCTATAGCCATTTAACGGAAAAACTAGCTCATGCACAGATTTCTACTGTGCATAGTTTTTGTCAGGGTATTATTGCAGCCCATCCACTTGAAGCTCAGGTTGATCCTCATTTTCGGATGGCTGAAGAATGGGAAAGTAAGGGTGTGCTTAGTCAGGTAGTGGCCGATATTGTTGGTGTTGCATTGCAGAAACAACTCTCAGAAATCAGTAAAATGCGTGAGGAGTTTCGGCAGGTAAAGGAGTTATCAAGTTACATCATCAGTGTGTATGAGAAAATGCGCTCTAAAGGAGAACAGAATTTTCAGATACGCGATCAAAGAGAGATACTAGGGACACAACTTGTGCTAGTACAACAAGGACTTATGGAGGAACTAGAGAACTGGATTGAGAGTCAGTTGGCAACTTCCCAAACAGCAAGCCGCAAACGAGTGGTTGAGGGGGTTGCAAACGCCTGGGGCGATCATAAAATGGAATTTATTGCCTATGACTACGAAGAGAAGCTAGCTTTTATTGAGGAACTGAATGAGTGTTTGAAAGGTCAACGAGGTGAATTTAAGCAAACATTTGCCGCAATTCAAGAATTGGGCGCACAATTGAGCCAGATTATTATCGATTTGATGGCTAATCAAAGTTTGCTAGAACTAAGTGACTTGCTGCTCAATGTGCATATGGAGTACCAAAAACGCAAGGTCGCCATGGGTCTTTTAGATTTTAATGACCTTGAAGAAAAAGCCTTAGAGTTGCTAGCAATACCTAGTGTACAGAAACATTATCGGTATGCTCATATAATGCTTGATGAATCTCAGGATACAAACTCTACCCAGAAAGAGATTGTTGATTTGTTATGGCAAAAACAGACAAAGCTTTTCGTGGTAGGGGATCCGAAGCAATCTATTTATCGCTTTCGCGGAGCGGAAGTTGAAGTGTTTTTTCAGGCCCAGCAACAAATTATGGAACGCGAAGGGCATTATATTTTTCTCAAAGATAATTTTCGGTCACGGCCTGGAATTATTCATTTCGCCAATCAGTTATTTGCTACCCTAATGCAAGATGATCCAGTTCCTTATGCGATGAGCAGGCCCAATCGTCCGCAAATTGCAGAGGCTGATGTGGATGTTATTGTGACTCCAAAAGTCGGTAGTGCAACTGATAATCGCGAGCTACAGGGACAACATATCGCCCAGTATATTAAGGATTTCGTTGAGCATGAAGGGCGAAGCTTTTCTGATATTACCTTATTATTCCGTTCTATGACGAATGTAAACCGCTATGAACAAGCTTTGCAAGCACATGGTATTCCTTTTATTAATCTTAGCGGCCGTGGATTTTATCAAAAGCAAGAAATTTTAGATATCTTAAATTATATTTATTGGTTACAGGATTCGGATGATGTGGTAAGTATGATTGCAGTACTGCGATCCCCATTTTTTCTTGTATCCGACGCTGGGTTATTCTGGTACCGGCAAGGACAACTAACAGCCATGGACTCAGCGGATCGCGAGAAAATTACAGATGCTCACAAACTGTATGGGGAGTTACAAAGGGCTATGGTGTTAGAAACAGCCCCTCGCTTTTTGAGTCAATTAATGGATTCCACATCATTTTTGCAGCGCTTGCGGGAACAAGGAGAGCAACCTTTTGCAAATGTACAAAAGTTTTTGCAAACCAGTTGGCAACTCTGGGCCAAAGGGTATGTTTCTCTAGCGGAGCAACTCCATTATATTGATCAAATCACCCAACAACAGGGCAAAGAGGGCGAAGCTCGTTTGCAGGCTGAGGATGCAAATGTAGTGACGCTCATGACCATCCACGGGTCAAAAGGACTCGAATTTCCGTATGTAATCTTACCAGACTTAAACCGTGAGCTAAACTTTGGGGTGTCCGGTTATTTTAGTTATCACCCTGATCATGGCTTAGCCTTACGGGGGACGAGTACGAATCAGCGCATAAAAGAGCAGATTCAGCATGAAGAGTTAGCTGAGGCCAAGCGCTTACTGTACGTTGCTGTAACTCGCGCACAGGAACGGTTGACATTGTGTGGAATCGGAGCGAAAGAAGAGTTGGAGTTGGGTCCTGCTCTTGATGCATTAAAAAACTGGTGGGAGTGGCTTCATTGGGCCATGGATTGTATTGATCCCGCGCTAATTCGTGTATTGTGTAGAGACAAGGAGCTAGAAAATGTTGAGTTGACGCTAGCAGCAACCTGCGATGAGGCTAGAGCGGATGTCCTAGAGGCGACCAAAGTGATTCCAGCGTTACCGATAAAATATAGTGAAGTTACCTTTTCCGTCACCTCATTAATGGTTTATGCTCAGTGTCCTCTACGCTATTATTATCGCTATGTGCTTAGAGTTCCGGAAGGCATGCATTTTAGGGGACAGTCCTCTTCTACTCCCACATCGGTTCTCAGTCCGATACAACGTGGTAATATTGTGCATCGTGTTTGTGAGCATTTAGTGCCCGATTCCGATGTTGTCGAATTACTACAGTGGGCAATTAGTATGGAAGGCGAGTCACTTCCTCTCGACGAACAACAGAGGCTGCATGAAATCATCTTAGCCTATGCGGGAAGTGAGTTTTTTCGGAAAATCAGAATGAGTGAGGTTAAGCGCGAGGTAGAGTTTTCTGTGCCATTAGACGACTATTTCATTACGGGCACCATTGACCAATTGTTTAGTAGTCCAAACGGACTAGCCATTATGGACCTAAAAACGAACTTTATTACAGCTGATACAGTGCCTTCGGAGGCCAGGCATTATGATTGGCAGATGCGTATTTATGCTTGGGCGATGCACACGCTAAGAGAACAACCGATCGAGAAAGCCCAGTTGTACTTTCTAATTCCCAATGTCATTTATACCCATCCAGATGCCCATAGCACAATAAAAGAAACAGAAGCGTGGTTGCGTAAAACGTGTCAGCAGATTCGTCACTGGGAAAGCAATGGGATGCATGAAAGCCCTTTGCCACGTACGGCCTGTAACCACTGTGGTTATAACTGCCAACAACTTGCACAGTCTCAACAGATTCTTGCGGATTTGGTGGCAGGGTTGGGCAAACTAGATTAGGAGTTGTTTGAGTGCTGTTTTAAAAAAGGAGTGATTTAGGATGCAGTTTCAGCATCATAGTATAGCGGATGGAGTGAATCTCTATGCATGTGAAACAGATAAATTCAAGACAGTGACGATGAAGGTCTTCATCCAGCAGGAGTTATCCAAGGATTACGCATCGGCCACAGCGTTATTATCGATGATTCTACCTCGTGGATCGAAAAAATATCCCACTACCCTTGAGCTAGCACAACAGATGGAAAACCTCTATGGAGCTGCCATTGGGTCGGATGTCATGAAAGTTGGAGAGCGGCAGATTCTCGAGTTCTATTTTGATATGGTTGATCCCCAACTATTAGTAGATGGTGATAAAATTTTAGCGCAAGGTTTCTCTACGTTTTGGGATCTGCTTACCGACACTCGGCGCAGTGATCACGGGTTTCATCCTGATTACTTTATGCAAGAGCAACAAAACCTGAAGCGGCTAGTCGATGGACTCATCAATGAGAAACGCTCCTATGCGATCCAACGAGCGATTAGCCATATGTGCCCACAAGAACCCTTTGGGCTATATAAGTATGGAGATCAGGACAGCATTACTGCTTTACAGAATCACGATGTGTATGCCTACTATCAGAGTGTATTATGCCAAAACCCAATGGACATTTTTCTTGTTGGTCCTAATCTCGAAAAATGGGTAGGACAAATCAGCGAGCGCTCCTTTAACAGACAACCAGTTAAATCGTTAGCTGCCAACAGCAATAAGAGGGTCGACAAACCGACAGAAGTGCAAGAACGGCGGGATGTGTCGCAAGCAATTTTGGTGATGGGATACCGAACGGAGCAAACCTATACCAGCGATGAGTATTACTCATTGGTAGTGTGTAACGGAATTCTTGGTGCGTTTCCCCATTCAAAGCTGTTTGTTAATGTGCGGGAAAAGGCAAACTTAGCCTATTATGTGGGTTCTGGTTTGGAAGGAAGTAAAGGCCTGATTACAATTTCTGCTGGAATTGAAGGTGACCAATACGAAAAAGCTGTTGATATTATCAGTAAACAAGTGATTGCACTCCAACAGGGAGATATTTCGGAGGATGAATTAATTCGTACGAAGAAAGGTCTAATCAGTGGTATTCAATCTATGAATGATAGTGCAACATCCGTTATTGATCGTAATGTGTTGGGAGTTATTCATGGCAAATTACGTAGTACAGAAGAGGTAACGCAGGCCATTGCTGCTGTAACGCTTGGACAAGTACAAGCAGTGGCTCGCGGCATCGAGTTAGATACAGTCTATTTTCTCTCGAATGGAAAGGGTGACAACGAATGACTGTAGTACGCGTAACAACCGGTGAGCGTTTGGTGTCAGAGACGATGCCTAATGGGTTAAAGGTGTTTGTCATGGAGAAACCTGCTTTTCAACGCAAGTATGCTGTACTGGCTACAAAGTATGGATCCATGGATTCAAAGTTTCAGGTGGTCGGCGAGGAAGTATGCGAGGTGCCTGATGGAATTGCTCACTTTCTTGAACATAAAATGTTTGAAGAAGAAGACGGGCATGTCTTTGAGCGGTTTTCGCAATTTGGGGCTTCTGTCAATGCATATACGAGTTACACGATGACGTCGTACTTGTTCTCTACCATAGATTGTTTTGCACAAGCGCTCCAAGAACTACTGCGGTTTGTGCGTACACCTTATTTAACGGCAGAGAATGTCAAAAAAGAAAAAGGGATTATCGAGCAAGAATTACGGATGTATGATGATCATCCAGATAGACGGATTTATCGCAATCTTTTATCGGCCTTATATCACGAGCACCCGATTCGACTCAATGTGGGTGGGACCGTAGAATCGATTGCAAAGATAGATGTCGAGCGATTGATGCAGTGTTATAACACATTTTATCAACCAACGAACATGGCTCTATTTGTTGTTGGTGATGTGGAAGGCAGTGCGGTAGTTGATTTGGTTAACCAAGCAACGGCTGATTGGTTTGATCGGAGCAAGAAGGTGCAGCGAATCTATCCTGATGAACCGCTTGGTATTAAGCAAGATAAGATAGAGCAATCCATTAATATTTCCCAACCTCGTTATTACTTAGGATTCAAGGATCAAGTTCGTGGGGAAGGCAAGGATTTATTAAAACAGCAATTGGCTATGGCAATGATTTGGCGCTCTGTTGCTACCAAGAGTTCACCTATCTTTACAGATTTATACGCACAAGGGATTATTGATGATTCTTTCGGCGCTAGTTTCTCGGGCACACCACAGTACGCTTTTTCTGTTGTTGGAGGCGAAACCGATAACCCCGAGAAACTCGATAGGTGTCTGCGCAAGGCGATAGACACGCTAAAGAAAAAGAAATTAACAGCAGACACCGTGGAGCGTTTGAAAAGGCGGTCTCTAGGAAACTATCTAGCCTCTTTTAACTCGCTGGACTATATTGCAAATAGTTTCTTAGCGCATGAATTTAACGGAACTAGCTTACTAGACTTTCCGAGCTTGCTTCAATCACTAACCATTGACGATGTGAATAGCGCTTTAGAACACGGATTAGATTGGGATAAAGCAGCAATATCTCTCTTGTATCCAGAATAACAGAGGTGTTCGATTTATGGAGAAATCGGAATTGCGGCAAAGGATTATGCAGCGTCGCAGTGTGATACCTGCCGCAAAACGCAAAGCATGGGATGATAAAATCGTATCAGCTCTTTGGCAGTTAGATGCCTACAAACAAGCCAATACCATTATGATATATCTTTCTTTTAGTAATGAGATCAACACATGGCCGTTACTTACACGAGCTTTCGCTGAGGGCAAACAAGTGGCGGTGCCTAAGTTGTTAAAGATGCCTAAGGAAATGACGGCAGTACAGATTACGAGCAAAGCAGACTTAAAGCCTAGCTTATGGGGGATATATGAGCCCATTCTCGACACCCCCCTCTCTCCACGATCCATTGATCTTGTGGTTGTTCCTGGTTTAGCTTTCGATAGATTAGGGTATCGCTTGGGCTATGGCGGTGGATATTATGATCGTTATCTCCCACAAATCACTGGTCTCAAGGTGGCCTTATGCTACGAAGAATTTGTTATGGATGTTCCGATAATGCCGTGGGACCAGCGAGTTGATCGGGTACTTACAGAAAGCACTAGTGGATAAAAAAGGATATGCCTCCGAACTGACGAATTGTTTAAACGAGCGAGATAAACCAATTATCAAAGGAGGCTCTAATGTGAATCAAGAATGGTGTGCTATTCAAGTTAAAGAATTAGGTGAGGCCATGGCTCGGCAAGGTTTTTCTGTGACCATACCGTGCATTTCTAACGAGGATTTCCACATTGATATAGGGAGCAACTTAGCCCCTTATATCGATCATACACTGCTTAAACCTGAAGCTACGTTACACGAGATTAAGACAGCTATCGAACAAGCAGCCAGGTACCAATTTGCGTCTGTCTGTTTGGCGCCACGTTTCGTTGCTTTAGCCAAGAGGATGCTGGTGGGTAAGAATACGGCCGTCTGTACTGTTATTGGTTTCCCTTTAGGGGCAAGTACTACAGTAACCAAGATGGTTGAGTGTCGCGATGCCGTCGCTAATGGTGCTGACGAGTTGGATATGGTCTTGCCAATTAGCTGTTTAAAGCATGGAGACTATGTTGCTGTTTATAAAGATATTCAAAGTGTGGTGGAGGCTGCTCAAGGTAGAATAGTTAAAGTAATCCTAGAGACATCGCTATTAACAAAGGAAGAGATTGGCCGTAGTTGCTTACTGGCGAAAATGGCAGGAGCAAGTTTTGTCAAAACGTCTACTGGGTTTAGTCAGAGCGGAGCGAGTGAGGAAGATATCCAATTAATGCGGAAGTTTGTGGGTTCAGATATGGGTGTCAAGGCGTCTGGTGGAATCCGCGATCGGCAAAGTGCTATGGCAATGTTACAAGGGGGAGCTAGTCGAATTGGGACGAGCGCTGGCGTAGCGATTGTGCAAGGTACTAAGGGAGAGGTCGATGCCTACTAACCAACGTGTATTTGTATTCATAGTTTTTGTTGTAGCTTGTTTTGGGTTAGCAAACTCCAGTATGGCAGCCCCAGTAATTCCGCAATTTTTCGCGTTTGAACACGCAAAAGCTGATATGACGTGGCAGTATACCTCTGATGATGAGTCAGAATGGATCGAGGGGATATTTCAAGTCTATCTACCCGAGAAAGGGTATGTTTTCATCTCAACGAATCTAGATCAAGCAGATCAACGAGTAGTGGGGTATAAGGGAATAACGGCAGTACATAGTGGCGGAGGTGGTGTGCACTATGAGTATTCACTCTCCCAATTGTTTCGTATCTATGATGAGTTGTTCTTGCCTCTAATCTACTTATTAGACGTTTCTGGTGAATGGTTAGGACAGACTACGTTACTTGAGCGCCCGGTTTGGCTTTACCAAACAGACACAAATCCGCCATTAGTGTATTGGTTTGATGCCGAGTTCGGATTACCGCTACGCATTGAAGTTGCTGATGGCGATGACTATCTGAGTGTGAGTAACTATACGCTATGCCAGGACGATGAAACGTTAGAAGCTCTAGTTTACCGCATTACGTATGGTTATTGGCAAGGTTTTATCACCCTAGCGAGAGATCAGGTAGGCAGCTGGAATCCGATAGAAATCCAAGTTATTGACGATTTTGCGCAAATACACATTACGTATGATAATTGGCAGGTTCTAGATACGAGAGCGGATTTTACCACCTTAGATAATTTAGCTACATCATTAGAAGCGGGCATACACGCCTACAGGACAAAAGAGTATGTTGAAGTGATTAGTGCTTTTCGCAATGTACTACGCATTGATCCCTATTATCTCCAAGGTTATATTTATCTCGCATTTACGTATGGGATGCTTGATAATTACTTAGGTGCAGTTGAAAACTATCAGCAATGGTTGATGCTAGAACCGCATAATGCAGTGGCGCTAAACAATCTAGCATTTACCCATTTTCAGGCGAACGCTCGTTTGGGCGAAGCGGTTGCACTCGCTAAACGGGCAATTGCTATCGAGCGTCAACCTGCCTATCTGGATACGTTAGGTTATGGTTACTATTTACGCAAGGAATATGATCTAGCACTGGACTATCTCCTTGAAGCAAAAGAGGGTTTACAGGGTGCGGTTTTAGCCGAGGTCTATGGACACTTAATTTTAGTCTATCAGGCACTTGGTCAGGTTGAAAATGTGGTTTATTATCAAGAGAAGAAAGCATTATTAATCGATGGAGAGTTGTCTATATGACGGAACATTATTTTACTAACAACCCTAATTTAAAGCCGGAAATTCGGCAGTTTGAAGCAGAATTGTGCGGAAAACGTTATAGATTTAAGACTGATGCAGGGGTGTTTTCGAAACAAGAATTAGATGAAGGTAGTCGGCTGTTAATTTCAGTGCTCCCTCAAGGCATGGAAGGCACAGTATTAGATTTAGGGTGTGGTTATGGTCCGATTGGGATAGTAGCCGCGGACTTCGTGGCTCCGACTGGTTTTGTTGATATGGTGGATGTGAATACACGAGCTGTTGAATTAGCCAATCACAACCTAGAACAGAATCAGATTGTAAACGCCAAAGCATTTATCAGCGAAGGATTTACTGCTGTTCAAAAAAAGTATAATTGGATTCTTACCAATCCTCCGATTCGCGCAGGAAAACAAGTGATTCATCAGATGGTGGAAGATGCTTATGATTTTTTGTTGCCCGCAGGTAGGCTGGTAATGGTCATTCGCACGAAACAGGGTGCTAGCAGTATGGCTAGCAAGTTAAAACTCATATTTGGTCAAGTCGAAACGTTGAAGAAAAACAAAGGATACCGAATCTTACAAAGTATTAAGACCTCCCATCCGGAATAGAGTTAAGAGGATAGGAGGTATCTATATGTACGTTTTCTTTTTACACTTGCAATCAGTGATTACTTGGTGTTTGATTTGTCTAGCTATTGGGGTTTTCTGGGGTACGCAATACCTAGAGGTGCAACCTGTAGTAGGGAATCTCTCAGATATAACCGCTGGGATAGTCGTCGTAATTGATGCAGGACACGGTGGTGTTGATCCGGGGGCAATTAGTGCTAGTGGTATTTTAGAAAAAGACATTACATTAGCGATTGCCTTAGAGTTAGAAGCTTTGCTTAACCGTGCGGTCATTTATAGTATTATGGTTCGGCGCGAGGATGCTGATTTAGCAGACGTTGCAGAAACTCGGTTAAGTGTTCGTAAACATCAAGATCTAGAACGCCGAATTTTATTGGCAGAGAAATTTGATGCGGATCTGTATGTTGCCATTCATGCAAATTACTATCCTATGCCAAGTCTATCAGGGGCTCAGAGCTTTTACTTTGCAACTGATAGGCAGGGTAAACAATTGGCCCAGTTTATTCAAGCGGAATTAGTTCGTCAGCTTGGACCAAATAAGCGAGTAGCCAATACAGGGGATTATCGGGTGCTAAGAGACACAACGATGGCGGCTACATTAGTAGAGGTTGGTTTTTTATCTAATCCTATAGAGGCGGACTTATTAGCAACTGCTAGTTATCAACAACAGGTAGCGAAAGCTATCTTTTTAGGCATTGTCCGGTTTTTAGTTTACCGAGGGGAAATTAATCATGGAGCCAACATTGGAAATTGATATCAGAAAAATTGAGCACAACACAAGATGTATTGCTGCCCATGTTCATCGAAGTGGTGGCACTATCTTCGGGGTGACAAAGGTTTTTGGCGGTAACCCAACGATTGCTCGAGCCATGATCGAAGGAGGAGTAGACGGATTAGCAGACTCACGTCTAGTAAACATCAGACGGATGCGTGCATCGGGGATCGATGTGCCTATGTTACTGGTACGCTCCCCACTTTTAAGTGAAGTCGACCAAGTGGTGGCACAAGCAACTACAAGCTTAAACAGCGAAAAGGAAGTCTTAGTAGCATTGTCCACTGCATCTTTAGCACAAGGTGTTACCCATCAGGTTATCTTAATGACGGATCTTGGCGATGGACGCGAGGGTGTTGATCCACTTGCACTGAAAGATTTGGTGGATCATGCTCAGAGCTTAGCGGGTTTAACAGTAGCGGGAATTGGTGTGAATCTAGCATGCTTTTCTGGGGTAATCCCAACTATTACGCACATGGAACAACTAATCGCACTCGCTGATACATGCGGTTTACGTGGACAAGCAATGGTGTTATCTGGCGGAAATAGTAGTGCTCTCCCATTACTTTTTACCTCCACTGACGATACAAGCAGGATGCACTGTATTAATCATTGGCGTATTGGTGAGAGTATTTTTTTTGGTTGGGATATTCTAACCAAAGAACCGCTAAAAGGTTGTTATGGTAGTGCTTGCATTTTATTGGCAGAAGTCATTGAGTTACAGCTGAAACCTTCGATAACAGGCAAAATAAGCTGGCAAGCTATTGTGGCGTTGGGTACGCAAGAGATAGGAACAGGTATGGTTACTCCTGTTTTGTCAGACTTAGTCGTCGTAGGAGTAAGTAGCGATCACCTAGCTCTGGCTGTCCCGTGTGAAGGTGTTATTCAGGTCGGTGATATCCTGCAATTCTATCTCGATTATCCGAGTTTGATGGCTACGGCAACCTGTCCATATGTTGTCTTTCGATATGTTAAAAAACTAAGTAATTGCTTATAGAGTCGATTTATGTTATTATTATGTCGGTCAGATATTCTATACATAGTATAAATTCGTAAGGTTTATTAGGATGGAGGTATTTTGGTGGAAGCCATTTGGCAAAAGAGAGTAGAAAATGCGGTTCAGCAAACCATTGAAGGCAATATTTTTGCTGGATTTAATACGAATGTTGACGTGGTAGTGCATCTTAACGATCAAAGTATTCAAGCGTTGCTTGTAGATGATGAAGTAACGATGGAACAAGTTTGCCAATTAGATGTCAATGCCGTAGAGGAAATTCGCACAAAGACGGATTTCGTAGCAGTTATTAAGGATTGTCTAGGTAAGGGTAAGTCTTTTTATATCGTGCTAGAAACGATGGCCCTCTTAGATTGGCTTGATGAACGGTTTGTAACAAAGAGGGAAATCATGGGGGGACAAGCAGGTATTATTGCAAACCAGATGGCTGCCCTCAAGGCTAATTCTATCGTATATACATCCTTACTTTCGCCGAAACAAGCTGAGATGTTTTTCCCGGAAGTACTATATCCTGTAGTAAATGCAGAATTAAAGCTAACTCCAGTTCAAGAGAGTGCGAAGCGTGACGATAGTTTAAAAATTAATTGGATTTTTGAGTACGCAAAAGGTGAGGTATTCAATTTTGGTGACGAGCAAGTTGTAACTCCTAGAGCGAATCGTGTGATTTTAGCAACTCGTCCTGATGGTGTTGCTATGGACTTTGCTGGTGATGTAGCCAAAAACTTACCGGAACTTGGCAAAAATATTGATGTGGCTTTTATGGCTGGATATCATTATGCACCAACTGCATCTCTTGAGCTTCAACAGTATTTAGATGGTTGCCTTGAGAGTATTAGACAATTAAAAATTGGTAACGAAAAACTTCGCTTACATTTTGAGTATGTACCAATGAAAGATCAAGAAGCAGAGAAACAAATGTTGCAGACTGTGGCTCAAGAGATCCAATCATTTGGGATAAACGAAAATGAGATTTGCCGTGTATTAGAAGAGTTCGGGTTCGAAGATGAATTGAGTCAAATTGAGGAAAATGAACGCGGATATGCACTTTATCAAGGAGCGCTTCGCATTCAGGAAAAGCTTGGTTTTGAACGCATTCAGGTACACAATTTAGGATATTATGTGTTGGTCTTAAAAAAACCGTATCCCTCATCGGTTGAGCAAGTGCGTAACGCCTGTTTATATGCTTCGTCTGTTAATGCTATGAAGGCTAAAAATGGGGGCTATGTCCGACGTGATCAAGTGCCAGAAGCAGCATCCATGAGCTTGTCGGAAATTGGCATCAAACAATTAGAAGAATTTGCTCAAGAAGTGCAAGCTCTTGGTCTTGCAATGCCAGCAAACTTTGTGAATGAAGGAATTTGGGAGCGTGAGGATCACTATGTGCTTGTGGTGCCAGCGCATGTAGTGTCAAATCCAGTTAGCACAGTTGGCATGGGCGATACGATTTCGTCATCTTCGTATGCTTGTGAGTCTGTAAGTATGAGTTTAGTTAAATAGATTTATTGACGGTGGGTTTTGTCAGTACCACCGTTTTTTTTATATCTCGTAAATTTTGGTAAACTATAGAGGGACATAGGCGATTATTCACGAATAACTAAAAGACGAATTAACTAACAAAGGATGATGGTGAGGAATGTTAAACGCATTACAAATTTTTTCGGGGCGAGCTCATCCCAGGTTAGCAAAGGAAGTATGTGAGGTTCTAGGTGTGGCAGTCGGTCGGTCTGAGGTCATTAAGTTTACAAATGATAATTCTTTTGTCCGGATTAACGAAAGTGTACGGGAAGCAGATGTGTTTGTTATTCAACCATCATGCTATCCAGTAAATGATGGTTTAATGGAATTGTTAATTATGATTGATGCCCTTAAGCGAGCTTCGATTAAGCGAATCACGGCAGTGGTCCCCTATTTCCCTTATAGCCGGTCGGATAAAAAGGATCAACCACGCATCTCGATTACAGCTCGATTAGTTGCGGACCTACTTGAGGTAGCTGGGGTTGAACGCATTATCTCGTTAGATCTTCACGCTCCCCAAATTCAAGGATTTTTTTCCATCCCCGTTGATCACTTAACAGCGGTACCGATGTTGGCTAGCTACTTTGTCGACAAAAAACTCGATAATATGGTTGTTGTAGCTCCAGATGCGGGCCGCGCCAAAATGGCTCGGCAATTTGCGAAACGGCTTCATTGTCCAATGGCAATTATTGATAAGCGGCGTTTAGGTAATGAGGAGCAAGTTGTGATGGAAAATGTGATTGGTGATGTAGGTGGTAAAAACTGTTTACTCGTGGACGATGAGATCAGTTCCGGATCTTCTTTAGTATCGGCTGCTAATACGTTAGAGAAGTTTAAAGCGCTAGATATATACGCAGCAGTAACTCATCCTATTCTGTCTGGAATGGCACCCCAGCGGATTGCGTCCTCTCCTTTAAAAGAATTGGTGGTAACAAATAGTGTTCCCGTACCTGAAGAGAAGCGTAATGCAAAGATTAAAGTATTAAGTGTCGCCCCGTTGATTGGAGAGGCTATTCGCTGTATCCATAATGGTGTATCCATTAGTACTGTGTTTGAAAAGGAATAGGAGGGAATTACGTGCGGATACTGATATTACATTCATCCCAACCAAAATTGGTGGACTGGGCAAAGAGTTTACAAGGGGCTCTTGAAAACCTCAACTGTCGAGTTGAGTTGGGGGAAGCTAGCGCAGCTGGAGGTGGTCCAATCAGTACTGCTCAGTACAAATTAGTTTGTGTGTTGAGTCCGTTTAAAGGAGTATGGCGGCCGATCATTCCTAGAGAGATTGATGAACTTCTCAAGCGATGTAACCGCCTAGACGGTAAGAAGGGGGCAGTTTTCGTTCCCACTCGCTTTGGTTCGAGTAAAGCATTGAAATTCTTAATGCAGCTGATGGAAGTACAAGGTATGATCGTGGAAGATTTTGCGTCTGTTAGGTCTGTTAAGGATTTGCCTGGCATAGCTGAACGATTAGCTAGTCTAGCATCACGCTAGAAAAAGAACCGCCTAGCCGCGGTTCTTTTTCTAGCTTTCCTAATTTCATCTACGAATATAAGCAGGTGGCATTGTTCGTTTATGAGTGGAGAGCTGATGAAGTCGTTTAATGATAGCTAAATCTCTCTCTGGAATCGTCTCTCCATTAAGATGGGCATCAATATATTGATAGGTTGTGCCGATTTCCTCCTCGTCAGTCTGGCCTTTCCATAGTCCTGCTGAGGGAGGTTTGTTAATTATGCTATCTGGGATATGAAGTGCACGGGCTAGTGCTGTTATTTCACCTTTTGTAAAGTCGGCGAGGGGCAAGATGTCGCAACCGCCATCGCCATATTTGGTGAAATAGCCAGTATAGACTTCAGCTTTATTATCTGTACCTACGACTAAGTAATTGAGAGCATTCGCTGCAGCGTAAATTGTGGACATGCGTAATCTGGCTCGTAAGTTCGCATCGACCATTTTAGTTTGCATCTGTGGACGAATCACTGCGAGTTGTTCTAAGGAAGCTGCGAGAATACTCGTGTGTTCTGGCGTGAGATCCAATTGATAATGGGTGATGTTAATCGCTTTTGCTACCTGATACGCATCCTTGGCATCTTGGGGATTGGATTTAATCGGTAGAATAATCGCTAGGCTGTTATCTGGAAATGCTAATTTCATCAAAGCAGCTGCTACAGCTGAGTCAATCCCCCCGCTGAGCCCGACAACCAATCCTTGAACGTTTGCCTCTAGTACCTTTTGTTGTAACCACTGGACAACCTCTGGTATTTCTTGTTGTATGGACACAGTTATACCCCCAAATATTTGCGGATTTCCCAGTCATGCACTTGACTGGTGTATTCGTGCCAATCTTGCAGTTTGGCTTTTACGAAATGCGTATATACGTGATCTCCTAGAGCTTCCCGCATCACTTCATCAGCTTCTAATAATTTTAAAGCCTTTGCCAATGAATTGGGCAAACTATGTACCTGAGCAATCGCTCGCTCTTTGTCATCCATATGATAGATGTTTTGGGTAAGTGAGGGTGGTGGAGTTATTTGCTGTTTGATACCCATTAAACCAGCTTTAATCATCACTGCAAAGGCTAAATAGGGGTTGCAGGATGGATCGGGAGAGCGCAACTCCACTCGTGTACCTTGTTTACGACTAGCCGGTACGCGTACTAGGGCTGACCGATTTTGGGCCGACCAAGAAATGTAAACGGGAGCTTCATAACCCGTTATTAAACGCTTGTACGAATTGACTGACGGATTGGTGATGGCTGTATAACCCGGTGCATGTTTCAGTAGCCCGCCAATAAAGTGGAGTGCGGTAGTGCTTAGTTGGTAGTGTTCATTGGGATCATAAAAGACATTTTGTCCCTCTTTATCCACCAAAGATATATGCGTATGCATCCCAGAACCAGCGCGACCATAAATTGGTTTTGGCATAAAGCTTGCAATTAAACCATGTTGTCGAGCGATTGTTTTTGTGGCAAATTTAAATGTGGCAACGCGATCAGCGCTTACTAAAGCATCATCGTATTTAAATCCAATTTCGTGCTGTCCGATGGCTACTTCGTGATGCGATGCTTCAACATCAAAACCCATTTCTTCGAGGGCTACAACGATATCTCTTCGTGCTGTTTCTCCGCGATCGATAGGACCCATATCAAAATATCCTGCTTCATCATGGGTTATTGTGGTTCCTTTTCCTTGCTCGTCTAAGTGGAAAAGAAAGAATTCGCATTCAGGACCAGCCATTACTTGATAGCCCATTTCATTCGCTTCGGCTAACGTCTTTTTGAGCGCATAGCGTGGATCTCCTTCAAATGGGGTGTCGTTTGTGTAGTAGACATCACAAATCAAACGAGCTTCCATTTGTCCTGGATCACTCCAAGGGAATACTGTAAAGGTGTCAAGATCAGGGCGCAAGTTCATATCTGATTCTTCAATGCGCACATACCCTTCGATCGAAGAACCGTCAAACATGATTTCGTTATCTAATGCTTTGGGTAGTTGCTTAATGGGAATAGCTACATTCTTGACCACTCCAAGAATGTCAGTAAATTGGAGACGAACAAACTTAATGTCTAGTTCTTTTGTCAGACGTAAGATTTCTTCGCGAGTTTTTGCCATTTCATGATAACCCCTTTTTTACTACATAATATGCAATAATATCACTACTAGCTCTTAATTGTCAATTGTTGGCAGGGAAATTAGAGGATTTAGGTTCAGTGTTGGCGAAATTTCGAGTAAGATATTTTGGAGGTGGAGTTAATAATGTTCTTTTTTGATAAACATGAACTTCGGATCCCCGGACCGGTACCAGTGCCACCTAAGGTGCTGCTAGCAAGCGCTAGTCCTATGATCAACCACAGAGGTGCCGAGTTTAGAGAGAAATTACCCTTAGTATTAGACCGATTAAAGCCCATATTTGCGACAGAAAATGCTATTATTGCGCTCACAGGGTCAGGTTCTGCTGCTATGGAAGCAGCTGTGGCAAATCTTGTTAACCCAGGCGATCCTGTATTAGTTTTGGTGGGAGGTTCCTTTGGACAACGGTGGCTCGACATCTGTACTAGCTATGGTGCTAAGGTTTTAGAGCTACAGTATCCGTGGGGCAAAGGCGTTGATCCTTTGGATGTACAAGCCATTCTTAAAACCCATCCCGAGATAGAGGTGGTCTTTGCTACCCACAATGAATCATCTACTGCTGTCCTCAATGATATTGAGGGGATTGGTGAAGTGGTGAACCAGTTTGATGCCCTTTTTGTAGTGGATGCTGTTTCGTCTTTAGGAGGTAGTCCCTTAGAGACCGATAATTGGGGTGTTGATGTTGTTTGTACTGCATCGCAGAAGTGCTTGTTAACTCCCCCTGGTCTTGCTTTTGTCAGCATTTCCCAACGGGCGAGGAGTAGAATGAAAAAAGTGACATCACCACGGTTCTACCTGGATCTTTTGCGATACGAGGAAATGCTAATGCAAGGCGAAACACCTTATACACCAAACATTGCTAATTTTTTTGCGCTGGAAGAAGCATTAAATCTGATTGAAGCTGAGGGTTTGGAAAACATTTATGCTCGTCACTATCTAATGCGCGATATGATTCGTGTAGGAATGCAAGCATTAGAATTACCATTGCTTGTAGAGGAACCTTGGGCTTCACCCACAGTCACCTCGGTTAGGCCAGATTTCTCTGATGTGGTCGGATTCTGCCGACGACTAGAGCAAAAATATGGAGTAGAAGTAGCTGGTGGTCAAGGTTTGTTTGCTGGAAAAATATTTCGTGTGGGTCACATGGGATATGCCACTCCGCTGGATATGGTGACGACTTTAGCTGCAATTGAGGCGTCCCTGGGTCAATATGGTAAAGCTTGTGCTGCAGCTGAGAAAACATGGGATGATTGGATCAAAGAAAACCAAGGAGCGAGTGGATGTTAGCAGTACTTTTTGACATAGACGGCACACTATTAAAGACGAGTTTTAACACGCTTATGCAGGAGTACTTCCAACGCATAGCTAGTCGTTTTGCCAAACATATTGAGCCGAAGATTTTTCTCAAGGAGTTAAACGCTGCGACAGATGTAATGATAAGAAACTTGGATCCCTTGCGGCTCAATTTAGACGTTTTTGTTGATCACTTTTTCGGCGTGACTGGTCTAGATCCCACATTGTGGGCGGAGTTTTCTGCATTTTATCGGGAGGAATTTCCACAACTTGCCCATTTGGCTGAGGCAGATCAGCTAGCTCCCAAAGTAGTGCAAACTGCTTTTGAGCTAGAGTATAAGGTGGTTATTGCTACCAATCCCGTATTCCCGTTAAGTGCTATCAGAGAGCGATTACGCTGGGCGGGTGTGGATCATTTTCCGTATCACTTAATAACTGCTGGTGAGAATATGCACTTTTGTAAACCTCACGTTGAATACTATCGGGAAATTGCTGACAAGATTGTAGTGGATCCCAAAGACTGTATCATGGTGGGTGATGATTACGAGAATGATGGTGCGGCGAGCAAGTGTGGTATGGAAACTTTTATTCTCGAAGGCGATCAAACGCTGACCACATTTTATGATATTCTGTTAACGCAAAAAAGGAGTTTTCCTAGGTGGAGTTCACAGTACTAGATGCAGTAGATATTTTTATTGTAGCTTATGTGATCTATAAGTTGATGAATGTAATTCGTGGCACCCGCGCAACGACTCTGATTAAAGGCCTCGCTGTAGTTTTTGTGGCTAGCCTGGTAGCCCAGGCACTTGCTTTGCAAACCGTAAGCTGGTTATTAGAGCAGAGTACAACGGTTATTTTTGTTGCTCTACCCATTGTTTTTTATCCTGAATTACGACGCGCTTTGGAGCAAATAGGGCGGGGACAGTTCTTTGCAAAGTTTGGTAGCTCCAGTAAGGATCAAGTGCAGACTGTAATCGACGTTGTGGTCAAAGTAGCGGTTACATTAAGTGCACGTCGTGTTGGGATTTTGATCGCAATTGAACGCGAGACTGGATTGCAAGAATTCGTGGAAACTGGAATTTTACTTGATGCCCTAATAAGCACTGAGTTGCTAGCGAATGTTTTTGAACCTAACTCACCACTCCATGATGGAGCGGTGATTATTCGCAGTGAGCGCATAATGGGAGCAGCTTGTTTTCTTCCTCTGACTGAAAGTTCCCTTGATTCCCAGTTAGGGACGCGTCATCGAGCTGCTGTCGGTTTATCGGAACAAACAGATGCTCTCATTATTGTGGTTTCGGAGGAAACAGGCGCTATATCTTTAGCTGTTGGAGGTCAATTACGCCGATATCTTACAGAGAGTCGACTGACCGAGCAATTGCAGGCGTATTTGCACAGGTCTGATGAACCTTTTCGTTTTAGGAGGGGTTAATAAATGAATAAACGACAGCAGCTAATCACGCTGTTTGCAAAGCGTATTCGTGTTTTGGTCAAGGATGAAAATCTCTATTTTCGTTTTTTTGCCCTATTTTTAGCCGTTGTTTTGTGGTTTCTAGCTGGGGGTGAAGGGCGGTTTTCTACAGTCGAACGAACTCTGAGCATAGAGGCTCAGATAGGGGATTTATCTCCAGATTTTGCACTCCTGACAGAGCCTGAAAATATTCGGGTCGGGGTCCGTGGATTTGCTCCTTTGATTCCTGCAGCCGAACGTGAAATTCGTGCGACAATTGATTTAAGTGGAGTCATTGAAGGTGAAGGAACATATGGTGTTGATGTAACAGTGCCAACAGGGATAGAATTAGTCTCGATTTCCCCGCGTTGGGTTCGTCTTCGAACCGAACGAGTTTTGGAGCAAACGTTTGCCGTATCTGTAGCTTTAATCGGATTAGTGCCCGAACAAGGAATACAGAGTTTAACGCCAAACCCATCCGAAGTTATGGTGCGAGGGCCGCGTAGCGCATTAGACAGCGTTAGGCAAGTAGTGGCTGATATTGCCCTTGGTGGCAGTGCTACACGTTTAGAAGGAAATTTCCCAGTACGGGCCATTGACGATCAAGGTCGTACTGTTGATCAGGTGAGCGTTATTCCTGATGAGGTTCGGGTTGTGTTAGAACAAGTTCTGCAACAATATGAACAGCAGATACCGGTTATTCCACAGTTTCAAGGGATTTTAGCTCCGCACTTAGAGATTAATAGAGTAGAGATTAATCCGACAGTCTTACGCGTTAATATCGGTGCGAATCATCCAACCCCAGTGGAGCAACTGCTCACAGAATCGATCTGGTTGGAACAGTTTGATGTGGGTGCACATACTCTGGAATTAAACGTGCTGATTCCAGAGGGGTTGAGTGCTACAGAACCACCACGAGTTCTTGTCCAACTAGAGATTGCCAGGATCGCCTTCGAAGAGCAGTCTGAGGATCTCCCTGAAGGTATGCCAGAACCAGACTTAGAAGCAGAACTAGAACCAGAACCAGAACTAGAATCAGAACCAGAACAACCGGAGTAGTAGTTCGAAAGAGAGAGCAATAAGGAGCGTTAAGCGGGAGGTAGTTTAAGATGGGACGATTATTTGGAACTGATGGAGTTAGAGGTATGGCTAATCGAGAGTTGACACCAGAATTAGCGTTTGCCCTTGGACGAGCAGGAGCCGCTATTCTAGCTCGTGATACAGCAAGACCAAAAATCCTTATAGGTAAGGATACACGTATATCTGGCGATATGTTAGAAGCTGCGCTAATTGCCGGCATCAATTCCGTTGGGGGCGATGTAATTTTATTAGATGTAATCCCGACGCCGGCTGTGGCCTATTTAACAAAAAGAATGCAGGCTAGCTGTGGAATTATGATTTCTGCATCGCATAATCCTTATGGTGATAACGGGATTAAGTTTTTTGCCAGTACTGGATTGAAACTGACAGATGCGGTTGAGGATGAAATAGAAGCCAATTTAGAGAACAACGATTTAAGACGTGCTGTCAGTGAAAATATTGGACGTCTCTATCGGGAAACGAAGGCTCTTGACATCTATCTAGATTTTTTAGAAAGCACAGTACAAATCGATTTATCGGATTTACACATTGCCCTCGATTGTGCAAACGGGGCTGCTTATCAAGGGGCTCCTGAAATATTACGACGGCTTGGAGCTACGGTTTCAGTTATTAACAATAAACCCACTGGAATAAACATTAATCATCAATGTGGTTCCACTCATCCTTTACAGATGCAAAAGTATGTTTTGGAAATAGGAGCTGATTTAGGAATTACCCTTGATGGGGATGCTGATCGTGTGTTAGCTGTGGATGAACGGGGTAATCTAGTAGATGGAGATCATATTCTGGCAGTTTGTGGATTGGATCTATTGGCCAAAGGTCAGTTGCCGAATAAAAAGATTGCAGCAACTGTCTACAGTAATGGAGGGTTACGCCAGACCTTCTTACAGGCTGGTGGCGATGTGGTATTGACAGCCGCTGGTGATCGCTACGTGTTGGAAACTATGTTGGAACAGGGGCTTGCTTTAGGTGGCGAACAATCCGGCCATATTATTTTCTTAGAGCATAATACGACTGGAGATGGCTGTCTAAGTGCTCTCGCGCTTCTAGCTGTGATGGTAGAACGCAAGGCTCGCTTATCGGAATTAGCACAAGTCATGCCTGTATTTCCCCAGATTCTTACGAATGTCAGAGTGGCTTGTAATCGCGGATGGGAAGATAATGTGCACATTAAACAAGCCATTACGAAAGCGGAACAGGAACTAGCACCAGATGGACGAATTTTTGTTCGAGCTTCAGGTACAGAGCCACTCATACGTGTTATGGGTGAGCACCCTGACGAGCAACTAGTTGAAGAGGTGGTACAATCCGTAGTCACAGTTGTCCAAACTGAACAGGGGTCTTAGACTTACGAGTTCGGGCATAACTACCAACTGCGGGTATGGTAGGAACGATATGCAGTCCCGTTAAAGGAGTTGTCCATTCCTTAGCGAATAGGATTAAAGAGAGTGCACATAAAGATTTCTACGGGGCGATTGTCATTGCCCGAAACCGCTTAATTTGGCGATAGCGTAACTGTGGAGTGATGACTGATGGGCCATTTAGTCCTGGGATGTGGTGTTGATATCATTGAGATATCACGGATAGCCCGAGCAATAAAACGGCATAGATTTTGTGAAAAACTGTTTACTGCCGAAGAACAAGAATTGTTGGTTCGTAAAGGTGTTTCTTCTTGGGCAGTCCGATTCGCGGGTAAGGAGGCTATCATGAAGGCCCTGGGATGTGGTTGGCAGCGAGGGGTTAGTTTCAATCAGATTGAGATACTTCCAGATAAATGGGGTAAACCCTGTGTAAACCTTAGTGATAGAGCGCAAGAGATTGCACAAGAGATGGGAATTAAAGAAATTCTACTCAGTCTATCCCACGGAAGGGATACAGCGATTGCCTATGCAATTGCTGTTGGAGAGGAGTAGCCTATGGTAGTGTTAACCACAGCAGAAATGCGTTTGGTCGATAAACAAGCTAGGGTGGATTTGGGTATTCCGAGCTTAGTGTTGATGGAAAATGCTGGAGTAGCCGTGGTATCCTATATGCAACAAGAGTTTGGCGATTTGTCAGGCAAGCAAATCGTTATCTTTGCAGGTAGTGGTAATAATGGCGGCGATGGTTTAGTGGTTGCTCGGCATCTATTGAATAAGCAGGCCAAAGTAAAGGTGTTTATCTATGGTCAATCGGATAAGTTGTCCGCCGATTGTGCCCACAACGTACTGATTTTCGAAAAATTGCACGGCAACGTCGAATTCATCTCGTCGCAATCCTCGGGTAAGTTACGAATTAGTTTATCGTTGGCTGATATTGTAGTGGATGCGATATTGGGTACAGGAGCAAAGGGTGCGCTCCGTGGTGGGTTAGCTGACGTTGTTGGACTCATTAATAAGTATACAATTCCAATCGTTGCTATCGACATACCTACTGGAGTAGATGCTACTAGTGGTGCGGTTGGCAATGGTGCGGTGAAGGCCACTCACACCATAGCATTAGGCTTTTTAAAGACGGGTCTGGTACTTTATCCAGGTTGCGAATGCTGTGGGAAAGTTAGTGTAGTTGATATTGGTATTCCTCATTCATTGACTGATCAAATCAAGTGTCAGATGACCACCCCTCAAATAGCAGAGTTCTTACCAAAGCGCCCAGCTTGGGGCCATAAGGGGACGTTTGGGCACTGTCTAGTAATTGCTGGTAGTCGTGAGATGGCCGGGGCTGCCTACCTTACTAGTTGTGGAGCACTCCGATCTGGTGCAGGCATGGTTACACTAGCAGTACCAGAGAGTATAGTTGGCTTTTATCCACCTAGTGAGATTATGATTAAGGGTATGCCCGAAACCGCTCAAGGGCGCTTTGGACCAGATAGTTGGGATGCATTACGTAAATTATTTGCTGGCAAAGATACTGTAGTCATCGGTCCGGGTTTGGGACGGGATGAACACATTACAAATTTAGTAAAGCAAGTTCTCACAACCTGGAAGGGTCCTCTTCTACTCGATGCGGATGGATTAAACAGTCTGTCAGAGCAGATAGATATGCTGACCACCATTTCGCCAATTATCCGCCGTAAATGGGTGTTTACACCTCATCCAGGTGAAATGGGACGATTAATGCAACTAGAGGTACCGCGGATTAATCAACAAAGGATAGATACAACCCAAAGAGCACAACAAAAATTTGGGGTGAATATATTGTTGAAAGGCGCTCCCACGATAATTGTAGGCGATGGGCAAACGTATATTAACACAACAGGTAATTCGGGAATGGGCACAGCTGGGATGGGAGATGTGTTGTCGGGTATCATTGGTGGGTTACTCTGCCAAGGAATGGATTCCTTAATGGCTACTGTTGCAGGTGTTTATTATCACGGTAAGGCAGGCGATGAGTTTTTCATCGGCCGCGGAGGTCGCGGTTTAATCGCTTCGGATCTATTGCAGGTTTTGCCAGAACTACTCAAGTAGTAATCCTAATAGAGAGGTGTTTGCAGATGCAAGCGAAAGATCTAATGAGTAAGGATGTTGTTGCAGTTACAGAAGATACGTCCCTTAAGGATGTAGTAAAGCTAATGATTGAAAAGAGGATTAGTGGTATTCCTGTGGTGGCAGGTGATGAATTACTAGGAATTGTTACCGAAAATGATCTGATTGTGCGGGCTAAGAAGCTTGACTTGCCGACGTTTTTACCGTTTATTGGTGGAGTGATCTACTTAGAAGGTCCGGATCGGTTAGAAAAGGAATTAAAGAAAGTGACAGCAATTACTGCGGGGGAAGTAATGACCACCAAATTACATACCATAAGGCCCGAAGCATCCTTGGAGGAGATTGCTACAATAATGGTGGAGCGAAAAGTGAATCGCTTGCCTGTTGTTGAAGGGAAGCGGCTTTTGGGTCTAATTACTCGTTCTGATGTGATTCGAGCCGTGGCACCTGAATTGGAGTGAGCAAATTGATGCAGATGGATCGCCCGGCGTGGGCCGAAGTGGATTTAGGGAATGCAGGGCACAATATTCAACAGTTTAAAAGGTTGTTAAAACCGAACTGTCAATTAATGATAGTTGTCAAGGCTGATGCGTATGGTCATGGGGACCTGGAAATTGCTCGAGCAGCCTTAAGCAATGGTGCGAACTGGTTGGCTGTGGCTCTACCTGATGAGGGGGTACGCCTACGGCGAGCAGGAATTGCAGCTCCCATTCTTGTATTAGGGGCTTTATCTGGGCAACAGTTAGAGGTATGTGTTGCGAAGGATCTAGTGGCAACGGTTTATCAATGGGACATGGTCCAATCGCTTGCAAACATTGCACGTCGCCTTCGCAAAACGGTGCGAGTTCATATTAAAGTTGATACTGGGATGGGACGAATAGGGTTAGCGCCAGAAGACGCAGTACGCTTTATCAAAAGAGTACAAGGCTTATCTGGAATAGAGATTCAAGGAATTTTTACGCATTTTGCCTCTGCTGATATGCCTGCGGGTGATTATGTAAAATGGCAGTGGCAACGGTTTTCTTGGCTCCTCTTAGAGCTAAAAAAAGAGGGGATAGGAATTCCTTTAAAGCACTGTGCGAATACAGCTGCTACTATTTTATTGCCGGAAACTCATTTAGATATGGTGCGGATTGGCTTGGGGGCGTATGGTTTATATCCCACAGCAGAAAAATCAATGGATCTACGTCCAGTTTTTAGTTTGCATACGGAGGTTGTTTCGCAAAAACGTGTACCTCCAGGAACAGCTATTAGCTATCATAGTACGTATGTTACCTGGAAAGAAACAACCATTGTCACATTACCTATTGGTTATGCTGATGGAGTATCACGGCGTCTCAGCAATTGTGGGCATGTACTGATTAATGGAGAAGAATATCCATTGGTTGGGCGGATTACCATGGATCACTGTATGGTGGATGTAGGAGATCAACTGATGGAATTAGGCACCCATGTAGTCTTAATCGGTAAACAAAAGGAGCGGGAGATCTCTGTTGATCAATGGGCTGAGTGGTTGGATACCATAAACTACGAAATACCCTGTATGATCAGTGGGCGGGTGGAGCGGATTTATCCCTAGGAACCTGCTCGGAAAGTACTTCTTCGTTTAGCAAACTCGAAAAGTTACGTTTTCGACACAAGTTAGCGTAATCAGAAACAACTAAAACCAAGTGGAGTTTCGCATAATTCATCGCTT
>SKJB01000134.1 GCA_007116145.1 Limnochordia bacterium | reverse complement strand
TAGATTTACCACTATAACTTAATTTAACCCAAGCATTTCTTTTAAATTGTCTATTAATTAGGCTGCTATTTACTTTAACTATTGCATCTGTTGGAGCTGCCTCTTTAATTCGAAACTTCTCCTCTTCAGTGTATTCGTTATAATTGGGTTTATACAAATTCATAGCTTGCGTCAATTACGATTGTTTAAGTTAAATTAAAAACCTATCCCCCTTCTCAAAATCTTTGGGCGAATGCTTGCCTATCCAATTATTTAATTCTTTTGGATGCATCCCAAAACCCGGCCTAATACTTCTCACATGTTCTTCTGTAATGACTTCTCCCGCTTTAATGTCTTTAACAACATATAGTGACCTCGAAAAATCTTTTCCTTTGGCTTTTTTTTCTGTCAAATTATAATCGACTACTCCAATAGCTTTTTCTGCCTCACGAACGGCTTTCACCATATCGGTGAATTCTTGCTCGTTCATGGAGAATGAAGCGTCGGGACCACCAATAGAACGGTCCAAAATAAAATGTTTTTCAATGATTTTTGCACCAAAGCAAGTGGCTACAACAGGCACAGTAGCTCCCATTGTATGATCCGAAAGCCCTGCAATAACTCCAAAACGCTCTGCAAAATCTTTCACCATCACCATATTGGCCTCCTCAATAGGAGCAGGATAACTGGAAGTACATTTTAATAGAGCAATATCGTTATTTCCCATTCTTCTGCAAGCATCTAATGCAAGCTCAATGTCTTCCATAGTGGCTATACCTGAGGAGAGAATAATGGGTTTTCCTTTAGAGGCAACATATTCAATAAGAGGTATATCAGTAATTTCAAAGGAAGCAATTTTATAAGCCGGCACGTTTAAGTTTTCCAGAAAATCCACGGCTGTTTTATCAAAAGGCGAAGAAAAGCAAATCAAGCCTTTTTCTTTGGCGCAATCAAACAAGGCCTTATGCCACTCCCAGGGGGTGTACGCTTCCTGATAAAGCTCATAAAGCTTTCTACCATCCCTAATGGTTCCGCTGCTGATGACAAAATCATCTTTATCAGAATCAATTGTCATTGTATCGGCAGTATAAGTTTGCAACTTAATGGCATCCGCTCCTGCCCGTTTGGCGGCACGAATAGTTTCCAATGCGGTCTCTAAGCTTCCGTTGTGATTGGCTGATAATTCTGCGATGATAAAAACGCCATCTGCTTTCAAGTCTTTATGTCCTATTTTCATAACTTTTCAATTAGTCTTATCACCTGAAATGCCTCTGCATAATCTACGCCATTAGCTACTCCCCACATTTGGGCTCTTATTTTCAACCCATCCGGTGACCTTGGATGTGGGTATTTACGCTTTTCAAACTCGTATGCCTCCATTCCTTTAATTTTGGCTTGCAGATCATCTTTGCGTATTTCTACAAACATGTTGGGTAGAAAGTGTCTTGGGTCACTGGATGCTCGCCACTCGGTACCTGACATGGTTTCAAAAGTTATAATGGTCTTTACATCTTCTTGTTGCATGGGACGGCAGGCAGTAACTACTGCCTCGAAAGTGCGCTGGTGATCAATGTTTACATCTCCGCCATGATGGGTAAAGATCACTTCAGGATTGAACCCCTGTTTCTCCTTTTCAATAATTTTAATTATATCGAGCAAGGCTACAGTATCGAAACGATTATCGGGTAAATCATAAATCCCAACCGACTCATAGCCTATTGCTTTTTGTGCTGATTCAATATTGCTGCGATGCACTTCAAGTTCCCGTTTCCACTTTTCTGCATCGCGAGCATCCGAGCGCGAGGTGATACCTTCACCTAGTATCACCGCACGCACTTGACAACCATATGCTGAAATTAAGCGGTGCATAGTTCCCCCTGGCCCTAGGACCTCATCATCAGGATGGGCAACCACTACCATGATTTTCTTATCTGTAAGATTGATCATATAGCTCTCCAAGGTTTGGTTCTAGGAATCATTGGGCAAAAGTCAAACTTTTTAGAATCAACTGTATAGGTCTCATGGTTTGAATTATAAAAATGCATATTATCTAAACAAATCGCTGATAATGGCTGGCTCTCTAAGAAGCAAGCAGCAGTATCTATTCCAATTTTATATGGATCCACATAGGGTTGATAGAAACCAGTGTGACCAAAAATAACTTTGTACTTGCATTGGAATAGACCTTGCTTCTTTATGAATTCATAACGGTTAAAGAGAAAATCTGTTTGCTGAAGCTCATCTAAACATTTATCGTAATCTTCAGGAGCAATACCACTATGCACAACTATGAATTCACTATTCTTCCAGTAACTTTTCAGATTAGTAAAAAAGTCTCCAAATTCAGAAAGCATCTTAGTACGAGTCTCTTTCAGACTTGAACTTCCAAAGGATATCATGGTATTGGTTCCTCCGTACTTCAGAAGATACTGCTGATATTTCTCAAAGTCATATTCTAGATTTAACCAGATGTATTCATGATTACCTACAAGGAAAGTACAATTATGTCTATGTGATAAATTAACCAAAAATTCAAGGGTAAGTCTAGGTGATTCTCCTTTATCTAAATAATCTCCTATAAAAATTAGGGTAGGATTGGCGTCTGTTCTCCCTATATGCTCTATTAACTTCTTGAGTTTGCTTAGCTCACCATGTATGTCACCAATTACAAACCTCATAAAAGTGAATCGATATAGGTTTTAAGGCGACTGTAATAATCGTTCTTTAATTCTGTCAGCCTTTTGACTTTTTGGTTGGCCATATATAGCTGAACGTAACCAGTATTATCCAGAATCTCTATTAAATCAGAAGCTCCTAGATATTCTCCTATAAACTTTCCTGTCTGGCAAATATCAGTCTCCTCACCATAGCCCAGGTTATAGGTTTCGACTTTCTCCTGCCAGCCGTAATTTGAGAGCAGTTGAATTATCATATCAACCAGATCATCTATATGGATAGCTTCCCAGTATCCAAGCCCGGTAGTATTAATCTGTACTTTTTCGCTACGCTTTATTTTCTGAATAGTATTATAAATAAAGCCTCCTTGCCGATTTCCACCATAAATTCCTGGCAACCGCAAAATCATATTCTTAATAGAAGAATGATGACTTGCAAAACGAATCAAGTCTTCCGCAACTTTTTTGCTTAAACCATAGGTCGAAATTGGAGCCAAACTCATATTCTCCTCGACCGGAGAATTGTTCTCTGGTGAATACACTGTCATTGAAGACATGTAAACCAATTTATTAGTGATTTCTTTGCTTCTAATAAAATCTAAAAATTGTCCTAGTCCATTAACATTTATCTCAAAATCAGGGTGCCCAATCTGTTGGGTACCTAATGATCGGATTTTCGATGCCAATACTATGACCATGTAATAGTTAGTTCTAGCCACATTCTCAAAAGTACTAGGCTTTTCCAAATTGATCTTAATATACCCAGCCTCTGAAGGCTCACGGGTTCCTGTGATAGTTACATCATACCCCTTTTTAGCAAGGGCGTACTTCAAGTTGCGACCTAAGTAACCAGACCCACCTACTAACAATACCTTTTTATTCATTGTAGAAGATACTTTCCCATCTACGATGAATAATCAGCCCTGGTTTGGGTATATTAATGTCCCCCGTTTCAACTTTATCAATGGTTTCGAGGTATTTAGTGACAATATTGACCCCTCCCTCTAGCTCAAGAATACTGGTGGTAGAGAACCGTGGGTTAATTTCAAATATTTTGATTTCTCCTTCATTTGTCAAAAAGAGCTGAACGTTAATGGGGCCTTTCGGCTTCATTGCTTCCACTAGTTTGATTACCAAATCATTGATAATTTCATTGTATTCGGTAACGGCCATTTGAGTGATTCCCTTCTTACTAATGATCCGCTTACTGCCTATACAGAGAATCTGATTGCAGTTATTCGTGGTTACTCCCACCGTATATTCCTTCCCGCTTACTACGGGTTGTATCAAAACCTCTTCAGGTCGGTAACCCTCCAAAGTGAAGTAGGCCAGTAACTGTTCTCTGGATTCAATTTTCCGAATCCCCCTACTTCCTCTTCCTGAAACCGGCTTGACAAAAATTGGATAGTCCATTTGGTCGTTATATTCATGCCCCAGGTAAGATTCTATATGAGATAGGTTGTGCTCCTGAAGAAAGTTCATAAGCTTATATTTATTCAAGCAAAGTTCAATAAACATTGGGGTAGGAGCAATTACATGAGCAAAGGAATTCTTCTCGATTTCTGCCTTGGCTAAAAGAAGTTCTTCATCAATTAATGGTATGTAGAAGTCAATTTTCTCCTTTTCGATTAAGTCCAGGATAAAATCTTTATACAGAGGATCGCTTACCAATGGCGCTGGCGTAAAATTCAAATCAGGATAAAGCTTTTTCAATGACTTATTACTATCTACATAAAAGAGTTGATGTTTATCTTTCAACCCATTGTCTAAATAAGGGAAGAGTGATCCACCTAACCCACTTAAAAGTATTTTACTCATTTATCTAATGTTAGATAGTTTCCCAAGTTAATGGTTCTTCCGCCTCAATATCCCTTTGGGCGGTGCGTCCTACTACTATCGAAAGTTGTGATGGATGTATGCCGCTACCAGGTCTTTTTATAATCAAGTCTTCATCTTTGATGATTTCTCCTTGGGCTATATTTCTTTTTGCGATTATGCTCCTGCGGGCTTTTTGGTAAAACTCCATCTCTTCAGGACGCGGCCCATTCTTAATGCCATCACCTAGGCCTGACTCGATATCTCGGATTTTCGATACCATATCTTTCAATTCGTGAGACTCAATAGCAAAAGCATGATCTGGACCTTTCATATTTCTACTCAGTGTATAATGCTTTTCAATTACCTTCGCCCCCAAGGCTACGGCTGCACAAGGAATATGATCTCCCATTGTATGATCTGAATATCCCACAATTACGTTGAATGCCCGCTTAATAGTCTCCATAGCTTTTAGGTTAGAAAGCTGTACCGGGGCTGGATAGATGCTTGTGCACTGCAAGACTATAATTTTATCATTTTTGTTCTGCCTGCAAATGTTCACGGCTGTTTCGATTTCCGACATGTTGGCCATACCTGTAGAAAGAATTACTCCTCTCTCTGTCTGACTGATCCGTTCGACTAATCTTATATCTACCATATCAAAGGAGGCAACCTTTAAAAGTGGCATATCAACCTGCACAGCTAAATCTATAGCCTCAAAATCACAAGGTGAATCCAGAAAGTCAACCCCTGAATTTTTTGATACTTCAGCCAACTTAGTATGCCATGTTCGATCAATTTCTAATTCTTCTATTATCTCGTAAATGCCTTTTTCGTATAAACCAATATTAGGGGTTTTAGTGGAATAATGATTTTTCGCCTTAAACGTCTGAAATTTTACTGCGTTAACCCCTGCCTCTGCAGCCTTTTCAATCATTTCACAGGCTTGGTCAAAATTACCATTGTGATTACTCCCTATTTCTGCAATCAAGTAACATTCGTTACTAAGACCAATTTTAGAGAATTTGGTTGATATCTCATTCATCTTTATAAATATTTAAGTTATATCGTTTCCCTTCCTTAATAAAGAATGCAGGATATCTTTCATTGTCACATACCCTCAGCAAGTCAAATTGCTCTGCAATACTTTTCTGTATATCCAGTTTGCTGTCCATCGGTTTCCTTCTTGGGTAAAAACTTTCTTCACCATATTGTTTCTTACCTTCTATATCCGGGTATTGCCTTATAAAGTCAACTATCAGTTTTTGCGTAGCCAAACCCTGCTTATGCTTTATCTCAGGTAAAAGCTCTGTGCCATCCAATTCAATATATTCTTTAGCGTAAATGGGGCCAGCATCCACGTCTTCTGCTGCTTCAAACAAGGTAACCGGAATCTTATTTTTACCTTCTAGAATCTGCCATGTTAATGGCGACCAGCCTTTGCCTTTGGGTAAGTCACTCTCGTGCACCACCAGATTATGTATGTTTAAATCTAATTTTCTAAAAATCTTTTCGCAGGCTAGCAGGCAAAGTATATCTCCTTCTTCCACATCATCATGCTCATGAATAAGACTGGCGTATTTTCCGTCTCGCTTCAGTTTGGAAACCAGTTCCATGGTGTATGGAATGATCCAGGAATCACGGTTATCCACAAGTACCTGAATCTTTAAAGTAGACATTTAAATAATTTATTAAAACGTTCTGGAGATTTACCATCTATCATAGTAACTTGTTTTTGTTTAAGGTCAGCAAAGTCTGTATTTTTCAAGCGAGACCAAGCTTCGGTGAGATTTGTAAAATCACCTCCATCAATGATAAGCCCTTCCGAAAGAAAGCCATTAAATATAGCCTCTTGGTTTTGGGTGTAAGCACCGCTAATAGCAGGAAGTCTGCAAGCAATACTTTCAAATAAAACGCCACTAGCCGGTAGAACTGCTGCACCTGCTGTTTTCATTGCTGATGCCATTTGCTCTTCATTTAGATTTTGCGATAATATAACCCTTGTCTGTGCATTACTCATTACTTTCTTAAGCTTTTCTTGGTGACTGTATCCTGCTCCAATTATCACATGCACCTTTACATTTGTATTATTCAGTAACCAGTCGAGAGTTTTTGAAGTATTATCATAATAGTCTAATCCTCCAAAGGAAATTAAAACTTTTTTAATGTATGACTCCTTTTTAAATTGGACTCTTGCAGTTTTAAGAAAAGCAGCTCTGAGCAAAGCATACTCCGTACCTAAGGCGAATAGAGGATTTTCATTGTCAGTTTGATACTTATCTTTTGGTATTCCAGGTGCATGATTGATTATTAGATCAGCCATGTACCTACCCCTCCCCTCATCTTCAATTATAGCTACTTTAACCGGATGTTTTCGAAGTTGCTGCTGATAGCTAGGGCCAAACCAGTATCCATCAAGTACTACAACATTTACATCACCTAACAATTCCTCTAAATCAAAATTAAGCTCTTTGTCTCCTCGTCTATCAGGTGTGGTATAAACTTGAGATGGAAGAGCTATTATATTAATAGATTTGGATTCAAGAACATTAATTAAATCATTGATTGGATCAGAAATGGCAAATGAAATATCAAAACTATTTTTTAGCATATCAGCAAGTGCAACACACCTGTAGAAGTGCCCCCAGCCAATTTTTTTGTTGGCGTCTACTCTAAATAAAACTTTAGGCTTCACTTAAGAGACGAAATTTTAATTCCGCATTCTTCCAATCCTCTATCGTATCTATATCCTGTACTTCCATGGGGTTTAAGACGACAGGGGCTGTCTGTCTTGGCACTAATGTACTCTGAACACTATCCGTTTTAATCCAGTACCACTGACCCGCATCGTGGTATAATGTTTCTAAATCTTGCGAACGACTTTTTTCATGTTTGGGCCACTGATAAGCGAGTTGTTCTGCTTCTATTTTAAAAGCCCTCCACACAGGAAAAGAGAATTCCGTCACTGGAATGGCCGCATTATTAGTATCTAAATGATTGTAGCCCTCTCTCAGCCTTGCGGCCGTTACAAAAGGCGCGGTTGGGTAAAGGATGCAAATATTATCAAAGGTCATTTCCAAATCCTCGTAGGAGGTTAACACCTCTTTCACCACATCTAATGTAGTGGCGTAATCATCCGCATTTTCTTTGCTGCGCATAAAAGGGACTTTTGCCCCATAAGTCTTCGCCACCTCGGCTATTTCGGCATCATCGGTAGAAACCATAACTTCAGAAAACAATCGAGACTTTAAGGCAGCTTCAATGGAATAGGCAATAATAGGCTTTCCTAGAAAATCTTTGATGTTCTTACGTGGGATGCGCTTACTGCCTCCACGGGCTGGTATGATGCAGAGGTTATTATCCACAGATTGACACAGATTTTCCACAGATTATCACAAACGAGAAACGCAAATGGGCACAAATAGCAAGTTTCATTAGCTGTAAAAATCTTTGATTATGTTGATTACTCTCGTTTGGTCTTCGTCCGTTAGAGTTGGATACATTGGCAAACTGATGCAACCTTGGTAATATTTTTCAGCATACGGCAAATCGCCTTCTCTCCAGCCTTGTTCTCGGTAATAGGGCATGAGATGACAAGGGATGTAGTGGATTTGGGCGAATATTTTATGTTCCCTCAGGTAGTTGTATAAACCTAAGCGGTTTTCGGTTTCGATAACGTAGAGGTGATATGCATGGCCGTTGGCTGTTGGCTGTTGGCTGTTGGCTGCTTCATAATTTTGGTCGGTAACTTGGGGTATGTTCTTAAATGCCTCGTGGTAGTGTGCCGCAATTTCTTGTCTGCGGCTCAGTCCTTCTGCTGCTCGTTGTAGTTGGGATAAACCTAAGGCGCAGTTGATGTCGGAGATCCGGTAATTATAGCCGAGAGTTTGCATTTCCATGTACCAGGCGGGCCATTCGTTGTTTGCGGTTCGCGGTTCGCTACTCGCGGTTCGTGGCTCGCCTTTCGCGAATTCCAGGGTTTTTTGAAATTTATCTTGGTCGCGGGTGATGCCGTGGGTGCGGAGTTCTAGCAGTTTGTGGTATAATTCCTCGTTATTGGTGGTGATCATACCACCTTCACCGGTGGCGATGTGTTTTACGGGGTGAAAAGAGAAAATGGCTAGATCTGCGAATTCTCCGCTGCCACATTTTGAAATTTCCCCATTCCCTTTGATGAAATAACCACCAGGAGAATGACATGAATCTTCAATAATCCACAAACCGTATTCATCGGCTAGCTTTCGAAAGGCTTCTAAATCTACAGCCCGTCCGGCAAAATCTACCGGAATAATGCCCTTCACCTCTTTGTTCACATCCTTTTCAAGAATAGCTCTCACATTGTTGATGTCCAACAAATAAGTATCTGGGTCAATATCGGCAAAGACTACTTCCCCTCCGCAGTAGCGCACGCAATTGGCACTGGCCGCAAAGGTTATAGGAGTGGTAATTACCTTATCGCCTGGCTTGACGCCCAATGCCAAGGCATTTAAATGCAAGGCCGCGGTACCGTTGGCTACGGCTACGGCATACTTGGCTCCTACGTATTCCGCAAAGGCGTCTTCAAATTGCTTCACCGCAGGTCCCTGCGTCAAATAGTCTGATTTGAGGACCTCTACTACCGCGTCTATGTCAGACTGGGTTATATTTTGTTTACCGTAGGGAATGATATCCACAGATTTTTGTTTATTTTTCACTGATTGATCCACTGATTAAAATGATTGTGCACTGATTATCCCTGATTTTTAAAGGATTACCCTTTTATACTCTAGGCTACCTGAACCTAAATTAATCAATAGACCGAGTTGGTAACCAGTTGCTTTTAGGTAATTTAACACTTGCGCTTTATGCTCTTTCATAAGTCCATTAATAGCTTTAAGTTCCACAATGACCTTCTCAAAGCAAACGAAATCTGCTACATAAAACTTATTCAGTACATGTTCTTTATAATACACTTGTAGTTTTTGCTCTTTCACAAATGGAACATCGGACTCCAAGAACTCCAGGGCAAGTGCTTCCTGATATACCGACTCCAAAAAGCCAGGCCCCAATTCATTATGGACATTCATGCAAGCACCAATAATCTGGTAGCTCTCATTTTCAAAAAGATATGTTTCATTTAGATTGGGCATTACCTTCGTTTATCCGGATCCACAGATTTTTAAGTGATCCACTTATTTACACAGATTATTCATTGATTACACACTGATTTGAATCTGGGCTAATCTGTGCAAAATCCAAAAAATCTGTGGATTAATCAATCTGTGCATTAAAATCTGGATCAACGTGTTCTTTAATCAAGGCACGTAAGCTTTCAACAGTTTCCCACTCTGTATTCTCACCTGAGTTGTACTTAAAGCCAGGGGCTACCTTGGTGGCATTGAAGTTTTTCACGAAATCATCCAACTTCCAACGATGCGTGGCGGGCAGGATGGTATAATATTTACCAAGGTCCCAAGTGTAGTACGAATCCGAATCAGTAATCATTTCCTCGTGGATTTTCTCACCGGGACGAATACCTACTACCGGTTTCTCACATTCCGGTCCAATAGCTTCCGCTACATCGGTAATTTTATAAGAAGGTATTTTGGGTACGAATATTTCCCCACCCCAGGCGTGTTCTAAAGCGTGCATCACCATATCTACTCCGCCTTGCAGCGAAATGTTAAAGCGCGTCATGGTGTCGTCGGTGATGGGCAACTTGCCTTCTTTACGTTTGTTTAGGAAAAATGGAATCACTGAACCATTACTACCCATTACGTTACCATAGCGCACCACCGAAAATTTAATGGGGTTCCAACCGGTGATATTATTGGCCGCTACAAACAGCTTATCTGAAGCAAGCTTGGTAGCCCCGTAAAGGTTTACTGGAGCGGCTGCTTTATCGGTAGATAAGGCTACGACCCTTTCCACGCCCGTTTCCAGGCAGGCGTCAATAACGTTACGCGCGCCATCAATATTAGTTTTCACACACTCATCAGGGTTATACTCGGCAATTGGCACGTGTTTCATGGCCGCTGCGTGAATAACGTAATCAATGTCTTTGAAAGCGCGTTTTACACGGTCTTTATCCCGTACATCCCCAATAAAAAAACGAATTTGTGGATATTCAGCGGTAGGATACTCCTGCGCCATTTGAAACTGCTTTTGCTCATCGCGTGAGAAGATGACAAGTTTCTTGATATCCGGTGAAGTGGACAAAATATGGCGAGTTAAAGCTTTGCCCAGTGAGCCTGTGCCTCCTGTAATTAAAATTGATTTATTGTCTAAATACATTCTTGAAAATTAAATTATTTTAATATTCACAACCCCCCATCCACCACTTCACGAACCAAAAAGCCTTTCGTATCAAACACCACGCTATTTCCTGCGGCTTTGATGGCTTTGAAGTCGATAGATCTGAATTCGTTGTGGGCTACGGCGAGTAAGATTTCTTTCATGTTTATTGTATTAGTGGAATTGAGAAATATTGCTTGATTT